>CAYSIV010000151.1:0-14165 GCA_964431175.1 uncultured Anaerolineales bacterium
GAACAGCAGTCCCCCGCCCACGACGGCGACCCCGATCGCCGCAACGGCGATGATCAACACGCCGCCCGCGGCCAGCATCCAGGCTGGGAATGCGGTCTTAGGTTTCGGCGAAGGTGCGGTGCGTTTCGCTGGCGGCGCTTGGTAGGCAACTGTCGCCGAGGGCAACAGCATAGACTCAGTCGGCGCATCGGCCAGCGCCATTTGTAGAGCCAACACCATCTCGCCTGCGGTAGGGTAGCGCTCATCAGGATTCTTGGCCAGCGCTTTCTGAATGACAACTTCAAGGTCATCGGGAATGTCGGGGTTGATGAGGCCGGGCGGCGGCAGCGGGTTTTCGATGTGCTTGAAGACGATAGCAATCGGCGTTTCGGCGTTGAACGGCATGCGGCCTGTCGCCATTTCATAAAGAATCACGCCGAGCGAGTAGACATCGCTTCGCGCATCCACTTTGTTGCCACTGCCCTGTTCGGGCGACATGTAAGCGGGCGTGCCCACCACGCCGCCGCTGGCCGTGAGCCGGGCCGCGCTCGACGCTGCCACAATTTTGGCAATGCCGAAATCGGTGAGCAGGCAGTTGCCGCGCTCGTCCACCAGAACGTTGCTGGGTTTCACGTCACGATGCACAATGCCGCGCGTGTGGGCATAGTCGAGCGCATCGCCGATTTGCGAGATGAGCAATTTGATCTGGCTGAAAGGCAGAGGCTCTCCTTTGAGCACATCGGCCAGCGTGCCGCTCTCGACAAACGGCATGGCAATGTAAGTGTAGCGCCCGCCTTCGGCGCCATCGTCGGTTGCGCCATAATCGAACACGGTCAGAATATGCGGGTGTTGCAGGCGGGCGATGACCTGGGCCTCTTGTTGAAAGCGGGCAACGAACTGCGGATCGTTGGCCAGTTGAGACGGCAGGATTTTGAGGGCCACATAGCGCTCCATGCCAGGCTGGTAGGCCTTGTACACAGCGGCCATGCCGCCCTCGCCCAGCGGGGCAACGATGCGATACGGGCCAAGTTGTTTGCCGGTGAGGTCTTCCATAATTCGCCCAAGTTTAGCCTAAAACGCGCTTTTCTGTCGGCCCTACCCTTGACGCTCATTCCTCCCAAGTCTACAATCGCTTCAACATCTCACTCTGCAATGTCACCCTGAGTGAAGTGAAGGGTCTCCGGGCCAACCCGGAGATGCTTCGCTTCGCTCGGTATGACAAATGGAATACAATCTCATGCCTGAAGCCGTCATCATCTCCGCTGTTCGCACGCCCATTGGCCGCCACGGCGGCATCCTCAAATCCGTCCGCCCCGACGACCTGGCCGCCCTCGTCATCGCCGAAGTGCTCAAGCGGGGCAATGTTGACCCCGCTCTCGTCGAAGAAGTCTACTTGGGATGCGCCAATCAGGCCGGTGAGGACAACCGCAACGTGGCCCGCATGGCGACTCTGCTAGCCGGACTGCCGGCCGACGTGGCCGCTGTCACGTTTAATCGGCTGTGCGCTTCGGGGCTGGCCGCCATCAATGCCGCCGCCCGCGCCATCAAAGCCGGCGAGGGCGATGTTTACGTGGCTGGCGGTGTGGAGAGCATGACGCGAGCGCCGTACGCAATTCCAAAACCTGAAGCGCAATTTGCTTTCGGCAACCTCACCGCCTGGGACACGACTCTCGGCTGGCGCTTTCCCAACCCCAAGCTCAAAGAACTGTATGGCAACGACTCAATGGGCGAGACCGCCGAGAACGTGGCCGAACTTGAGTCTTACAAGCACCTCAGCCGCGAACAGCAGGATGCGTTTGCCCTGGAGAGTCACCGCCGAGCGGTGGCCGCGATTGAAAGCGGAAAGTTTGCCGAAGAGATCGTGCCGGTGTCCGTGCCTCAGCCAAAGGGCGAGCCGACTCTGGTGGGCCGCGACGAGCATCCCCGCTCCGACACATCGCCGGAGTCGCTCGCCAGACTCAAACCCGCCTTCCGCAAAAACGGAACTGTGACCGCTGGCAACTCGTCGGGCCTCAACGATGGCGCGGCGGCGGTGCTGGTCATGTCGGATACAAAAGCCAAAGCGTTGGGTCTCAAACCACTGGCCCGCATTGTGGCTTCGGCGGCGGCGGGCGTAGAACCACGCACGATGGGCCTCGGCCCTGTCCCGGCCACCCAAAAGGCATTAACCAGAGCCGGTCTCACCATCGAAGACATCGGCCTCATTGAACTGAACGAAGCTTTCGCTATTCAGGCATTGGCGGTGATGGAGTCTGCCGGGTTCCGCCACGAGATCACCAACGTCAACGGCGGCGCGATTGCGCTCGGCCACCCGCTCGGTTGCTCCGGCGCGCGCCTGATCTGCACGATGGTGCACGAGATGAAGCGCCGCGCCCCGGCCGAGAAGCGGCCCTACTATGGTCTGGCGACGTTGTGCGTTGGGGTGGGTCAGGGCGAAGCGACTATCATTGAGTGGCTCGATTAACCTTTGGGATTTGGCTTTTTGGAAATTGGGATTTTTTTCCAGCCCATGCTATCATCCTAGCTATGGCAAAACAGCAGGACAGAATCCTGGTTGTTGACGACGACATGCACAGCCTCGACCTGATCGTCAAGCAGGTGCTGGCGCCGCTTGGCTACCAGGTCGCCGCCGTCACCGACGGAGGCGCGGCTCTGCCCCAAGCCCTCAACTTCGCACCCGCGGTGATGATCATCAGCCTCAGCCTGCAAGGATTCTCCGGCAGGGATTTGCTCACGGCGCTTCGCTCGCAAGGTTTTGACGCGCCCATCATCGTCATCGTCCCGCCGCAGGGCGAAGCGCAGGCTCTGGCCGCCTTCCGGCTTGGCGCGCGCGACTATCTGGCGCGGCCACTGCGCGAAGCTGAGATCGTCAATACGGTTGATCGCGTGCTCGGCGAGGGGCGGTTGAAGCGCGAGCGAGCGCAACTCGAAGCGCAAATCAAACAGGCCAACGCCGAACTCGAAGAGCGAGTTAAAGAACTGGTCACACTGGCCGCTATTGGCAAAGCGGTGATCAATTTGCACGACATTGGCGCGTTGTTCGCCCGACTGGTGGACGGCGCCGTACAGCTGACTGGCGCCGAGATGGGTTGGCTGGCCCTGGCCGACGAACCGGGCGGGCAATTGAGTCTGTACGCCGCCAAAAACGTGCCCGGCAACCCCAAACTGCGCGGGCCGTGGGACGACGGCCTCTCATCACTTGTCATGCAATCCGGCGAAGCTCTCAACATCACCGGGCCGGGCATGGCTCAATTTCGCATTGCTCAAATTGCCAGGTCGGCGCTCGTCACGCCCATCAAAGCCCGCGAGCAAGTCGTGGGCGTGCTCACCGTTGCCCACAAGTCGGCCAAAGCGTTCGACGACCGTTATCAAGCTTTGCTCAACGCCGTGGCCGACTACGCTTCAATTGCCGTCGTCAACGTGCGGCTTTTTCAGGCGCTTGAAGCCCGCGCCCGCTCCCTGCAACAGGCCAACGAGGAATTGCGCCAGGCCGAGGAAACGCGACACCTGCGAACACGGCATGAAGTTCAACAAAAAGTGGCGGACACCCTGCGTGAACCGATCCACCAGACCAGGTCTTACATTGAAGCGGCGACCGCCGATGGCCACGACAAGCTCACCGGCCGCCAGCGCGACAACCTCAAACGAATCGCCGACAAGCTGGCTCTCATCGAACAACTCATCGAGGGCATTATTGTGACGCCATGACCCATATTGTCAAACTGTCTCTCCCGTTTTTGACGGGATTTATAGGTGTCACCCTGAGCGAAGCGAAGGGTCTCTGGCTGGTTGCGCCGAGATTCTTCGCTTCGCTCAGAATGACAGGGGCGCTTTCCCGTTAAAGCCGGAAGAGCCGTCAAACTGAAACAAACCTGGCCAAAACAACTGAAGTGACCACGGTCATGATGACTCTGGTACGGATAGCGCCTGCAAACCGTTGGGGGTACACTACTTGCACAATAGCCATTGCTGGGGACAAGAGCTAAGAAACGTCGAGGATTTTCAAGAGTGAGCAGTGAACGAATTTTAGTTGCCGATGATTCACGCGAGGTGCTGGACTTCCTCGCCGATTACATTTTGCGCCCGGCGGGCTACAACGTCACCACCGTTGAAGACGGCGTGGCGGCGCTCAAAATCGCCCGCGAACAACACCCCGACCTGATCATCGCCGATCTCCACATGCCCGGCCTCACCGGCCTGCAACTCAAACGGGCGCTGGCCACCGCCGACAAATCCACCCCCTTCATTCTTATGACCGCCGAAGGCTCGGAGCAAATCATCACCGAATCAGTCATCGCCGGAATCGTTCGTTACCTGCCCAAGCCGGTGGACGGCGAGGTGATGCTGGCCGCTGTCGAGCAGGCTCTCGAAGCCCAACGCGCCCGCCGCCAGCAGGCCGCCTACGAAAAGCGCGTGCGCGACCTGGAGACTCTGCAGAGAATTGGCCGGGCGCTCACCACCTCGCTCGACCCGGATTACGTTCTCAGCCAGGTGGTGGAGGCCGCCGTCTCCCTGACCGGCGCTGAAGAAGGCAGCCTGCTCCTGCTCGATGAGCAGAGCGGCGAGTTAATCATGCGCGCCGCCCGCAACTTCGACGATCAGTTTGTCCGCACCTTCCGCATTCGCTCCGAGGATAGTCTGGCCGGGCAGGTCATCCGCTCGGGCCAACCCTTCATCCTTGGCGCCGACTCGCCTCAGAAGATCAAAACGGCCTACCTCGTCCGCTCGCTCATCTACATTCCGCTTCGACTGCGCGAACAGATCATCGGTGTGTTGGGCGTGGACAACCGCACTGGCGGGCGCATCTTCAATGAAGATGACCTGGCTCCGTTGACCATGCTGGCCGATTACGCCGTCATCGCCATCGAAAACGCCCGCCTCTACGCCCGGGCCGACACCGAACGGGCCAAGCTCGACGCGATTCTGCAAAACACCGAAGACGGGGTGATTGTCGTTGACGACGCATCGCGGCTGATCATGATCAACACCGCCGCCCGCAAGGCCCTCAACCTGAGCACCGCCGAAGTGAACGGACAGCCTTTGCCGGAGGTGATCAGGAATCCCGATCTGCTCAACCTGTTCGCCCAGCCGACCACCGGCAGTCTCAACCGCCGGGCCGAGGTAACGAGCGAAGATAGTCGAGTGTTCAACGCCCAGCTCACCCCTATCCCCGGAGTGGGTCGCGTCGTCATCATGCAAGACATCACCCACCTTAAACAACTCGACCGCATCAAGAGCGAATTCGTCACCACCGTCTCTCACGATCTGCGCTCACCGCTCACCACCATCATGGGCTACCTGGAACTGCTCAAGCGCGTTGGCCCTGTGACCGACCAGCAGGGTGAATTCATCGACCGCATCAACATGAGCGTCAACGCCATCACGACTCTCATCACCGACCTGCTCGATCTGGGCCGCATTGAAGCCGGCTTCGACAGCCAGAAGGAACCTGTCAACCTGTCGCTCATCGCCCGTTATGCCATCGAAGGCCTCCACGCCAACGCCGAAAACAAAAAGCTGAGAATTGTCACCCACCTTCCGGAAAAACTGCCGCAAGTGTTCGGCAATCCGATCCGCCTGCGCCAGATGATCGCCAACCTCGTCGAGAATGCCATTAAATACACGCCCGAAGGCGGCGCCATCGTCGTCGTTGTGCGCGAAGCCGACGACCATGAGGTTGTCGCCGTCTCCGACACCGGCATCGGTATTCCGCTGGCCGATCAGCCTTATGTCTTCGACAAGTTTTTCCGTTCCAAAAACGTCCCTGATCACGCAGTAGGCACCGGCCTCGGACTCTCCATCGTCAAATCTATCGTCGAGAATCATGGTGGCCGCATCTGGGTGGACTCTACGCCTGGCCAGGGCGCCATTTTCACCGTCGTCCTGCCCAAGCACGATCAGATTAAAGCCTCCGCCCTGCAAACCCGGGCCTAGCGTGAGTGCCCCGCCATCTCCTAAAAGAAAACTCCTTGGCCTGCAAGCCCGGCAAGCGGGCCTGCTTCTCGTCTTCGGATTAGCCGCGCTTATACTTCTGGGGCTTAGTGGCTCACTGATGATTCGCAATGCGCGGCCCGATGATCCAATCCCCACGCTTCAGTCCAGCCCGATCTTTGTGGCCGCCGCCAACATCGCCCCGGAACCGACTCCGTTCCCCACCGCCCTCGGTGGCGGCTCCGGCTGGCTTGGCTTCATCTCGGATCGCGACGGCAACTTTGAGATTTACGCTGTCAGCCTCGACAATTTTACGACGATTAATTTGAGCAACAACTCTTCGTGGGATACCGACCCCGCCTGGGCGCCCCGATTCCAAAAAATCGCCTTCGCCTCTAATCGTGACGGCAACTTCGACATCTGGTTGATGAACCTCGACGGTTCCGGCCAGACCCGCGCCAGCGTCACCCGCTCCCCCGGCAACGACCGTTTCCCCGTTTGGTCGCCCGACAGCACCCGCCTTGCCTTTCAATCCGACTACAACGGCAACTCGGACATCGTCGTTGTCAAAATCCTCGATGGCGCGCAAACCCGCGCCAGCGTCACCGACAGCCCGGCCAACGAGTTTGGGCCGGCCTGGTCGCCCGACGGTTCGCGCCTTGCCTTCACCGCTATCAGCGGCGCGGGCGGTGAAGTGTTCGCCATCAACGCCGACGGTTCGAGCCTGATCAATCTGACGAACACCCTGGCCGATGATCTCTTTTCGGCCTGGTCGCCCGACGGCTCACGCGTCACATTCGAAAGCGACCGCGACAAGAATCGCGAATTGTACGCTACTGCTCCCGACTCGCTCGGCGGCTCCAACCTGATCAACCTGACGAACAACCCCGCCGACGATACCTTCTCGGCCTGGTCGCCCGATGGCTCACGCATCGCCTTCACTTCGTTTCGCGATGGCAACCAGGAAATTTATGTGATGAATAGTGATGGCAGTCAGCAAACGCGGTTAACCGACGACCCGGCGGGCGATTGGTCGCCTTCGTGGTCGCCCGACGGCCAGTGGATTGCTTTTCAATCCAATCGCGATGGCAACCAGGAGCTTTACATCATCCACCCCAACGGCTCCGGCCTGACCAACCTGACCCATAACCCGGCTGATGATTTGATTTACGGCTGGCAACCCTGAAGGAGATCACTCAATGACACCCATCCATGTTTCCACCCCGCTCTGGGCGTCGCGCCCGCTCGGCGATATTTTGGGCGCTCCGGTGTTATTGAAGATGGAAGCTCTGCAACCCGTCGGCTCGTTCAAGGCGCGAGGAATCGGCGCGGCGTGTCAGGCCAGTTATGAGGCGGGCGCGCGCCGGCTGGTGTGCGCTTCGGGCGGGAACGCCGGTTACGCCGCCGCCTATGCGGGCCACCAGATCGGACTCCCGACCACCATCGTCCTGCCAAGGACCACGCCGGTTCGGATGCAAGACTTGATTCGTCAGCAAGAGGCAACGGTGCTGGTGCAGGGTGTCTCGTGGGATGAGGCTCACGCTTACGCTACCGAGCTAGCCAAACAAGAGAACGCGGCTTACATTCACCCATTCGATGACCCCAGAGTGTGGCGTGGGCATTCGTCCATCATTCACGAGATCACCGAGGCTGGGGTGAGGCCAGGCGCGATTGTTGTCTCAGTGGGCGGCGGCGGTTTGTTGTGCGGATTGTTGGAAGGAATGCACGAAGTTGGCTGGAAGGAGACGCCGGTGTTGGCCGTAGAGACAGAAGGCGCGGCCTCGTTCGCCGCCTCGGTTCAGGCGGGCCGTCTGGTCACCCTCGACCGGATCACTTCCATCGCCACCACCCTCGGCGCGCGGGCCGTGGCCGCCGAAGCCCTGGCCTGGACGAAGCGCCACCCGATCACCCCCTGGCTCGTCACCGACCGGGCCGCGCTCGACGCCTGCCTGCGCTTCGCTGACGATCATCGGGTGCTGGTGGAGCCGGCCTGCGGCGCATCGCTGTCGGCGGTGTATAACCGGGCCGGGCCGCTGGCGGGGCTTGGGCCGGTTGTGGTGATTGTGTGTGGCGGGGCGGGGGTGAGTTTGAGGCTGTTGGAAGAATGGGACAAGAAACTCACCCCGTAAACCGAAATCCTTCCGCCTTCATGGCCGGCAGACGGTGACTGCCGTAGTAGCCGCCGATGGGCCGCGATTCCTTGCCAACCGCAACCACGTTCTTCAGGGCCGGCACGAGCGCCTGAGTGAATCGCAGGTTGTGCACCGGGCCGACAATCTCGCCGCGCTCGATCAGAAACGTCCCGTCCCGCGTCATGCCGGTCAGCACGCAATCGTGCTCCGACACAATGTTGGTATACCAGAAGCGTGTCACATATAACCCGTGGGTCGTGGAACGGATCATGTCTTCCACCGTCGAGTCACCAGGGGCGATGTGCAGGTTGCCCGGCATCGGCCCGTCCCAATCTTCATCAACAGGTTGGGCGTGGCCGGTGGACGAGCGGCCCGGCTCGCGCGACGCGGTATGCGTGTCGTACACGGGCGCGGTCGGCACTCCGGCGCGCACAATATCCACTCTCTGCTTCGGCACGCCTTCGCAGTCAAACGGTTGCGGCTCGCCCTCGGGGTCAAGGCCGTCGTCCCAAATCGAGAGCAGGGGCGAGAGCGCAGCTTTGCCCAAACGCCCATTCATCCAACTACGCCCCTCCTGCACCGCCAGCGCCCCCATGCCCTCGGAGGCTAAACTTTCGATGATGTCGGCCACGGCATAAGGCTCAAGGATGACGGTGTACTCACCGGGTTTGACGAGGCGAGGCGCGCGGGCGGCGATGGCCCGTTGAATAGCGTCGGCCCCCAATGACTCAACATTCACCCGGTCGAGCCGCCACGAGGTGCCATGAGCGTAGCCTGCCCCCTCTCCGCAAGCCACTGCCAGCGTGAGGTCAACCGAAGTCGAAGGATGATAGGCCCACAGGCCGCGTGAGTTGGCAACCGCGAACTCGAGGCTCGAGGCTGAATACGCGCCAGCGGCGACGGCGTTTGCGGCAACGGCGGCGCGGCAAATGCCGCCAATGGCCCGCGCCCGCGCTTCGGGGGTGATGGACGCAACTGCCTTATCAAATGAATGAACGATTGGGGCGGGGCGAGGGTCGGGCAGGCCGGGAAACTCCGGGTTCTCGGGTTGGTGGTTGGCGATCTCACACGCCACCTCGACCAGGCGGGCCAGCGCCCCGGCAGAAAAGTCGTTAGTGGCCGCCGTGCCGATTCGCTTGCCAAACACGGCCCGCACCTGCAGAACCGCATCGGTCTCGGCCACGTTCTGGTGGATGGCATTGTTGGCAAAGCGCGTGAGCGACTCGTCCACGGCCGTTAACGAGACTTCGGTCTCACTGGCAGTGGAGAGTGAGAGCGCTGTCTCCAGCAGGTGTTTGACTCGGTGTTCTCCAAGCATCAATTCTTCTTTGCCACGAATTAACACGAATTTGATTCGGTTTTCTTCTTCGCGAAAATGAGTGAAATTCGTGACCGGTTTTATTTGAAAAACTGCGGCAGGTGTTCGCGATAGGCTTCAAGGTAGTCATCGAGAATCTGCTTGGCCACGTCGAGATCGGTAATGACGGGATCAAGCAGAAGGCATTGTAAAGCGGCGGCCCGGTCGCCGTTCACGGCGGCGTCCACGCCGAGACGGGCAACAGTAACCTCGCGGCGGCACAATTCGGCAATTGGCTCCGGCAACATCCCAACCCCAACGCCATTGACGCCGGCGCCACTCACCAGGCCCGGTACTTCCACAATTGCGCCTTCGGGCAAATTAGTGATGTAACCCCGGTTGGGCAAGTTCACCGCCAGATGATAGTGATTGAACGCGCCGGCAATGGACTCGATGATCTCCAATGCGCCTTCACTGTCGGCTTCACGCAAGTCGTCAATGGGCATCTGGCCGTCGGCCATCTGGGCCATGTTGTTGTGGCTCCAGCCTCGAAACTGATCCCAGAAATCCCAATCGTACAGACTGATCTCGTACTTCTCCCACGGCCTGGTGGCCGGGTCGCTAACGAACGGAAGATATTCACACAAATGCTCGTCGCCGGGAATCGGGAAACGGCCAAAAGCCGAATACACGCGGCGGGTGAGGGGTTCGAATGCGGGGTCAAGTTCCGCCCAACGTTCGGCGAAGAGCGGATATAAATCTTCGCCGGTACGCTTGTCGTGCACGTCGAGCATCCAGGTGAAGTGGTTGAGACCGGCGGCTTTGATGTCCACCTTTTCAAGAGCTTGACGCGCGACTTGATTCCGGGCGGGGGTGGAGTGAGGTGAGG
Source organism: uncultured Anaerolineales bacterium (assembly GCA_964431175.1). Taxonomy (GTDB): domain Bacteria; phylum Chloroflexota; class Anaerolineae; order Anaerolineales; family VGOW01; genus VGOW01. The sequence continues at coordinate 10,229 of CAYSIV010000151.1, forward strand.
CGTGGGTGTCGGTGAAACCGTGGGGGAGGGTGAGGCCGAGATGATCAGCCAGGGCCAGCCCCACCATCGCGTAGCCGACGTTGATCTGGTGGCACAATCCGACAACGCGAATCTTGCTGTAGCGGGCAACGGCGTCGCAGATGCGCGTCATGGGGTTGGTGAAGTTGATCAGCCAGGCCTCGGGGCAGGCGCGCTCCATGGCGCGCGCGATTTGCATAACGGGGCCGATGTTGCGAGCGGCGTGGGCGAAGCCGCCGGGGCCGCCGTTTTCGGCATAGGGCTGGCGCACGCCATACTTGAGCGGGATTTCAAAATCCTGCCGCCACAACTTTTCGCGCGGCGGCACTTCGATGGATTGGATAACAAAGTGCGCGCCGTCGAGGGCTTCAGCATGGTGGCCATGGGTGGTGATCGTCATTTGCGCATCCCACTCGCGGTTGAGGCGGGCCGCCAGCCCCCCGACGATTCCAAGCGCTTCGGCATTGAAGTCTACGAGCGCGAGCTGACTGCCACGCAAACTCCCGCTCCGCATCAACGCGGCCAGAGTGTTCAATCCAAAGCTGGCACTGCCAGCGCCGATGACGACAATTTTTGTTGGAAGCATAGGCTGGTTTCATGCAAATAGGAATTCACCGCGAAGACGCGAAGAATGCAAAGAAGAAAAAGAAACTTCGCGCCCTTTGCGTCTTTGCGGTTCATATCTTCTCGTGATGATTATAAGCGCCGCGCAGGTCGGCGAGGCGGATGCTCAGAAGTTCGCTCACGCCGCGCGCCGAGTCTTTTAGCAGGTTCACCCGTCGGGTGCGTTGATAGTCCCACTCCACCCGCACCTCTTTCACTTTGTAGCCCAGCTTGCGGGCCACGAACAACATCTCCACGTCAAAGCCGGAAGTGACCATTGCCCCTTTGGCCCCGTTGGCCGTGTTTTGCCGGTAGAGGTTGAGGGAGTTCAAGATGGCCAGGGCGGCTTCCCGGCGAAAGGCTTTGAAACCGCACTGAGTGTCGGTGATGTCGCGGAAGCCTAGAATCACATTGCGTAAAATGATCTGACTGCGCGACATGGCTTTGCGCCACAGCGGCGCGTGATGGCGCGCCCGGCCCCGCGAGCCGATGACGACATCGTAGCCCTGCTTGAAGCCGGCCAGCAGTTTGGCCGTCTCGCCAATGGGCGTGGCCTGATCCATATCGCTGAATAGGATGATGTTGCCCTGGGCGGCCAACATGCCGGTGGCAACGGTGCGGGCTTTGCCGTGATGCGGGTTGCGAATCACGCCGAAGCAGGGATGCTGGCGGGCAAAGGCGTCGGCCAGGGTTGCCGTTTCGTCTTCACTGCCGTCGTCCACTACCAGCACTTCGTAAGCGTAGTTCTGAGCGGCGAGATACTCGGCTACTTTGTTCAACGACCCTTGTTGGAGATTGGCGGTTTCGTTGTAGGCGGGGATGACAACGGAAAGGTGAGGTCTCACAAGGTGATGATTATGCCATAGAACCCAACTCTACTTCAACTTCGCCAGCAACTTTCGCCCGCGGCTTTTCATCGCCGGGCTTCCGGTGCGCGTCAGGGCCTCCAACTGCTTGACGATGGGCGCTCGCAGTCCGGCGTCCTGCCCGGCGATGTCGGCCAGGGCTTGCATGGCGAAGGTCTTGACGATCTTGCTCTCGTCCTGCAGATAGTCGGAGAGAATGGCGACGACAGCGCGGCGCTCGGCTTTGCTCAGTTCAAGCCGCGAGAAGAGTTGGGCGACGTGCCAGCGCACTTCCTGCTGATTGACCTTCGCCACTTTCCGGATGAGCTTCTTTTTGTAAGGGCGAAGGTATTCAGGATGTTCGACGGTTATCTTTTCAACTGCATCCGCCGCCCGCATTCTAATCAGCGGGTTGGGGTGAAGCATGCCTTCAAACAAGTCGCCGAACAGGTCAGGGCCGGCTTGCGCCTCGGCAACCACTTCCTCCGAGCGGCCAATTGAGCGGAAGTCGCCGCCTTCGAGTTTCTTCAGAATAGTCTTCATAGTCTTGCGCTCCGGTTCAACGCTGATCTTCAACCCCAACCGGCTGACACATCTCCAGCATCGGGCAACCGCCCAGTGCAAATGTGTTTGCCAATTTGCTCCAGAGTTATATCATATCAGCACTGCCGAACGGCACGCGTAGCGCGTCGCACGATACCTTCGGGCAGGCATTTGCACATTTGGGCCAGGGCAATTTCAAACCAGTTCTGCTCCAGTAAAATACGTTTGCCCTGCGGTGAAGGATTGATAAAATCGTAGCATGCGATTCGAGGCTATTGGATGCGCAATGACTATCTTCAAAGATGACCCATTCAGCCCGGCCCTAGATATCCCACTCTATCAGCAGCTTTATAACCACCTGCGGACGGCAATCCTCTCCGGGGAATTGAAAGGCGGGGCGAAACTGCCTTCCACTCGCGCGCTGGCAGATGAATTGAGTGTTTCACGCAACACCGTCCTAAACACGTATGAACAATTGATGGCAGAGGGGTATCTGGAGAGCGCCGAAGGTAGTGGAACCTTTGTCGCACGCGTGTTGCCAGAGCTCCTGTTGACGACACCCGATCGTAAAGTTCCCACCGATACCCGGCGAACCGAGTCGCGCCAGCCACGATTTTCGGAGCGCGCCAGGTTGCAGCTGGCAGCGCCCCAAATGTCCGCATCGCTGCCGCCGTTACGTAACGGGTTGCCGCGCCCATTTGGCTCTGGGGTGCCGGCTCTGGATGCTTTTCCTTACAAACTCTGGTCACAGCTCGTCGTCCGGCAGACCAGGCGCGTGCCGCGCAGCGCCCTTATGTATCAAAGCCCGGCAGGTTATCTCCCCCTGCGCGAAGCGATTGCGGCCCATGTCACGGTCTCCCGCCAGGTCCATTGCACGCCGGAACAAATCATCATCGCGGCTGGCTTTCAAGGGGCGCTGGATCTGGCCGCGCGAATGCTGATCAACCCTGGCGATTCGGTTTGGATGGAAGATCCCGGTTACCTTGGTGCGCGCGGCGTTCTGCTCGGTGCGGGCGCGCACATTGTTCCCGTTCCCGTCGATAACGAAGGATTGGTGGTAGATGCTGGAATAGCTCGTGCGCCACAGGCCCGGCTGGTGTACCTCACGCCCTCGCACCAGTTCCCTTTGGGCGTAACGATGAGTCTGGCGCGGCGGTTAGCCGTGCTGGATTGGGCCAAGCGCGCCAACGCCTATATTCTCGAAGATGACTATGACAGCGAATATCGGTTTGTGGGGAGGCCATTGGCGGCATTACAGGGATTGGATGACTCGGATCGCGTGATTTATATCGGCACCTTCAGCAAAGTGCTCTTTCCAGCCCTGCGAATTGGCTATCTGATCTTGCCATCGCCATTGGTCGAGGCGTTCCTGACGGTGCGCCGCCTCATTGACATACATACCCCAATGCTGGAACAGGCAGTGCTGGCTGATTTTATTGCGGAGGGCCATTTTTCACGCCATCTGCGGCGAATGCGAACCCTGTATGCCGAACGGCGCGCGGCGCTGCTCGAAGCAGTAAGCGGTCTGCCATTGGAAATTCAATCGCCCGAAGCAGGCATTCACTGCATTGGCTGGCTACCGGATGGAATGGACGATCTGGCGGTGGTAGACAGGGCAGCCGCCCACGGTCTCGATCTTTGGCCTGTTTCCAATTTCAGCCTTGAACCGTTTACTCGCAAGGGGCTGCTTCTGGGCTACGGCGGCTATAGTATACCAGTCATCAAGGATGGGGTTCGCCGTCTGGCGATTGCGATCCGTTCAATTTGACTGCCATCAGCCAGAGGCGCCAAAGTGGTACCATCGTTTGATCGAGAACTGGTTCTTGTTCAAGTACCATTGGTGTTCTATAGTAGCTCCAACTAAAGGGTAACAGGAGCTAAAAAATGGAACGCACGGTTAACTACATGAAAGTTCTACCCGAGGGAAT
>CAYSIV010000152.1:0-6852 GCA_964431175.1 uncultured Anaerolineales bacterium
GGGGTCAGAAATCAACTGCGGCGCCTTGACCAACCCGGCCAGGTCGTCGAGTCCGGCGAGGAGAAATTGGCGGGCGGCTTCAGCGAATTGTTGGCGTTCTTGAAACCACGAGTCGCGCAAGAGCCAGCAAGCGATCAGCACGACGGCATAATAATTGCGATGCTTCTTTGCGTCCGGGCGTTGAAGCAGTGCGGCCTCTTCTTTGCTCAACAGCCCGCCGCCCAGACTCACCAGCAAGTCGGAGACCACAGCCGCCACGTGCACTTTGCCGCTGTTGCCAAGGCGCGGCTCGGCCAGGAATTCGGCGGGGCATTCCGCGAGCCTGCGGGTGAGGGTTTCGAGGAGGGGGCCTTCGGTATTCAACAATCAATGACGAATGACCGCTTTGCGTGACGAAGACAAAAATGTCCTTCGACTATCGGCCATCGTCTCCATACTTCGTTGCGCTGAATGCTTTGGCGAACACCACCAATTCCTCCCACGACCTCACCACGCTGATTTGCCAGCCTTCGTCGTGAGCGCGGACGAGGCCGGTATTTTTCTCCCAGGCCTGCCATAAATTCAAGACCATTGTTCCGCCGCCGCGCGCTTTTTCCAACGCCAGGCGCGAAATATCCCAGCCGCTGTTGCCCTTCTCATCTTGGCTGAACAGGGTTGTGATGCCGTCGTCTGAGATGTGAAGGATGTGCATCGGGCGGTCGCCCGGTTTTCGGTCTTGATACGTCTCGCGCAAAATGTGAATCGGAAACGCTGTTGCCCCGCCGAGATAGCCGGTGAGGATGCCCAGAATTTTATGCCCGTCGGTGACGAAGCCGCCAGTGGTGTCAAACTGCCTCGCGCCGCTCCACAGCGTGGCCTGCACCCGCGCGCCCACTCTCAGGGCCGAGAGGGCGATGATGGCTCCGGCCAGGGTGAGATACGACACCGTCACTTGCGGATTAGGCATTGAACCTGAACAATCCACATACAAATCCAAATCCAGCGGCTCCTTTTGCGGCAGTGAACCTTCGGTTGTGCCCCACACTCTTTGCATCGTCGTCATTCCTGGCACAATGTGCGGGCTGACGATCACGCTCTGGAACCAGTCGGCGGCCTCCAACGGCGAGCCGATGTCCCAGGGTTCGAGTCCTTCCGGCAATGGCTCGGTGGACTCGGGCCTGATCCGCGTCGGGAAACGAATCAAATTGGGAGTCGCCCGCTCTTTGTAATAACGAATCGCAATCTCGTGATCGCTGAGATTGAGGCCCAACGCTTTCAGGATTTGGCCATACTCGAACGGCTCCCGATGCTGGCCGCGTTGGTGCCCGGGGGCGTCGCCACTTGGCAGCGCCCCTTTGTTCTTCTTCTCTCCTTCGTCAACTCCTTCCAGCCCCGTCAACTCATCATCCAGCGCCGGATGAATCGCGCCGTCAAATTCTTCATCTTCGATCTCGGTCAAGCCACCCGGCGAGCCGCCTGTGCTAGAGCCTTCCATGTCGCGCCAGCCGCGCAAAATCTTTTGCATCTCCTGGCCTTCGTTTTCAAGCAGGTAGGGCAGGCACAACGCTGCGAACCGCCCGGAGCCGCCCAGCCAATCTTTGGCATACGAGCGAACGAGCCGCGATCCCAGATACGCATTGCCTTCAAGTTGATCATCAGGGCGCTTTTCCAGCCCCGAGGCCAGGGTTCCTTTCGACAAGCTCCATAGAATTTCGTAAATTCGCATGTAGAGCGTCCACAGCTTATCTTGCGAGCCACCGCCCATCATTTTATATACATCCGCGATTCTCAATCCGGCCTGTCGTTGTAGACGGTCATTGATCAGCAAGTCGGTGTACAGGTTGCTGATAAAACCGGCGAGGTGCTCTTTGGTGGGCAAGGCTCGCCGCATGCGGGCGATCATCCGACCGTGGTCACTCAGGTCGGCGGGCGCGTAAACGTGGTGGCCGATCTCGTGGGCCAGGATTTCGAGCGCGAATGGCTCAAGCTTCTCTTCTTTGATCAAATGCAGGCCGATGACGACGGCCTGGTCGTCAAGGCGGATCATGGCGAAACTGCCGGTCAGCCCTTCGCGTTTGGCGTCGGCCGGGGTGAAGCACCAGCGCGGTTCGCTGAGGCGGGTGAACCGGCTCCACAACGCCAGCGCTTTGGGCCATTGGGCGGCCCACGAAAGGTGAAGAGACTCTAGGTCCCGCATGGCTATTTGACGATGGCAACAAGGGTGACGGCGTGGGAGAGGGGCGTGGTGACGGCCAGGGTGACGGCGTTGGCGGCTGAACTTTGTGAATTTGCCAATTCGGGAAATTCTTTGGCCGGTTTTCCGTCCACACTCACTTGCCCGTTGCGATTGATGGCAAGCCGCGTAGTATTTTTCTTATCAACCGGTTGGGCCTCAGTGCGGTGCCAGGTTGCGCCGAAACAGTCGGCGGTGAGTAACCACGAACCTTCGCCGTCGGTGACGATGAAATGATCGCCGGCCGGGAAGACGAGCGGCGGGGCGATAAACAACCCGCCGAAGCCGCGGAAGGCACCGACGCGGGCGACAATTTGTAATTGGTTATTGGGTATTGGTAATTGGGTAATGGCGCTTGGATTTAGCCAGGGATTGATTTGCAGGTGATCAAGAATTGCGGTGACAGGCAAAGTGTTGGTCTGAGGAATGTCCAATACCGCGCGGGCGATTTTTTCGTCGAGCGTGCGGCAAACGTCCAGCGCGCCGCGCCGGTAGTGCGCCAGGCCGGAGCGCCAGGCGGCTACTTGCCCGGCCTTCAACAGTGCGTCGGCGTCCGAGCAGAGTGGCGCAAGTTTCAGTATCAGTTTCATCCACTCGCCCGGTCGGGCCGAGGGTTCGAGCGAGAGGTTGTAGAGCGCATTGGTGACGGCGCTGATCACGGCCTGGGGCGCGGCGGCGATGTGGCGCGGCAGTGACGGCAACAACGTCCGCCAGCCCTCGGTGATGGCCGGATACCGTGAGGTTGGGCCAAGAAATTCCTGCCCGATCAGATCGAGCGACAGATCGTACAGGGCCTCAACCGTCTCTGTGGCCGCTGTTGGACTCTCACGGGCCACCGCCTCGACAATTGGCGCAACCACCGACCGCAAATGTTCAGCGAAGGCATCGGCCCTCAGCTTCGGCTTGAAGTGCCGCGCTTCGGCGAACTTGGCGTTGAAGCGAGCGCGGTTGGCAAGGAGGGTTTGGGCAAAGGGGTCGGTGATTAGTTTTTCCACGTTACTCCGAAGGAGTCAAAGCCAGCGCAATGGCATCGTCCAGCGACATGGCTTGCCCTTCCGCCTAAGCGGTGTGGCGGCGGCTCTCAGACTTCCGAAGTCTTAAAAGACTTCGGAAGTCTGCTAGTCGTGATCCTTTCAACAACTCCTGCACCGTCGTGTCCCAATTCAACCCCGCGCTGCGCCAAATGTTCGGCGATAGAGGTGCGGGCCACGGTCGCCCCGGCCAAGGCGTCCATGTAATGAATCGCCGGGTCACCCAGCACAAACCGTCGCGCCGGCCCCGAAGCCACCGCCACTTTCAAGGCCAAGGCTGTGGTCGTGCCATTCGGCAAAGCAATCGTTGTGAATGACTGCATCACGAGTTGCAACGCAAACGCACACGTCACTGCGCGTGGTGCGGCGGGATGATGTGAGTCGTCGAACCAACAGGTGATGGCATCCCCCGCGAAGCCGATGACGCTACCGCCGTAGCGCTCGACTTCCGCGATGAGGGCGGTATACACGGCATCAAGATGCCTGGTCAATTCTTCCGCGCCGCGCCGGGGGCCGAGCGAGTCGTGCAAGGCTTCGGTCAGCGGCGTAAAGCCGGAGATGTCGGCGAAGAGCGCCGAGCCAGTGGTGCGGTCGGGCAGGGTTTCACCGCGGGCGAGGGCATGCAGGCGATCTGGAGGCAGGTAGGCGCTTAGAGAATCCATTTCTTGAACCTTGGTGATCATTTATCCACAGATTGACGCAGATTTTCGCAGACAGGTTAGTGATGGGTGAAGACAAGATGAATTAAACGAATCTATGAGCGAAGCGTCTGCGAAAATCTGTGGATTAAACTTGCTTGTACTTCAACACCTCGTCAAATATATGCGATGAATATACCTCATTGCCTGGCTTCGGAATAGCTCAGGGGCGAGATTGCTCTGAAGGCAGGAATGGAGGTCTATATGGTCATAGATGATATACTTGATCTACTATTGAAAAGGATGCATTTGTATCCAAAAGGAGACATAGATGGCTGATGTGAAAGACCGGAATAAAGGGATTATTGACGAGTTTCGAGCAAATGGCGGCAAGGTGGGTGGTAATTTTGCGAATACGCCCATGCTTCTACTGCACACCACGGGCGCCAAGAGCGGGCAGGAGCGGGTTAATCCGCTGGCTTATCATAAGGATGGTGAGCGACTCGTAGTAGTTGCCTCAAAGGGCGGCGCACCCACTAACCCCGACTGGTACTACAACCTCGTGGCCAATCCAATGGTTGAAATGGAAGTGGGCACCGAAAAATTTAAAGCCCGGGCAGTTATTGCCACTGAACCAGAGCGCACCCGGCTGTATGAGCGGAGGGTGGAACTGATGCCTGGTTTTGGCGAGTATCGGGGCAAAACCACTCGCGTGATTCCGGTCATCATCTTGACGCCTATGTCGTGACGACTGGCCCGGTCAGAGAATTTTTCAGAGGCCCAAAGCAATTCTCTGCTTTCTAATCAATCGGCCACCACTATTTATCCGCAGACGCTTCGCGCACAGATTTTCGCAGATGGATTAGTGATGAGTAAAGACCAGACGTTTATACTCGAGGCTGGGAGCGCCGAAATTGATCAGCAGGGCGCGACTTAAGCCAGTTGCTTTCAGATAGTTGATCACCTGCGCTTCCTCGATATGAGTAAGTCTGGAAAGCGCCTTGATTTCAACCAACACTTCCCTGAAGCAGATCAGGTCAGCTTTGTAAAAGCTCGGTAAATCTTTCCCTTTGTATTTGACGACAAGTTTGACTTCGACTTCACGAGGGATTTGGCGTTCGACCAACTCGATTACCATTGAGTCGCGATACACTGCCTCTAAAAACCCATGACCCAGGACGCGATGCACTTCCATCGCCGCGCCGATGATGGCGTAAGTTTGTGGGTCTCGCTGTTCGATAGGCGTCATATAAGCCTCCAACAAATCTATCCGCAGATTTACACAGATTTTCGCAGATAAATTGAACAAATCTGCACGAAGCGTCTGCGAAAATCTGTGGATTAAACTTACTTGGCCCCAGGACACGATGCACTTCCATAAACCTATCCGCAGATTACGCAGATTTTCGCAGATGAATTAAACAAATCTGCGCGCGAAGCGTCTGCGAAAATCTGTGGATTAAACTTACTTGGTCCCAGGACACGATGCACTTCCATAAACCTATCCGCAGATTACGCAGATTTTCGCAGATGAATTAAACAAATCTGCGCGCGAAGCGTCTGCGAAAATCTGTGGATTACCTTGTCAGCAACCAGCGGAGATAGTTGGTGTACCGCTGGTGCAAATACTTCAACTTCAGGACATCGTCGAAGACGTGGCCGTAGAGCTTGCGGCCCTTGCTCCATTCGGCCAGCAGACGTTCGATCTTCACCAGCCGTGACCGGGCCTCGGCCTCGCCTACGCCCTCCAGCCCGGTTTCAAACTCGGCTCCCAACAGCGCTAGCGGATCATCCTTGTCGAGGTTGAGCCGGTCGTATTCGGCGCAAGCCAGGTCGAAGAGCTTGCGAATCCAACCGACACGGTCAATGCGATAGACGGCGTTGCCCGGCGCCTCGAAGAACGGCGACTCGGGGTTGAGTTGCAGTTTGTCGTGCAAAACGAAGGGCATGATCTGGCGCACATCGTCCAACGCCACTTCGCGCTCCCCCCGAAAGTAGGCCATCGCTTTGACGAACACCAGAGCCGTCATCAACGCCCGCACCGAAAAGCCGTTGCGAGTCTGCGCCCCCAAATCTTTCACCCGGTCCTTGCCCGTCTCGCTGGCCGAGAGGGTGTTGAAGTCGGCCCCGGCCAACTTGGCCGTGTCCTTGGTCTTGTATTCCAACTGCTCGGCGGCCGGCTCGAAGAACTCAAACTGGCTGGCGAAGAACTCCAAGCGGCGGCGAATCTCCGGCGGCAGAGTCACTTCCAGAACCTCTTTATCCATCCGCTCAATTTCGGCTTCGGTGAAGATGATGTCTTTCGGGACAATTTCGGCAGGCTCGATGCCTTCCTCGATGCGGGTGAGAAGTTCGTTGAGGAAGCGACTGTTGAAATGCAGAGTCTTCACCACCACGTCAATGCGGTCGCGCAAGGCTTCGATCACCTGATAGGTGCCGCCGCCGGCGTCGTCGTTGGCGGTGAGATACCAGGCCGACTGGGGGCACTCGTAAATCTGATCCAGGATTTCGGCGTAGTTGTCGCCCATGACCGTGAGCAGGGCGCTCTGGGTGCGGGTGGGAATGCGGTTGTATTCGTCGATGATCTTGACCCGCATGTTCAACCATTTGCGCCACGAGATGCGAATCTCGTCCATGCTTTTGGCGTTGACCAGATCGGCGGGTAGGGGGTTGCCCAGCAGGTCGGAGATCGTCATTTGCGGCTGGCCGTGCTGGATGCCGCGCTTGATGTCCTTGAGACTGTAACCCGCTAACACCGCCATCAGAATGGCGCTCGAGGTTTTGCCGCGCCCCGGTCCGCCGATGAGCAAACAGCGGCGGCGCACGGCAAAGTTCAGCAGGGGCAGAAGCACAAAGCTCGAATAGCTCTGGCCCGACGGCAGATTGACTTTCGTCTTTGTGTCTCCGAAGACAAAGGTTTGATGCGGGCCGTCGTTATATTCGATGTCGTAGTGCGGGCTGATGATGGCAT
>CAYSIV010000152.1:6862-14160 GCA_964431175.1 uncultured Anaerolineales bacterium
GGCATGGTTGACGATGCAGAAATAGGCCTGCCGCAATTTCTCATCCAGGGGCAGGCCGCCGTCGGCAAGGGGGGTCGAGTCGGCGGCCGGCCCTTTGTACAAATCGGCCACGTCGAATGGCTTGGCCCGGCCATCGGTCGGGCGAGGGTTCGTGGGGGCGGCAGAGACTTTTTGGAAAGGGTTTCGAGAGGGCATAGTCGCTCCAGCAGAAAAGGCGTGACGATTTGACGATTATACATTCAGACAAAACTCATCAAGGGGGCGCGGTGACGGTGGTACAATCCGTCCCTGTGCCCGCTTGCGGCGCTCTAAAAAACCAAGGAGCAATTTGTGATCCCCTCAATTAACAACGAAACATTCAAAAAAGCCCAGGAGTCGTGGCAGGCGCTTGTCGCCAAGTACCAATCCCCGCACCTGGGAAGAAGCATCTGGCAGATTATCAACACGTTTGGGCTTTACCTGCTGGCCTGGGTGGTGATGTATTGGAGCCTGTCGGTCTCGTACTGGCTAACGCTGGCCCTGGCCGTGCCCGCCGCCGGCCTGCTCGTCCGCATCTTCATCATCCTGCACGACTGCGGCCATGGCTCGTTCTTCAAGTCGAATCGAGCGAATGAGATCATCGGCACTATGGCCGGAACTCTCACCTTCACCCCATATTTGCAGTGGCGGCGCGAACACGCCATCCACCACGCCTCATCCGGCGACCTGGATCGGCGCGGGGTCGGCGATGTGTACACCATGACGGTGGAAGAATACCGGCAGGCGCCGTGGTGGAAGCGGCTGGGCTATCGGGTCTATCGCAGTTCGTTGGTGATGTTCGGATTCGGGCCGCTGTACGTCTTCCTTGTCGCGCATCGTTTTATCTCACCCCATTCCGGCAGGCGCGAGAAGGTCAACCTGCATCTAACCAACCTGGGGATGCTGGCAATTGCGCTGGTGTTGGGCGCGACGCTTGGCTTCAAAGAATACCTGCTGATTCAACTGCCCGTGATCTGGCTGGCTTCGACGGCCGGGGTGTGGATGTTCTACATTCAACACCAATTCGAAGATACGTATTGGAAAGAACACCCCGAGTGGCAGTACGCCGCCGCAGCATTAGAGGGTAGTTCCTACTACAAACTCCCCAAAGTGTTGCAATGGTTCACCGGCAACATCGGTTTCCACCACATTCATCATCTCAGCCCGCGCATCCCCAACTACAACCTGGAGAAATGTTACAAAGAGAATCCTCTCTTTCAGCACGTCACCGTCGTCACGTTCTGGGAAAGCCTGCGAACGGCGTCGTTGAAACTGTGGGACGAGCAACAGCAGAAACTGGTGGGTTTCAAGCATCTCAAGCGGGCACGGGCACGCTAAAGCCGAGCGCCTTCCTGATGGAAGGCGCTTTCTCGTGGTGGCCGGGAACTGGATTAATATCTCACCTTACGCAACGTCATACCCGCGAAGCTTGCCCCCGTGCAAACGGGGAACGGGTGTCCGGCCGCCGTGTACTGGATTCCCACCTTCGCGGGAATGACACCTTACGCAACGTCACACCCGCGAAGCTTGCCCCCGTGCAAACGGGGAACGGGTGTCCAACATTGCCACTCCTGGATTCCCGCCTTCGCGGGAATGACGTGGTCGAGCCGGAAGAAACCGCCGACCCGGCTCTGGATTCCCGCCTTCGCGGGAATGACACCAGAGCGGTTTGCGTAAGATGAGTTAATACTTCTGTAAGTTTTACTGCCTAAACTGAGGACTGGTTTCTTCAGGGAAGGTCAGTAAGATTTATGCGTTTCGCAAAACTTGGATTGATATGTTTGATGGCGGCGCTGACCGGGTGCGGTTCAGCTACGCAACAAGCGGCCCCGACTCTGCCGGCCCCGGCGGTTGCGACTCAGGTTCCGCCGACTCTGGCGCCCACGACTTCGGTGGTTGCCACCGAGTCGTTGCCCCCACGAATGACGGCGTCCCCGGAGCCACCCCTGGTTGTTCCAACAGAATCGAAGCCGCTGTTGTCCGGCACGTTTTTCAAACAGGAAGTGGCCGTCACCGGATCATACACACTTGACCCGGCGTCGGGCAGGTTACGCTTCAGCAGTGATTTTGTCACCGGCAGAGGGCCGGACTTGAACGTCATTCTCTCAGGCGCGAGCGAGGTGACGCTGGATTACGTCAGTTTCAGTGGCATTGTGAACAACTCGCCGCTGTTGTATCTTGGCGCGCTGGCGAATACTTCGGGCGTGCAGGAATATGCAATTCCGGCAGGGACCGACTTATCGGTGTATAAATCAGTGGTGGTGTGGTGTCGGCAGTTCAGCGTTGCCTTTGCGGCGGCGCCGTTGAATCAATGATGACAGGTGAGCGATGGCCGAAATGACGGTGCTGGTGGTGGAGGACGAGCCAAGTATTAGCGAAGTGGTGAGTTTGTATCTCAGCCGCGCCGGTTTTCAGGTGATGGTGGCTGGTGACGGGCTGGCGGCGAAAGCGATGTTGGAACGCGGCCTGCCTGATCTGGTGGTGCTTGACCTGATGTTGCCCAAGCTGGGCGGCCTTGAGTTGACGCGCTGGTTGCGGTTACAGGGCGATGTGCCCATTATCATGCTTACCGCCCGGCGCGAGGAAGCCGACCGCATCGCCGGGTTGGAAATGGGGGCGGACGATTACGTGGTGAAGCCGTTCAGCCCGCAGGAACTGGTGAGCCGGGTGAAGGCGGTTCTGCGGCGGGCGCGGCCTCCGGCAGTTGGCGCTCAGGAACAGGCGCTGGTCTTTGACGACATCCGAATTGATCCGCAGACCCGGTTGGTGGAGATGAACGGCGATGAGAAGATACTCACCGCCAAAGAGTTTGATTTGCTGTGGGTGCTGGCCCGCCATCCGCGTCAGGTGTTCAGCCGCGACCAATTGTTGGAGCGCGTTTGGGGACTCTCGGAATACATTGACCCCAGCACGGTTACTGTTCACATGCGCCGCTTGCGGGAGAAGGTCGAACCCAATCCCTCTGACCCGAAACATATTTTGACGGTGTGGGGAGTCGGATACAAGTTTGAGCCGTAAGGTGTCAAAAGACAAACGACAAACGTCAAACGACAAACGAGAAGGAATGTCGTTTGACGTTTCTCTTTCATAGAGAACATTGATGAACACTTCACTCTCTGCTCGTTCCTCATCTCGCCCGCCGCTAATGTTGCGCTCGGCTGGCGGCGTGGCTCTGGCCGTCGTCGCCTCGCTCGGCATCTTCTATTTGCTCATGAACCCGCCCCTGAACGAAGTCGGGCAGATGGCCCTGCTTCTTACGATCACGGCTGTGATCTCGGTGGCAGCAGGTTATGGCGCATACCGCCTGGGTTGGATCAGCCGTTCGCCGCGCATCCGCCTCACCTTGCTCAGCGGCTATGCCCTCTCCAGTCTGTTGACGTTCATCAACGTCTGGCTGGCGGCGCGGCGGATGTTTGTCAGTGAACACGACCTGTTATTGGCGACGGTTTTGCTTTTGTTCGCCGGGGGCATCGCCGTCTCGTTGGGATACTTTCTCTCCGAAGCCATCACCGACCGGATCGTGATTCTGAGTCAAGCGGCCCACAACATTGCCGAAGGCGACCTGGCGACTCGCGTGCCGGTGACCGGCAGTGACGAGATGGCCGAACTGGCCCGGACCTTCAACACCATGGCCGCCCAGATCGAAGCGGCCATCAAAAAGCAGGAGGAGTTAGACACTCTGCGGCGCGATCTCATCGCCTGGGTGGGTCACGATCTGCGCACGCCGCTGGCTTCGATTCGGGCAATGGTGGAGGCGCTGGCTGACGGCATGGTGGACGAACCTGACACCGTCAAGCGTTACCTGACCACCATCCAAAGAGACATTCGCTCATTGTCTCTGCTGATTGATGACCTCTTCCAAATGGCCCAGATTGACGCCGGCGGCTTGCAGTTGGCCCGTCAGTCGAGTTCGCTCTCCGACTTGATTTCAGACACGATTGAGAGTTTCTCGGCGCTGGCGGCCCGGCAGGGCGCGACTCTGGAAGGGAACGCCGGCCCGGAGGTTGACCCGATTCTGATAGACGCCCGGCGAATCGGGCAAGTGCTGGCGAACCTGATCGGCAACGCTTTGCGTCACACACCGGCTGGCGGCAGGGTGCAAGTGTGCGCCTCAAAGTCGGCCGGCGGCGTGTTGGTGGAAGTTCAAGACACCGGTGAGGGGATTCGTGACGAAGACTTGTCGTTCATCTTCCAGCAGTTTTATCGCGGTGAAAAATCGCGGAGCCGGGCCACCGGCGGCGCGGGGCTGGGGCTGGCGATTGCCAAAGGCATTATCGAGGCGCACGGCGGGCGCATCGGCGTGGAGAGCGTGGCCGAGCAGGGGGCAAGATTCTTCTTCACCCTGCCAAACTAAGGTGCTACCCCTGAGAGCCTGTTTGATAAATCGAGTTTTGGCCGATTTCTGTAGGGCGAATTGACAATTCGCCCTACAATTTCTGAATTTCAAAACAGGCTCTGACAGGTCATGGTCAGACCTGTCAGGGGTAAATAGACTCTATCGGAAATAGCGGCCTTCGACCGCTTCGCGTCAGGCCGCGGATGACCGACTCAGGCCGCGCGCTGACGCGAAGCGGTCGAAGCGCGCACTGGCTTATTTTGAATAGAGTCCAATGATTCGCTCACGGCTTCACAAACTCATTCGTCACCACTGCGTTTAAATCAACCGGCCCGGTGAGCAGGCCCATTTGCAGTAACGTGTTTTGAGTTTGCTCCCACTGATCCAGGTTGGCCAGGCCAAGCTCCGGTGCTTTCCACAACTCAATAGAGGCGGCTAGAACCTCGCGGGCGGTGGCGGCGGTTGCCTCGTCAGCCGTAGCTAGCGACTCCACATACTTCCTGGAAATTTCGAAGGCCTCAGCCGGGTCGGCAATGGTGTCGGTCAACCCCTTGAGAATAGCCGTCACCATGCCTTGCACCAGTTCGGGGTGTTCGGTCAGCGTCTGCTCGTTGGTCGCCAGCCCGTTGCCAGCCAGTTGAGCGTAGTCCGAAACATTGATCACGTTGAGGTCCTGGCCGGCGGCTTTGAGCTTGATCGGTTCGTTGTTGGCGTAGCCCACCACCGCTTCCACCTGATCGGCCGCCAACGCTTCCACCTGGGTGAAGCCGATCGCTTCCAATTGCAAATCACTTTCAGGGATGCCCTGTGAGTTGAGCACGGCGCGCAGGCCGATGTAAGACGCGCCGAACAAACCGGGCAGGCCCACCTTGCGGCCCACCAGAGTCTTAGGCGAAGTGATTCCCGCCGACGCCTTGGAGGCGATCACAATCGGGAACTTCTGATACCAGGCGAAAACATATTTGAGAGGCAATCCCTGGGCGCGCGCCTGAACCACTTGTTCGGCGCTGACGTTGGCAAACTGCAGTTCGTTCGCGCCAACCAGCGGCACTGAGTCGTTCTCGAACATGGTGACGAACTCGATGTCGAGGCCTTGTTCCTTAAAGTAGCCTTTGTCGGCGGCTACGTAAAACGGCGCGAACTGAATATCGGGGATGTAGCCCATGGCCAGTTTGAGGTGGATGAGCGGGACAGCCGTCGGCGGCTGGGTGGGAACGGGTGTCGGGGCGTTGCCGCCGCACGCGGCGAGGGCGACTACGAATAAAAGATAGAGCAACTTTTTCATGATGATGTTCTTTTCCTTTGACATGTGATCATCAGAGAGACGCAGAGATGGCGGGGAAAATCTCCGTGGACTCCGCGCTCGCCGTGGTTATTGGACTCTATTCAAAATAAGCCAGTGCGCGCTTCGACCGCTTCGCGTCAGCGCGCGGCCTTCGACAGGCTCAGGCCGCTATTTCTAATAGAGTCTATTCTTTCCAGGCCAGCAAGATTTTTTCGAGCATGGCCACGCCACCGTAGAGCATCATGGCGATGGCAACGAGGGCGAGGACGGCGACGAATACCAGGGCGGTGTCGAACTGGCCGCGCGCGGCGCTGATGAGAAAGCCCAGCCCGCGATCCGCGCCGACAAATTCGCCCACCACGGCGCCAATCACCGACAACGTCGCCCCGATCTTCAACCCGCCTAGCAGTAGCGGCAGGGCGGCGGGCAGTTCGAGAAGCACGAATGTCTGCCAGCGGCTGGCTCGTAGTGACCGCATCAGATCGCGCAAGTCTGGTTCCACCGACCGCACGCCGACGACGATGTTAATCAGCACCGGAAAGAATACGATCAGGGCGCAGATCAACACTTTGGATGTCAAGCCGGAGCCGAACCAGATGACGAGCAGGGGGGCGATGGCGACGACCGGGACAGATTGCGAGGCCACGATATACGGCGCCAGCAAACGTTCAAAGGTGCGCGACTGCGCCAGCAGGTAGCCGAGCACGGCGGCCACCGCCAGGCCGATCGCCAGGCCGCTCAGGCTCTCCCCTAAGGTGATAGAAGCATGGCGAACTAATGCGCCGTCGGCTAATGCCTGCCAGAGCCGCTCCCACACCCGCGCCGGCGGCGGCAGGATGAAGGCCGGGTAGCCTTTGAGCCAGATCAGGCCTTGCCAGGCGAGCAGTAGCACCGCCAGCGAGATGGGTAACAACAACGCTTGCTGGACTCTCAGCCTGCGCTTTGAGCGCCCCGAATCTGGCTTGAGAGGTTGCTCAGCCGGGAGTATTGAATTGAACGGATTTGCAATAGCCATAAAAATGCCCCACAGATCGTTCACCTGCAGGGCAAGGCAAGCCAAACAAGCTGATCGGATCGATCAGTTGTTGGCCCGAAGCGCTAAACAAAATCCCCGATTCCAGCGGGCGTGAATTGTCCGCGGTCTCGGGGACGCGCATATAGCAAAAGCCGCGCCACTGCGGCGTTTTGCCCCTTCTTTCATCCAGACTGATCGCGTTTCCAGACTTCCGAAGTCTGATAGACTTCGGAAGTCTTGGCTGGCGAATTACTGTCGGCTCCGGAATCTGACCGGATCGTGCCTCAGGGCAACTACCGGCCCTCGTCAGAGGGTTGGGGTTGCCCTTACAGCTCGCGGGCTTGTCGTGACGGCGTTCAAAATGTGACTGAACACCATGTGGCCGATTTACCGCCGATCGGGAGTTGGAGTCACATGATTTATGCAACTACCGCACCCTGCCCCGAAGGTGTATATTTAGTTGGTCTGATTATAGCGCCCGGCGTTACCCAACGTCAACGTGCAAAAGATCAGGGGGTGCCCGTCAAGCGCTGGCTGGCGGTTAGAAACCGCGCCTACAAAAGGCCCAAAGTCCGCCTTCGCGGACTCCGGCGGTTGAGGCGTTAGCCTGCGAAGGCAGGCTTCGTGCTTTTTGTTGCTGCGAT
>CAYSIV010000153.1:0-14128 GCA_964431175.1 uncultured Anaerolineales bacterium
TGGATCAAATGCGTTTTGACAACCCGTCGGCGCCCGTACAGAATGAGCAGACTGGCGCGCTCGGCTTCCCATTCTTCCTGAAGAATCTGTAACTCTCGTCGTCGGCCAACAAAAGGTAAGAGTTCCATCCACCCTCCAATTGAGTAATCTGAGTTAGTATAATCTGTGTTACTCAAAATGGCAACGCCAAGTTGACCCAATACTCAAGCTCGCCACGGCCTTTATTGTTTGCGCTTCATAACGGACTTGAAGCAAACAAAAACGACTCGCAGTACAATCCCCGCACAAGTAAGTAGATAAGGCGGAGGGCACTTCCATGACCAACTCCAATGACTGGCGACAAAAACTTGACGCGGTGCGGAATTCAATTGCCGCGCTGGTGACGGCGAAAATGCCGGACGCAGTGATCGCTCCCCTGCGCGAGCAGGAAGCCGAACTCGCCCGCCAGATTAACACGGAAGGCGGAGCGTATGTAGAAAGCAATGTGAAGACTGATGTGTTCATCGGGCGCGATCAGAACATCGCCATCTACATCTCCAACGGCGTTTATGATGGCCCGGCCCCGGACACCGCCGACACCGACACCGCCGAATCCATTTACCGCCAGGTGATTGCCGACCGGTGCGGCGAACTGCCCCTGCGCGGCATGGACCTGAACGCCAGCGATGCCTCCTCCACCCACAAGCCTCTCAGCTTGTCGGGGGTGTACATTGCGCTGGACAGCAAAACTGTTGTCGCTACCGAAACGGTGGAGAAGGCTCTGCGCGGCGAAGCAGTGGATTGGCGAAAGGGACCGGACCACGAAGCGAAGGGAAGAGAAAGCGTCGAGATGTTGTTGGCGGCGGCTGAGAGTGAACGCGGCCCGAAGACGCGCTCTCTCTCAACTCTCGAAGCCGTTATCCTGGAGCGGCAGCTGGTTCTGCTGGGCGATCCTGGCTCCGGCAAAACCACATTCGCCAATCATCTGTCTCAGGCGCTGGCGCTCAAATCGTTTGCCGCCCTGCCCAACTGGCCCGACGCCGAGCGCAACTCGCTTCCAATTCTCATTGTCCTGCGTGACTTTGCCCGCTGGCTGAACGCCCAACCTGAAGATAAGCGCCTCGCCAGTTCGCGCTTGCTGTGGGATTTCATTGCTCACGATCTGGCCGAGCGCAATGTTGAGTTTGCCAATCCCATTCTCGCCCAAGCCTTGCAGACTGGCCGGGCGGTGGTGTTGCTGGATGGTCTTGACGAAGTCCTGCCCGGCGTTCGAGGCCTGGTGCAGGAGACGGCGCGGGCTTTTGCCAGCCGCTATCGTCACAGCCGCTATCTCATCACCTGCCGTGTTCTGTCGTACCAGCAACCAGAATGGCAACTGCCGGCCAACGACTTCCCGGATTACGAACTGGCTCCGTTTAGTTCCAGGCAAATTGATAACTTCATCACGGCCTGGTACAACGAAGTGGCTGCGAAGTGGAATGTGCCGGCGACCCAGACCACTGACTATGCCCGCAAGCTTCAGCGGGCGGTGCGCCGCCCCGACCTGTGGCGGCTGGCCCCCAACCCGCTCCTGTTGACGGTGATGGCCCTGGTGCACGCCTACGACAGTGAATTGCCCGACGCCCGCGCCTTGCTCTACGAAAAGGCGGTGGACATTTTGCTCTGGCGTTGGGAGCAAGAGAAGACGCGCGAGCAGGGGAATGTGCCCAAGCTGGTGCAACTGCTCAAGCAGGCCGGCCGCGACCGGGGCGACTTGCGGTCGGTGCTGGAGGAGCTGGCCTTTGCCGCCCACACCCAGGGCGGCGCGACCGGGGATGCCGACAGCGTGGCCGGCATTGGCAAGCTGGAGATGCTCAATGCTCTACGCAAACTTCATCCCGAAAGAAGCATGAACTGGGCCGAAGAGATTATCGAAACGATGAAACTGCGCGCCGGGCTTCTCGTCGAACGACAGGGCGATGTCTTCACCTTCCCTCACCGAACTTTTCAGGAATATATGGCCGGGACGCATCTGGCTCGTTGGACAAACTTTGGAGCCGAGACGCACAAGCTGATGGAACAGGGCGCTTTCTGGCGCGAAGTGATTTTGCTGGCCATTGGTTATCTCGTGCACCAGAACCGCGATTACGAAAAGCCGCTGACGCTGGTGGATATTTTCTGCCCGGAGCGGGCGCCGGCCAGTGACGCCGACTGGCAAAGTGTGTGGCTGGCCGGTGAGGCCCTTCTGGAGCTTGGCCTGGGCCGCGCCCGCGACACCGAGCGCGGGGAGCGATTGCTTCAGCGGGTGCGAGACCGGTTGGCCGATTTAGTGGAAGGCGGCCACCTCTCGCCCCGTGAGCGGGCGGATGCCGGGGATGTACTGGGCAAGCTGGGCGACCCGCGCTTTGACGCGAGTTTGTTCTTCCTGCCCGCTCGCTATCGCCACCAACCCGAACCGCTGGCGGGCTTCGTCGAAATCCCGCCTGGTCCCTTTGTGATGGGGAGCAAGAAGGGGGATAAGGAAGCACGTGATAATGAGTTTGGCAATCCTGAGCGATTAGAGATCAAGTATCCATACTGGCTAGCGCGGTATCCGGTGACAGTGGCACAATACGCCGAGTTTGTGGCTCAGGGCGGTTACGACAGTGACCAATGGTGGACGAAGACAGGTTGGGACTGGCGCAGAGGTGAATGGGATAGCACTGCAGAAGACTACCTGCGAGATTGGCTCAAGCAACGGCCCAAAGAACTGCGCGGCAAGCCATTCAGGTGGGACGAGCAAGCACCTTATCCCAACCGCCCGGTGATGAATGTTTCATGGTTTGAAGCAATGGCCTATTGCAAATGGTTGGATGCTCAGTTGCGGTTGGCGAGTTCGCCGCTCTTGCGTGAAGGTTATAAGGTTCGCCTGCCGACCGAAGCCGAATGGGAAAAGGCGGCGCGGGCCGCCGACGCGCGCCGTTACCCCTGGGGCAATGATGATTGGAGCGAGGATCGAGCCAATATTGATGCTAGCAGAATCAGTCGGGTTACCACGGTGGGCATGTATCCCAACGGCAGGAGTCCAACCGGCCTGCACGACTTGAGTGGCAATGTGTGGGAATGGACGCATACCCTCCACAAAGAGTATCCATATGAGTCCAAGGATGGTCGGAATGATGAGAACGCCGACGGTTCCCGTGTGTTGCGGGGCGGTTCGTGGGGCGACGATGAAGACCTCGCGCGGTGTGCGGCCCGCGACGCGTACGCGCCGGACGACTTTCTCTACGTCATCGGCTTTCGGGTGTGCGTCTCCCTGGCTTCGTTCTGAATTCTGAATTCTGGCTTCTGGCTACTGACTGCTGTTTTCTGGGGGGTGTGGGGGGCCGTGCCCCCCACCGAATTAAATTTTTATGGAGGCCTCTATGGCAAAAGTCTACACCAATCTCTACTCTTCGCTGACCACCTTTGAGAATCTGTATCTGGCCTACGACAACGCCGCGCGCGGCAAGCGCGGGCAACCGGCCGTGGCCAACTTCGATTTCAACGTCGAAGACAAACTCTTCAAACTACAAGAAGAACTGCAAAGCAGAACCTACCGCCCCGGCCCCTACTACTCGTTCTACATCCGCGACCCCAAGCGGCGGCTGATCTCGGCCGCGCCTTTTCGGGATCGTGTCGTTCACCATGCCCTCTGTCAACTCATTGAGCCGATCTTCGAGCGCACGTTCATTCCAGACTCGTACGCCAACCGCATTGGTAAAGGAACTCACGCCGCGCTGGATCGGGCGCAAGCCCTGGCCTGCCGCCACCCGTACGTGTTGCAGTGCGATCTCAAGCAATTCTTCCCCAGCGTGGATCACCAACTCTTGCGCCGCATTTTCACCCGCAAGATCGCCGACCCGGACGTGATTGCCCTGTGCGATCACATTCTCGAAAGCGGCCAAGGTGTCCTTGCCGACGAATACACGATGGTCTACTTTCCGAGTGACGACCCTTCGACACTCTTTCCAGTCGCAGGGCAAGGTCTGCTGGCCGCCAACCGCCCGCGCGGCCTGCCCATCGGGAATCTCACGTCTCAGTTTTGGGCCAACGTCGTTCTCAACGAACTGGATCAATTCGTCAAGCGGGGACTCGGCTGTGCCGCCTACCTGCGCTATGTTGATGATTTTCTGCTCTTCGCGGACAGCAAAGCGCAATTGTGGGAATGGCGTGAGACCATCATCAATTTCCTGGCCGGCCTGCGCCTGACCCTGCACGAACCACAAAGCACTGTTTATCCGGTGACGAATGGGATTCCCTTCCTCGGCTTCCGGCTGTACCCGACCCACCGACGGCTCAAGCGGCCCAACGGGGTGGCCTTTGCCCGCCGCCTGCGCCGCTGTCGTAAAGCCATCGTGCGCGGCGAAATGACGCTGGACGACATGAGTCGGCGGGTGCAGGGCTGGATCGCTCATGTTGAACACGGAGACACCTGGGGATTGCGCCGCTCTCTGCTTTCTGGCGTCATACTCCCCAGGGCCTAGAAAACCTGTGAGGTCTTTAAGACCTCACAGGTTTTTAGGATAGGCGCTTAGAACAGCTTGCCCTCACGAGGTCTTATGAAAGAGTCACCCATTTTTACCCGCACCTATGATTTGCTCCGTTGGCTGATCCCGGCTACAGTTAAGTTCCCACGGCAACAGCGCTTCGTGCTGGCTGAAGCCATCCAGCAGGCGGCGCTGACGTTTCAGGAGCAATTGATTGAAGCCAGCTATACCGACAAGCCTGCAACTACCTTGCAGCGGGCCGACGTGACACTGGCCAAACTTCGGTTTTATTTGCGGCTCTGCCGTGATTTGCAACTGCTCAGCCTGGGCCAGTACGCCCACGTCGCCAAAATGGTCAACGAGATCGGGCGCTTGCTGGGCGGCTGGCAGAAAACAGTGGTAACGTAGGAGATGGGGCCGGGCCGCGCTCACCCGTGTGTTGCGGGGCGGTTCGTGGAACAACAATGAAGACAACGCGCGGTGTGCGTACCGCAACGCGAACGCGCCGGACAACTTTAACAACAACATCGGCTTTCGGGTGTGCGTCTCCATAGCATTTTGCGCCGGTCGGCAAATCCCGCTCTTCACGAAGACGGGACGGAACCCCAAACAAAAAGCCAGTCCGGCCCGGCCCCGGTCGCGGTCCTCACCCCTCTCCCGACGCGCTCTTCGTCGGGAGAGGGGCCGGGGGTGAGGCCCGGCCAAATATCGAACCTGCCCCCGCGCCCTGACCGTTCGCTGTCGGCGCGGCGCGGGGGCAACCCGTAAGCAAGAGTGAGATCATGTCAGATACAGTCAACACCGATGGCGGCACTTATGTTGAAGGCGACGTAAACGCTGGAACCTTCATCGGCGGCGATCAGATCATCGTCTTCAGTGGGTACACCGGCGCAGATTTGGAGCGGGTGCTGGCAACGCTTCGCCCGATGCTGGCGAAAGACAATGTCGAACGCCGCGCCGACCTGGCCCATAAACGCCTGACTCTCTCGGCGCCGGGCACGCCCCCCATTACTCTCTCTGAACAAGCCGCCAATGACATTCTGGCGGTCGCCGCCCGCCGGGCCGACGAACAGGACTACCTGACGGCCTTGCTGGTTCATTCCCGCTACGGGCGCTGGGCAACGCAGTTCGTGCCGCTGGCCGGCACCCTCACCACCGTGCAACACCCGCCTGGCTGGAATGACATCCCGCCTGAATATACCCTTCTGCAAATTTCCGGCGAAGGCCCGCAACGCCAGATCAACCGCATCAAACTGGAAGACATCACTCAAGCCATCGAACAACATCCGGGGCTGGCGGTATTGGGCGAACCGGGCGCGGGCAAGACCACCACCCTTCACAAGCAGGCCTTTGACGTTGCCCGCCAACGGCTGACAACCGGCAACGGCAAACTGCCGTTGTTGCTATCGTTAGCCGACTACCGCGATTACGACTCGCCCTATGCTTTTGTCGAAACTATCTGGAAGCGTTTCTTTGCCGACCAGCCTCTTGTTGAACGCCTGCGAAGCGGCAGTTTGTTCCTGTTGTTTGATTCGCTCAACGAGATGCCGTTCAAAGATGATCGCGACTATCGTCAGCGGGTGAGCGACTGGCGGGACTTCCAACAACAGTGGCCCGGCAACTTAATGATCTTTACCTGCCGTAGCCGCGATTACAGCGAACCACTCGGTTTGCCACAAGTGGAAATTGACCGCCTGAATGATGAGCGGGTGCGAGACTTTCTGGGCAAGTATCTGCCGCCCGACCTGGCCGCCACTGCCTGGACTCGACTGGATAAAAGCCCCTTGTTGGATTTGGTGCGCAATCCGTATTATCTCCACATGCTGGCCTATTTGCTCAATGCCGGCCAGGCCTGGCCGGCCAACCGCGCCGAACTGTTCGACCAGTTCGCCAGGATTCTGCTCCTTCGCGAGCAAGACCGCCACCACCCCGATTGGCCCGGCCTGGGGCCGATGCAAAACGCTTTCGCCGCGCTGGCCGAGGGCCTGCAACCGCTGGGCGAAGGCACGCGCCTGCCGCGCCAGGACTGGCTGGCTCGCATCCCCAAGTCCGTTCCTGGCCCGGATGGTGACGTAGCCCTGTCGCCGCCTGTCCTTCTGCGCCTGGGCCTGGCCGCCACTCTCCTGGATACCGAGCGCGGCGAGCAGGATGAGCAAGTGCGTTTCTATCATCACCAGATGCAGGAATACTTCGCCGCCCGCGCCTTGCTGGATCGCTTTCGCAAAGGTGAAGAACTGAGTTCCCGCTGGCGGCGGCCACGCCTGATGACCGAGATGCCCGACCCCGGGCCGCTGGGCGACGCGGAACCAATGCCACCGCCGCCCACCACTGGCTGGGAAGAGCCGACGGTGCTGGCCGCCGGGCTGGCCCTCCATCCAGCCGACTTCGTGCGCGCGGTGTGCAAGGTGAACCCGGCCCTGGCCGCGCGATGTCTGAGTGAGAGCGGCAGCAGCTTACTGGCCGATGAGGCAACGGCTACTCAGGTGCGAGAGGCGTTGTTGGCCGACATAGCTGATCGCCGTGTGCATGTGCGCTCGCGCATTCTGGCCGGCGATGCTCTGGGCAAGCTGGGCGATCCGCGCTTCAAAGAAATTGTAGTAAGTGACAACCGTGTCCTTGTGCCGCCGCTCGTCCGCATTCCGGCTGGATCATTCAAGATAGGATCGGGCTTGTGGCAGGCGTTACGCCTTATACTCACCGGCTTTGCGCGTGCGCAGGATGAAACCCCGTCTCATCAAGTGGACGTGCCTGAGTTTTACCTCGGCCAGTTTCCGGTGACGAATGGCGAGTACGACTGCTTCATCAAAGCGGGCGGCTATCAGAAAGAAGAATACTGGCACACGGATGCCGCCCGGGCCTGGTTGCGGGGCGAGGCGGTGGAGAGCAGCGCGTTGAAGCAACAGATGGATACCTGGCGAGCCGTCAAAGCCGATCCGTCACTGATGCAAAGATCAGGGTTCTCTCCACAAGCGCGCACAGCCTGGGAGCAATTGATCAAGATGGATGAGGCCGAAGTGAGTGGGTTGTTCAGTAAAGCGTATGCCGATAGGCCGCGAGATCGCCCGGCGTTTTGGACGGACGAGCGTTTCGACAATCCATCGCACCCGGTGGTGGGCGTAAACTGGTTTGAGGCCTCGGCCTATTGTGCCTGGCTGGATGAACAGTTACGAGCGGCAAAAGCTATCGAGAGCCTTCAAGCCAATCATCGGGTTCGCCTGCCGACTGAAGCCGAATGGGAAAAGGCGGCGCGGATGAAGCGGGGCTGGGTCTATCCATGGGGTAACCGCTGGGAGAGTGATCGGGCCAATACTAATGAAAGCCATCTGTTGTCAACCACGCCAGTAGGCGTTTACCCGGATGGCAAAACTCCAGAAGGTGTTTATGACCAGAGTGGCAACGTCTGGGAATGGACAGCCACTCTCTATAAACCCTATCCATATCGGGCAGACGATGGGCGGAATGAAGAGAATGCTGACGGTTCCCGTGGGTTGCGGGGCGGTTCGTGGCACAACTATGGAGGCCAGCGCGCGGTGTGCGGCCCGCTTCGCGCTCGCGCCGGACAACTTTGACAGCGACTTCGGCTTTCGGGTGTGCGTCTCCCTGGCTTTGTTCTGAATTCTGATTTCTGGCTTCTGGATGCTGGCTACTGTTTTTCTGCGGGGATGGGTCTGGGAAGGGGAACCCCTTCCCAGAATCGTCAAATTTTTCAGGAGGTCACCATGAGCGCGAAAAAGAAAAGCGATAAGCCTGTCGAGCGTCACATCAACACCGGCGGTGGCGCCTACGTCGAAGGAGGCGTCAAAGCCAATACCTTCATTGGCCGCGACCAGAACATCACCGTCGGCGCGAGCGCGGAAGAAATAGCAAAACTCTTCACCGCCCTCAACGCCGCCATCGACTCTCGCCCCAAAACGGATGTTGAAACCAAAGCCGACCTCAAGGCGGAAGTGAAGGAACTGCAAACGCATGTGGAGGGCAAAGACGCCGAGCCTGACGAGAGCTTCATCGCCCGCCACCTGCGCAACATTGGCCACATGGCTCCCGACATTCTCGACGTGGCCATTGCCACCCTTGGCAACCCGGTGGGCGGGGTGATGCTAGTGATCAAGAAGTCGGCCGAGAAGGCGAAGGAGCTGGCGGGGAAGGGGTAGCGGGCCTTTTTCCCTTCAAGGGAAGTCTCCTTTGAGCGTTAAAGTAAAGACGCACCTGTGGGGCAGGTGCGTCTGTCTGAGGGTTATTATACGGAGTGTGCGAGTCCGGTGTCAATTAGCAAATTGCTTACGGATTGATAGCATTTATCTCAAGGTGACTGTCACGGGGCGGCCTGTGCGCCGAGTTTTCATGATTTACACACCCCGTGACAGTCACCTATAGCAAAGCGACACCATCGATCCGACAACAATTTGCTCTATAGCGGTTTCCTTTTTGATTTACGGTTGTGGCGGCAGTTGTACTGCCGCCACGCCGCAGTGCAACTGCGGCGCGAACCGTAAATGGATTAGGAATCTGCTCTAGTCAAAGCGATTCATAATTCTAAGGCTTTACTAACAGCCCGATCCGGATCTCCATAGAAGACAATATCCAAGCGCTCCGCGACATCCTCAGGCAACCCGGCCACTTGACTCTTATTCCCAATCGGCAGAAGAGCCCGTTGGGCGCCGTTGTCGAGCGCCAGTTGCAAGGGTTCAATCACTGAGCTAACACTCTTTAGAGCAAATTGTTGTCGGATCGATGGTGTCGCTTTGCTATAGGTGACTGTCACGGGGTGTGTAAATCATGAAAACTCGGCGCACAGGCCGCCCCGTGACAGTCACCTTGAGATAAATGCCATCAGTCCGTAAGCAATTTGCTATAGGGGCTGAGTGGCAGAAAGGCTGCCATTTTGCCCACGTATGGCCCCGCATAAGTTGGCTCGCCTCGTATGATCTGATGTTGGTTGGCGCCGTCAGCATCCATGGCCCAAATATAGGTTCCGGTACGCCACGATTCAAAGTAGATGGCTTGACCCTCAGGACCCCACGCCGGAAACCAGTCTAGTGCAGAGCCGGTCGTCAGCCGCTTGGACTCGCCGGCAGCCAAGTCGAGGACAAAGATATCCCGGTTACTACTCGGATCTTCGTTCGGGTAACCTACGTAGGCAATCTTTTGGCCATCGGGTGAAACAGCGGGTTGCGTCTCTTCAGCCGCTGTGGTTTCCAACAATGGCGTAACCTGCCCGCTGGCAATATCAATTTGGAACAAATCCTGGGTGGTGCCAGAAGGTGAAAATGCACTAAAAACCAAAGATTTACTATCTGGCATCCAACTCGGAAAGCGGGGGGATACCAGATCGATCTCTAACTGGCGGCGCTCGCGCGTGGTGGTGTCATAGAGAAACAGACGGTCTCTGCCGCCTGTCTCTTCAGGTATGTTGGCGCTGAACGCAATGTAGCGTCCGTCTACAGGCGACCAACGCGGCCGCTCGAAATTCGCGCCGGGTTCGCGGGCCAAGACAACAGGATTTTGGCCGTCACTATCCATCACCCATAGCGACGAATAACCCACATTTCCGGATGGGTCTATTTCTTGACCCACAAAGGCGATTTGCCGTCCGGAGGGCGACAGGCTGGCATCTACCTCTGATATTCGAGGTGTATTGGTAATCTGCCTGGTGTCTGAACCGTCCAGGCGTGTGGTGAATAGGTCATCTGTGCCATTCTCGCTGACGGAGGCGTAGAGCACTCGCACTTCATCAATCGCGTAATACGCACCCCGTGACAGGGTAACAACTTGCGGGAAGGGAATCAGGCCCCCCGGTATTTGCTCAAGACCGTTTTTCTCCGCGTCCTGTAGCGCTTTCCGTCCCGGTTCGTCAATTACCACTGTCAGGCGGAGATTGTATTGCTCTGGATGTTCCAACTCTGCTCCCTGGCCCAATGTGGCCGCCAGCGACCAATCGCCGGAAGTCACACCCGCCGGCACAATGAAGAAATCCGGGAGCGGGAAATAGCGCCCGCCGCCCGAAAGCGGTTGAAGCAGGACATGGATGGACCAACCGGGTTGCAAGTTGCTGTAGATACCCGAGAGCGTCACCAGCGGGTTGACGGCCTGACCTTCCTGCGGATTTGTCAGTTGCACCACAATACCGGCTGGATTGATGGTCGGTGAGGGAACCGGTGTGAGCGTGTCAATCGGCGTGAGCGTATCTGTTGGTAGGGGTGTGTTAATAATGGCGGATAGGGTTGGGGTTGGGAGCGGAGTCGGCGTTGCCTTTGGAGTCGGAGTCGGCGTTGCCTTTGTTAAGCCTTGTATGCCTGGGAGCAATAGCCCGCCACTGATTACGATCAGGATGATCACGGCGCTGATGGCAATTAATATTGGAAGTTGACTGGACAGGGAAGATACAATTAGAGTTGGCCCCGGCGCCAAGTCAGTATTGGGGTAGACCTTCTCCTGGTCGAACACATATCCGGCCCAATAGCGCAGATTGGCGCGCAGTTGATCGCGCTCACGGGAAGCTCCCACTTGATTGCTGGCCGCGCGCACCTGCTCGATATAGGCTTTGACCTCGTTCAGTATCGGTTCGTTGGCCTGCTGACGCTGGAGCAGGGCTTCGTGGCTTGATTGAAGATTCTGGAAAATGCTCATGGTCAGTTCCCAAAGGCCTGCTTCGATAATCCATAAAGACTGGAGGCCGTCTCGCGGAGTTGGTTATCGGCCTGAGACATATAGCGCTTGATGGCGTCTTCGAATTCGTGGGTCAGGTCGTACAATTGTCGCAACCATTCCTGGGCGGGATTAGGCTGGAAAAAGCGTTGAATACTGGTGCTTTGTTCCAGCGCCTGCCCGCGCTGGAAGTGGGCGATCAGGTCATCACGCCGGGCTTTAATGTCCACCGCCCAGCGCTCACCTTCGTGTCTGTCATTGGTGAGCGCCTGGTATCGCTGGCCAATGTACTGAATGGTCTGGGCCCAGTCGAGCATATCATCCACATTCCGGTTGACGGGCCGCCAGGCATCTCGATAGAGGCTGGGCTTGAGTGGATTCTTCTCGATATAAGAACTCTCAACCCGGCCAGCGTATTGGTCAAAGGCATCAATGATTTTGTTGAGGGCGTTGTGCAGTTCCTTCCATTCATATAGTTTCGCGTGATAGTCGCGGAACTTGTCGAGCAGTTGGCCCAAACGTTCCGGGCGGGTATCCCCTGAAGGAAAGGCCTGCCGCAGAGCGGCGACCAGTTCCTCCACTTTCAAGCCCACATACTGATCACGCCCGACAAAGGTGCCGGGGCCTTCGATCTTGACATTGCCCCCGACGCGACTGCCCTCGGTATGGTTTTCTTGCGGACCCTTCGGCTTTTGGTCAGACATAGAAGTGCCCACGACCTTCCCAGACAAGCGCCGCGATTAGAGCAGATTCCGGTTTCGTTTACGTTTCGCTCCCGCTCCGCTTCGCGTTTGCAATCCGGCGGCGGATTACAAATCCGCCGCGAGCAAATGTGCCGTAAATCAACTCGGAAACTGCTCTAGCCGGCTCCAGCCTCTTCAGACATTTTCTTAGCGACCTTCGTTGCGGCCAGGCCCAGCCCGGCGGCAGGGTTAGCAATTGTGGCCATGACGACCTCCAGTATATCGGGCGCCAGGCGCTTAATGTTGCGCAGGCGGCGCAGTAGGAAGTTTTCATCGGTCTTCTGGCCTTTGACGACTTCGGCCTCGACCTCTTTGACTTCGGCCTCCAGGTCGGCCCGGTCGGTGGCGCTAGTATGCGGGCGGGCGGCAATGGCTCGATAGATCGGTTGAAAGAGAACCTGTACCTCGGTTGACGAAGACCGCACGTCAATCTTGTCACGCCCGACAAACGTCCCGTCTTTGATTGATACATTGCCGGAGACAACACTGCCCCCGGCGCGGATGACTGGCTGGTCGGTGGGTGGTTTCTGGCGAGTGGTTTGCTTTGTTCGTTGGGTTGGTTTCTTCTTGTTAAGGGTCACAGATTTCTTGGCCATGGATATGCCTCCCTGAGTTTGAATCGTCGAGGAGTTGCTTCGCTAATCGTAACTGCTCAGCCAACCCAAAGAGAAAACCGCGAAGACGCGAAGAACGCGAAGTTTCATCGATAAATCTTAGCGGCCTTTGCGCCTTGACGGTTTGCTTTTGATTTTTCGGTTTCACCAATCTGTGCGGGCAACCGCTGAGTAGTACCACTAATCTTAGTTTACTCCAAATCCATCTCCATCGCCTCAGCCTCTTCATCCCCACCCTTCTTCTTCCGCTTCGCCTTCGGCTTCTTCGCCTCCACCTTGCATAGATGCTCCAGCCCGTGGGCGATGGCGATGGATCGGTCGGTTTCGCAGGCTTTTTCCACGCGTTGGGGCCAGAGGATGTAGGCGATGTGCGCCCAGTCGTACTCGCCCGCGGCCAGTTTGTCCCAGACGGCCTTGCAATCTTTGGCCCATTTGCTCAGGCGGAAGAGTTTGTAGAGGGGCGTGGCGTTGAGGATGACGCCGTCGTTGAGATTCGGTTTATAGGGCAGGACGGCAATGCGCAGAAGTTCGGCGCGAAAGTCGCTCAGTTCGTTCAGCAGGGTTTTGGCCTCGTCGTGCTGACCGCGTAAATTAGAGCAGTTTCCGAGTCGGTTTACGTATTTTTGCTCGCGGCGGATTGTCAAATCCGCCGCTGGATTTGACAATCCAGCGGGAGCAGGCCGTAAACGAAAGTGGAATTTGCTCTAGTGGCGGCTTTGCCGCTGGCCGCCGCCAGTTTTTCGGCTAGCACTTCGACCCGCTGTTGCGTGTTTTCGATTTTGGGCGTGACGTAGCGGTTGACGAGGGTGTGCAGGGTATCGGCGGTGAGGCGGTGATAGTAAACCCACACGGTGTAGCCGCCCGAGGCCGTAGACAGCGGCCAGTAGATGGGCGCTTGACGACGGCTCTTGGAGTAGCGCTTGAGATGGTCGGCGAAGAAGCCGGATGGCTTGCGGAAGTAGTCGCGCGGGTCTTGCCCTGAGCCTGTCGAAGGGCCTAAAAGTTCGCAGGCTTCGGCTTCGATAGAATCCGCCCGCGCTGTTTCAGCGCCGTCTCCCCACAGCACCGCCAGCGCCTCACGCACCCGCCGCACGATGTCGGCGTCGTGCAAGGTCTGGCCGTCGAGGCCGGGGTCATCCACCAAAATGCCATCCCAGGCGATGCGGAGCGGATAGTCAGTATCAGGGATAGTCGTCGGCTTTCCATCGTCCAACGTCTGTCGTCCATCGTCTATAGACGGCAGGCTGATGGCGTTAGGCCGCGCCCTCAGCCACGCCTCGCTCACAATGTTGCCGGATGTGGCAGGC
The DNA here is from genome assembly GCA_964431175.1 of uncultured Anaerolineales bacterium. GTDB lineage: Bacteria > Chloroflexota > Anaerolineae > Anaerolineales > VGOW01 > VGOW01. The sequence continues at coordinate 13,776 of CAYSIV010000153.1, forward strand.
AAGCCATTTGGCCCTACCAACATGCCGGGGGACAAACTGGCAAAGGGTCAAAGGGGTCTTGCAACTTTGGGGTGAGTGTGGGATCGAGGGTGAAACGAATATCCCAACGGCCGACAGAACTACCGAATAAGAACGAAGCCAAATCGCCTATATACTTCGGATATTCATAGCGACGCTCAACCGGCATAGAGGATCTTGTTGTGACTATATTTCGCGCACTGGCGCGGATAGATGGTGACAAAGTCAGCAAGATAGAAATGTCAGATAGTCTATCTGTCGCTTTTGAGTTTAAGTTTATGTATGACTCCACTGCAAAAAGCCGTTCTTTAACAACCAAAATCCGGCCTGAAAAC
>CAYSIV010000154.1:0-14101 GCA_964431175.1 uncultured Anaerolineales bacterium
AAGCGACTGAAGTCGCAACTACCAGCGTCAATTGTTTTCATATTGAGAATTGCTGCATCCTTCATCCTTTACTTGACGATGCTTGATACTGCGGTTATCATGCTTCCTGCGACGATGGGACGTTGAAGGTTGGGCCCTGCGCGGCCAGAACTTCCCGAATCCCGCCAGGCCCGAGAGGGAGCACCGGTACGGAATCATTTTGGGGTGCCGCAGTTTGCCTAACCGGAGTTTCATCGTCGCGGGACTCATTTGGCGGTCAGCATTCAGCTATCAGCTTGTTCTGACTGCTGGGAGCTGACCGCTGATTGCTTTTCATGTCTGGCTACCCACTGCCTCGCTGGCTCATTCTCATTCTCCCCGTTGGCTTTGTTCTCCTCGCCCTCGCCGGCCTGACCTTCACCCAAAAAACGGTGATGATCCATGATGGCGATCAAACTCTCAGTCTCAACACCGGAGCCGGAACCGTTGGCGAAGCGGTGAGCATGGCCGGCATCCCCCTCTATCCCGAAGACATCCTCCAACCGGGCGCCGATACCTCTCTGCAATCCGGACAAGCCATCACCCTCACCCGCGCTCTGGCGGTGCAAATCGCCGATGACGGCCAAACCTATACCGTCCGCACCCACCAGAAAAAACTCATGGCTATCCTCATCGAAGCCGGGCGCACCCTTGCCCCTGGTGATGCCGTATACGCCGACGGCAAACGCATTTCGCCTGCCGCGCTCGATTCGCCAAGCCCTGTGCCGCACACCGTCATTATTCAACGGGCCACGGCGGTCACGATTGTGGATAGCGGGACGGCGCGAGCGATCACCACCTCGGCGCTGACGGTTGGCCAGGCGCTGACCGAAGCCAACATCGTCACCTATCTGGCCGACGGTGTGGCGCCACCGCTGGACTCTCCTCTAACACCCGGACTCACCATCACCATTGCCCGCGCTCTGCCGGTGACGATTGAAGTGGACGGGGTGACGATGACGACTCGCACCCGCCTAAGGACGGTGGCCGAGGTGCTTGGCGACGCCGGGGTGGCCGTCGTGGGCTTGGACTACGTTATTCCATCCCTCGCCGACGCGCCACCCGCCGACGGCTCGTCCATTCGCGTGATTCGGGTGGATGAGCAGATCGTCACCGAACAGCAACCGCTGGCTTACGGCACTCAATTCCAGGCGCTCACCGACCTTGAAATTGACAATACCCGGCTCGTTCAGGCGGGCGTGAATGGCCTGACGGCCTCTCGCCTGCGGGTGCGCTACGAAAACGGCGTCGAAGTCTCGCGCACCGTCGAAGATCAGTGGGTGGCCGCCCAGCCCCAGCCGCGCCTCATTGGCTACGGCACGCAGATTGTCTTACGCACTGTTGATACTGCCAGCGGCCCGGTTCAATACTGGCGGGCCGTGCGAATGTATGCCACTTCGTACTCCGCGGCGCGCTCCGGCACGCCGCGCACCGCATCCTGGTACGGGCGCACTCGCTCCGGCAAAAAGCTCACGGTGGGCATGGTGGCCATTGATCTCAACGTGATGTCGCTTGGCACTCAGCTTTACGTTCCGGGCTACGGTTATGCCACCGCCGAAGACACGGGCGGCGGCGTCAAAGGCAAGATGATTGACCTCGGCTATGACGACTGGAACTACGCCTCCTGGCACGACTACGTCACCGTCTACTTTGTCGGCCCTGTCCCGCCGGCTGACCAGATCAAGTGGATATTGCCATAGTAGGGGCGAAGCATTCGGAGCGGCGCATCGGTGAACTGCAAGACTAATCCCGAATGCTTCGCCCCTACCGTGGTTACAATGAATCTGCATAACACGCTCAAGCGCTTCAACATCAGACCCAGGAAGAGCCTCGGCCAGAACTTTTTGTTCGACGAGGTTGTTCTGGATCGCATTGTGGCCGCCGCCGAGGTGGGGCCGGACGATGTGGTTCTGGAGATTGGGCCAGGGGCAGGGAGCCTCACCCGGCAGTTGGCCCAAGTGGCGGCCCGCGTCGTCGCCGTCGAGCTTGACGATCGCCTCATCCCCGTTTTGGGCTACGCCCTGGCCGCTTTTTCCAATGTCACTGTTATTCAGGGCGACATCCTCACCGCCAATCTCCAAGCAGAGGGCCTAATCTCCAATCGCTATAAAGTTGTCGCCAACATCCCTTACTATCTGACCTCGGCCATCATCCGCCGATTGCTTGAAGCTGAAATCCCGCCGTCGCTCATCGCGCTTACGGTTCAGCGCGAAGTGGCCGAGCGTATTTGCGCCGCGCCGCCGGAGATGAGCTTGCTGGCGGTAAGCGTGCAGTTCTATGGTAAGGCGCGAGTCGCCGGCTATATCCCGGCCGACGCGTTCTACCCAAAGCCCGATGTGGACTCGGCCATCGTCCGCATCGATCTTTTCGATCAACCGCCTTTGCGCGGCGTCGAGGCCGACCGTTTTTTCGAGTTGGTCAAAGCGGGGTTTAGCCAGAAGCGTAAACAGATCAAAAATGCGCTCGCCGCCGGGCTGAAGATGAAAGGCTCTGAAGCCGAGGCGCTCTTGCTCTCGGCTGAAATTGATCCTTCGCGTCGGGCCGAGACGTTGACTCTCGAAGAGTGGAAACGGTTATTTAGTCGCTTAGCCAAGTAGCCAGATATACGGCGCGGGCACTGATTGCGCTTTTTTGCTCCCGCTGGATTGCCAAATCCGCCGCGAGCGAAGCAACCAACAAAAACGCAGTTTGTAACCGTGCCGAGTATAGTCGAATAGTCCGATCCCTCGACCACTTGACGGCCATACTACTCGACCTCCTCCCCGCACACTTCTCTAAAGCCGCAGGCCCGGCATCGCGCCGCCGACGAATGTGAACGGGCCACCTCGTCAACCTCGCCCTCGGCCCGAATTTCGTCCAGCAGTTCCATTAAACCGGCTTCCAATTGAGGCGTGAAATCTATGGCCAGCGTTTTGTCGGCGTACTTGATCAGGCCGTGTGAGGGACGCTGGCCGTAAGCTTCAGCCACCAGGGCGCAATACGCCGCAAGCTGGTAAATGTGTGAAGCGTGCGCACCATGGGCAGGCGCTCGCCCCGATTTCACCTCCACCGGAATGGTGGCCGCGCCCTCACGCACCAGATAATCCGGCTTGCCGGTAAGTTGAAGTCTGGGCGAGAAGAGCGGCTTCTCCAACCGGCCCCAGGCCTGGGCGTTGCCCATATCAGTGTAGACCACGCGCCCGGCCGGCAAGCCGGTCGCTTGTCGTGTTTTCTGCGACAGAAACCAGAATAGCAGGGCTAGCAGAATTAGAATGATGGGGAGCATGAAAGGGTGTAAGGGCGAAGCATTCGGCGCGAGCGTTCGGCGTTGATTGAGTCTTGGCCCGAATGCTTCGCCCCTGGGTTAGGATGGGAAAAAGAAAGAGGCGGCGAAGAAGAGCAGGGCGGCGACAAAAAGAATCAAGGCCGCCACGCGCAAAGCGGCTGAGATTTGAACCAGCCAGCCATGCCGGATGTGAGCGGCTGTCCCCTCAACCAGTTCGCGCGCGTTGGTCGATCGGAATCCGCGAACGCGCCGCAACCACCAGGCCCGGTGGCAAAACACATATTCCCCGATTTCAGAAGCGCGAATAACTTGCATGGCTCACTTTGGGTGACGTTTGTACCTTCTGAGCAGAGGCGTCATGGTTTTGATCTCTGCGATGCGCGGGTCGCCTTTGTACACACCCTGATAGTCTTCTGGCAAGAGCGCGGCCAACCGGCACATGATCTCGTGCGTGTGCGCCTCGAGAGCTTCGGTTTTCGAGGCGTGGTCAAGCGGCGGCAAGGTGAAGGCCGGGCCGATGGTAAGAGCAATCTCGGTGCGGCGAAATCGTTTGAAGCCGGCAGAAACTTTCTCGGTTCCCGTCATCACCACCGGCATCAGCGGCACACCCGCTTTGGTGGTGATGAACGCCGCCCCCGTTTTGCCGGCAATCAGGGCATGAGATGAACTGCGCGTGCCTTCGGGAGCTATGCCCAGAATCTTGCCCTGCTTCAACGCCTCAATCGCCGCCTTCACCGCGCCCCGATCACCTGAGCCGCGGTTAATCCACACCACGCCGATGCTTTCCACCAGCCACTTCATCAACGGCTCGGATTTGTATTTGTCGGCCGCCAGCACCACCATGTTGGGCAGTCGAAAGGCAGTGTAGACGAACGGCGGGTCGATGAAGCTCAAATGATTCACCACCATTAAAAACGGCCCGCCCGCTGGAATGTTTTCCAGGCCATAGTAAGTGCGGCGCGTGAGCGTCCAAAATGCCAAGTCGAAACTTCCACGAATTAATTTCTTTGCCCAGTTATCTTTCATCGCGTCCGCCCCTGTGCGATCACGGCCCATCGAGCAACTTCGAAGACGCCCGGTAAGGTGATTGAAAACGCTGTGCTGGCATTGGCCGTCAGCGGTTCATTGAGTGTGACTTTGCGATAGCCGATGATTGAGCCAGGCGAATTATACACAGTTGCGATTATGGCAACTGAATGCAGGTCAGCGGTAGTTGGATTAACCAGCGTCCCGTTCACGGTAAAGCCGCCTCCACCGGGGAGGCCGCTCACCTCGTTCACCGTCAAGGACACAAAGCGGTCAGCCAACCCCGCGCCCGAGTCGGCCTGCGTCACCCGAGCGTTTGCCTGGCGGCCAACGGCTGGAGCCGGGAAGATGATGGCCAACGGCACGGTGGCCCCGGGCGGAATCAGATCGAGGGGAGAGTAGGCCGTCTCATTTGAGCCGGGTGAGCCATCCTGATTCACCAGAGTTGCTTGCACGGCCAGATTAACGATGGAGTCATTGGTATTGTTCACAAATTCGCTCAAACAGATCAGGCTGGCGGCTGGAGTAGGGTAACAAGTGAAAGGGTTGGCCGCTACTGAAAGTGGCTCGAGGGTGGGAGCCGTCACGGGCGCGGCGATGTCCACCGCGCCGGGTGGAATGATGATCGTTTGGCCGGGTTGCAGGTTGGCCGGGTCGAGGCCAAGATTTAGCGCTTCGAGCGCTTCCAGGGTGAGATTGAAACGAGTCGCGATCCCAATTAGCGTGTCGCCGCTTTGCACGAGGTAGACGGCGGGTGTGGGACTGGCCGCCACGATGGATGTCGGGGAGGGCGGGGTGGTGGGTGCTGGCGCAAGAGTCGGCAGAACCGGTATTGATGTTCGGGTGGGCAGGGCGCGCAGGGTCGTCGTCGGCAAGGCCGGTTGGGGCGTTGTGGCTGTGGCGCAAGCCGTCAGCAAAAGGACAAATGAGAGCAGTCGCTTGGGCATCGTGGGCGATTATACAATCTACACTCGAATTGTCCCTCATTTCAATCCATGCTACACTTTGCACATATGTCCAGCCAGCCGGTAGATAATCAATTTCTTGTTGAGGGCATTGCCGCCGCCAGGCGCGGCGAACGCGCCAAGGCGCGAGATAAGTTCACCCGCTATCTGCGATACGACCAGAAGAACGAGCAGGCCTGGTTGTGGATGAGTTCGGTGGTCGAGTCGGATCGTGAGCGCGTGTATTGCCTGAATGCGGTGCTCAAGCTCAATCCAAACAACAAAGCCGCCAAGCGCGGGCTGGCCTTGCTGGGCGCTCTGCCGCCTGAATTGCGCGCCGGCCTGAACATCGAAGTCATCGGCGTTACCCCAGAGTCGGCCTCGCGGTCCCAGGCCAGGCCGGGCGGCATTGGCTTCCGCCGCAGTCGCCGCCTGGAGACGCTTCTCATCGTCATCTTGCTGGCCCTCATTTTGGGAGCGGGGGGCTTTTTGCTTTTCAACTACTTCGCCGAACGGGACCGGTTGGCGCGCATCACCCCGCCGCCGTCAAATACGCCGACGACCACTTTGACGGCCACCGCTACCCCAATCCCCAGCGCCACGCCGGCCATTCGCACCGCCACGCCGATCGTGGGCGCGAACCTCACTCCGATTGCGCTGTCGGTGGGACTGCCGGGTACCCTCACCCCCACACCCGCGCCGTTCACGCCGGTGTTCTTTCCCGAGGAAGTTTATTCGCGCGGCAAGAACGCTTACGAGGCTGGCGACCTTGATCTGGCGCTGTCGCTGTTCAAAGAAGCGCTCACCGACAACAAGGGCAATTATGCGGCGCACTATTACAGTGGCGAGATTTATCTGCTGAAGAAGGATTACAGCCGGGCGTTCACTTCGTTCACCTCGTCGCTCAAAATTAATTCCAACTTTGGGCCAGCCTATCTGGGCCACGGCCAGGCGAACTTTGCGTTGGGCGGCAACCCAATCAATGATTATAAGCAAGCCAAGGCCAACGAACCCACCTGGGTGGAGCCGTACATCGCCGCCGCCGACTTTTACGCCAGCCGGGGCGAGACCGACCGCTGACATCGGGGCGATGTAGTAATCGCGCTGGCTGAACTGGAACAGGCTCAGGGCCTGGCCCCGGATAATGTTGAAGTTTTGTGGCGGCTGGCCGAGCAATACTTTATCGCCGGTCAAACTGCGGATGCTCGCGCCACCCTGGAAACGGGGTTTAGCCTTGACCCGACTGTGCTTGACCTGTATCGTGTGGAAGCTACACTTGCTCTGGCCGACAAAGATTACTCGCTCGCGCAAGACAGGCTCAATCTTTATGTGGCCTACCGGCCTGACGACGCTAATGGGTGGACTTTGATTGGAAAGGCGTACCTTGGCCTCGGACAAGCCACCACGGCTCTTAACAACTTGAACAAAGCTATTGAAATAGACTCTAGAGCGCAGGAAGCATTTGTCGCTCGCGGCGAGACCTATCTTATCCTGGCCAACTCGGCGGCAGCCCGCAAGGACTTCGACGCGGCTTTGCGGCTGGGCGCGACTGTTGATTTGCGCCTGCGAATTGGCAAAGCTTATTATGATGTTAGCGATTACGACTCGGCAGTTGCTGAATTCAAGCGGGCCGCGGCCAATGCCCCGAACCTGTTTGAGCCGAACTACCGGCTGGGACTGGCGCAAAATAAGGCCGAGGCGTATGCTGATGGGGCCCGAAGTTTGACAGATGCGCTTGATCAGGCGATAACCGAAGCCGAAAAATTCGATGCGCTCTATCAGCGCGCGTTGGCGTACAATGGGGCTGGAGAGAGTGAGAAAACCATTGCCGACTTGGGCGATTTGCTTTTGTTGAACGTAACTGACCGTGATGAAGATCGGGCCGCCGCCGCCAAACTGTTCGCCGATTTGGGCGGCCCCCAACCTGGCATAACTAACACACCAGTACCCTTAGCGACAGCCACACCCTGAGCATGAGCGCCTATCAAATCCGCAACATTATCCGTCTTGCTTTGGGCCTGGCAGCACTTTTATTGCTGTCCCTGTTCGCCATTGCCTTCCCGCGGGAAGTGACGACGCCGGGGACGCAATTCATTATTGTCCTGGTAGCCGTCGCCTTCATCACCAATTTTAACATCCCTCTTTATACCGGCGAAGCTTCACTCGTTCACCTGATTGGGCTGGCGGCAGTTTTGATTTTTACTCCCACCCGTATGGTGGCCGCTGTCGTGGGCGGCGTTCTGGCCGGCGGTCTGGTGCGTAGCGTCTGGCGGCTCAGCCCCAGCTTCCGCGACATGCCGCGCGATGAACAAGCGGGATTCCTATCATTCGACATCGCCCAGCAAATCGCCAGTTTGATGAGCGCGGCTATTGGCTACCAACTGGCTGGAGGCCAATACCCGCTGACAGCCCTTACACGTCAAAACGCTATTCCCTTAGCCGGCCTTGTCGTTGGTTTTCTCGTCGGCTACAACCTGATGCTGTTGATTGACCTCGGATTGCGAGCTGAGACTCTTCAACGCTATCTCTCCCTCAATGGCGGCCGCCTCTTCTTTATCGAAAGCCTGCCTTTACCCATCGCCATTTATGCCGCGCTGATTGCCAATCAGTTTGGCCTTTCTAACTTCACCATCTTCGCCGTGTTGTCTGGCGTCATTGCTGTCGTCGTCCACAATTTCACCTGGGCGCAAATCACTGCCGAGAAGCGCGTGCGCGAACTCAGCCTGCTCAACAAAGTCAGCCAGGCCATGGGCTCGAATCTTGATCTGGACGCCCTGCTCGAAACGATTTATGACCAGGTGGCCTCGCTGATTGGCGTCGCCAATTTTTACATTGCTCTCTACGACCCCGAAACCGAGACCATCTCCTTCCCAATCGCCATCCAGAGCGGGCAACGTGCGCACTGGAACACCCGCAAGACAGCCAACCGTCTCACTGACTACGTCATTTTCAAAGCCGCGCCTCTGCTCGTGTCTTACGATATGGCCGAGACGCTCAAACGGCTTCGCCTTGAACCCGGCGACCACAACCCCGAAGCCTGGTGCGGGGTGCCTCTGATTGCCAATGACCGCGCTATTGGATGCCTGGCGATTCTCACCTACGTCCCCGGCGAAACGATCGCTGCTGAAACTCAAACTCTACTGATCACTGTTGCTGGCCAGGCCGGCATCACCCTTGAGAACGCCCGAATCTACGGACAGATCCGGCGGCGGGCCACTGAGTTGGCAACCCTCACTGAAATTTCCGCCGCCATGAGCGCCTCGCTCGACCCGGAGCACGTTCTGGAACTGGTGTGCTCGTCGGTCAACCGGGTCTTTAATGCCGAAAAATCGGCTATCTTTCTGCTCGATAAAAGCCGCCGAACGCTGGAACTGGCGCGGGCCAAAGGCCTCACCGAAGCCTACTTACTGGCCTCGCGCAGTATCTCACTGGAAAATTCGGGCCGGGTGCGGGCGGTGACCACCGGCCAACCGGTGGTGATTGCGGATGTCAAGCTAAGCAAACTGCCGCGCGAGATTATTGACCTGTCACACACCGAAGGCTTTGCCGCCTATGCGGAATTGCCGTTAGTGGCCCAAGGCGAGATGATTGGGGTGATGGCCGCCTACTTTGCCCAACCCCATCAATTCCGCGCCGCCGAGATTGAACTATTAAGAACGTTTGCCTCGCAAGCGGCGCTGGCTGTAGCTAATGCGCGTTTGTTTGCCCGGACGGATCAGGCTCTTGTCCGGCGTGTCGATCAATTGCAAGCTCTCGACGCCATCAGCCGCGAACTAACTTCTATGCTCGACCTGGATCGGTTGTTCGATCTGATCCTCTCCCGAGCTATGGATTTCACCAACGCCACTGAAGGGACTCTGCACCTCTACAATGTTGAGAAGAACATCTTGTTGGCCGTCGCCTGGCGCGGCTACCCGCCGGAAGTTAAATCTTTCGATTTGAACAAACGCGCCATGGCCGAAACTTCGGTCACGGCGCGGGTGCAAAAATCAGGCGAAATGAGTCTGGTGCCGGATGTGCGCGAAGACCCGGACTACATGGCGGTCAGTGAGCAGACACAATCTCTCCTCAGCGTTCCCATCAGGCGCGAAGACCAGACGCTCGGCGTGATGACGTTGGAAGCGCCGACTCTCTCGGCCTTTGACAAAGACGATGCGAATTTCGTCTCCCAGTTAACGGCTCAGGCCGCCATCGCCATTGAGAACGCCCGCCTTTTCCAGCGCGTCACTGAGGGCCGCGACCGGTTGACAGCCGTATTGGATTCCACTCGCGAAGGCGTGTTGGTCATCGACGCTAAAGGACGGGTGGTGCTGGTCAACCCGCGCATCGAAGCTATGTGGGCCATCAGCCGCAGGGTGTTGGTAGATCAATATATGGCCGACTTGCTCGGCCAGGAAGAACTTGGCATTGCCGAGAAGATTGGCTTCGCGCCCCAAACCCTTTTGCAATTGCTTTCCAACCTGGCCGAAGGTATGACGTTTGATGATCCTAAGCAAGCGTACCGCGTCACTTCTCCCGCTCAGCGTTTCTTCGAGCGCTCGGGCACGGCGATGTTCGGCGAGAACCGGCGCGTGATTGGCTGGGTGATCGTTCTGCGCGACGTTACCGAAGAGAAGGAGCTGGAGCAAATTCGCGAAGAAGTAACGGCAATGATTGTCCACGACTTGCGAAGCCCGATGACGTCGGTGTTGGGCGGTTTGAAGCTCATTGAAGACGTCGTCGTTCCCACTGACCAAACGGGTATTCTCGCTCAGGCAGTGGAAATCGCGCTCCGCTCCAGCAAGAAACTGTTGAATCTCGTCGACTCCCTGCTCGACATCTCCAAGATGGAAGCCGGGCAGATGCATTTGGACGAACGGCCAACGGAATTGAATCCGGTGGCTACGGTTGTGGTCGACGAGCAGGTGCAGGTGGCCAATCAGCAGAGCGTTTTCTTGCTCAACGAAGTTCCGACTGACTTGCCCGAACTCCTGATCGACTCGGATAAGGTGGAACGGGTGCTAACCAACCTAGTGGATAACGCCCTCAAGTTCACGCCGACGAACGGCTTTGTGATTGTCCGCGCCAGCTTGTATGGCGACTCGCCCATAGAGGATGGCCGCCATTTTGTGCTGTGCCAGGTGCTGGATACCGGCCCCGGCATCCCCGACGAATACCGCGCCCGCATCTTTGACCGATTTGCTCAGGTGAGCGGGCGGCAGGGGCGGCGGCGCGGCACAGGCCTGGGTCTTGCCTTCTGCAAACTGGCTGTGGAGGCGCACGGCGGCGAAATTTGGGTAGAGAACCGGCCAGAGGGCGGCAGTGCTTTCAACTTCACCCTGCCGGTAGCCTAGTTATGACTCAACCATTTCATCCTCAAAAGGGGCTATACATCCGCGAACTCAAGCCCGGCCAGCGCATCACCGGGTTTTACCTGGTGCGTTATAAACAGCTTGAGCCGTTTCGCGATCGCTCACGCGGCCAGTTTCTCACTCTGCTGTTGGCCGACCGCACCGGCAGTTTGCTAACCCGGGTGTGGGAAGGCGCGCCCGAACTGGCCGAGACGTTCGAGCAGGGTGCGGTGGTGAAAGTGCAGGGCGATGTTGAGAGCTACATGGATCGCCCGCAACTCATCGTCGCCAAACTGCGCCCGGCCCAACCCGACGAATACGATCTGCGCGACTTTCACCCGGCCACGGCCAAAAATATTGAGGCCATGCTGGAAACCGTGCGCGGCCTTGTCGGGCGAATTACCAACCCATACCTCAATGCCCTCGCTCGCCACTTTTTCGACGACCGGGAATTTATCAAACAATTCGCCGCCGCCCCCGGCGCGCGGCGGGTGCATCATTCTTACCTTGGTGGCCTGCTTGAACACACCACGTCTATTGCCGCGCTGGCCGACTCGGTCATTGGCCTCTACCCGGAAATCAACGCTGATCTTTTGCTGACGGGAGTGCTACTGCACGATATTGGCAAAGTGCGCGAGTACACTTGGGATACCGACATTGATTACACGGATGAGGGGACTCTGGTGGGACACGTGGTGCTCGGCGATGAAATGGCGGCGGCGGCCATGGCCATACTTCCCGGCTTCCCCGAAGACCTGGCGTTGCGAGTGCGGCACATGATCGTCAGTCATCATGGCCGCTACGAGTGGGGGTCACCCCGCCGCCCGCAAACGCTGGAAGCGATGGCCTTGCATCAAATCGAAGAACTGGACTCGCAGGTCAATCGGTTCCGCGAATTGCTGGTGAACCGCCCCGAAGGCGAGCCCTGGACGCCTTATGATCGTTTGCTGGGCCGTTCGCTATACGCCGGGCGCGATGATCTGTCTATTGAAGAGCAGAGCCGGGAAGAATGACCCCGCTCGTTTATGGTCATCTAACGTTCGGGTGCTAATATTTAAGTGCCGAAATCAAAAGTTTCTGTTATAATCTTATTCTGGCATTTCTTTTACTTCAAGGAGGTTTATTAAAACAATGCCTCTCTATGCATATCAATGTGATAACTGCGGCGTCCAGTTCGAGCGGATGCAAAAATTTACCGACAAGCCCATCAAGCGTTGCCCGGAGTGCAACAAGAGCGCAGTTCGACGCGTCATCCAACCGGCGGGCATCATCTTCAAAGGCTCCGGCTGGTATAAAACCGACAATCGCTCGTCGTCTTCTACTACTACTTCTTCTTCCAATACCAGCAAGACTGCAAAGCCGGAGACGAAGACTGAAACCAAAACTGAGGCCAAGACCGAGAGCAAGCCTACCGACAGTTCTTCGGATAAGTAAATAAATGAGCGGCCACGAAATGGCCGCTCTTGATTTAATGGCTCTGCCGAGTTTACCAGAAAACTGCCTGCTTTGCGTCCGCCGCCCTTGCCGCTGGGTTTGACAATGCTGTGAGAGTAAAGGATGGAGTTTCCCGCCAAAGTCGGGTGAGCAAATTTAACTCAAAAGTAAAGCCCTGACTTCTGGAAGAGAGGCCGGGGTTTTTGTTTATAGTTGGAACCCGCCGCTGGCGCGGATGATTTTCTTCTCCAGATTGTCCACGTAGGTTTCAAGTTTATCCTGCAAGGCCTGCCACTCCTCGGTGGAGAGCGCTTTTTCGATGGCCTCTTTGGTGTCGGCTACCCCGGCGGTGAGAATTTGCGGCGAGTTGCCATACACGGTGTACCAGGCTTCAATGGGCTGAATGCCGAGGCGGGTGATGCCGGGCACGAACTCGCGTACCACAAACTCGAAATATTCCTGTTCGACGCCGGGCTTGATGTCCCAACTCATCAGCAGTTTGATCATATTTAGCCCCGTTTGTACTCCAACACCATGACGTGTGTTTCTTCCGGCAGGCTGTTCTTTTTCACCGATAGAGTCTCCTCCGCCTTCACCGTGCCCAGCCCCATCTCTTTAAGAAACTTGCTCAATGGCTCGAGTTTGAGATTGGTCTCCGGCGTTTTGTAGTGCATGGGCACGACGATGGCTGGCTCGATCAGGCTGATAACTTCCGCCGCTTGCGAGGCATTCAACCCGCCGCCGCCGCCCACCGGGACAAGAGCCACCGCCACCGTTCCCAAGTCTTCGATCTGCGCCTGGGTGGGGACATGATCCAGGTCGCCCAGGTGGGCGACGGTGATCCCGTCGAAGTCGAACAGGTAGAGAGTGTTCTTGGCGCCGTTCTCGCTTTTCTTCTTTTTGCCGTCACCAGGTCGATCGGTTGAGATGCCGGTGATGAATACGCCGCCGATTTCATATTCACCCGGCCCGGTGATCGGGCGCGCACCTTTGACAAGTTCGGTGTTGTTGTGGCCCGGCGCGCTATGGCTCACGGTGACGATGTCAGCTTTGAGTCGAGGTGTGTCGTAGCCAATGCTGTTGTCGTAAGGGTCGGTGACGATGGTGGCCAGGCCACGCTCGGTCAGCCGGAAACAGGAATGCCCGTACCAGGTAATTTCCATGCGAGAGTCTCCAAGCGCGATTATACTATAGCCGTATGCACACTTTAGAAGTTGGCGGCGGCAAAGTGGCCCAGCACGGCAATATCACCCGCTTCTTTATTCCGCCCACCACCGGCCGCGCTTACGCCGACGCGCAGTGGGATGATTATCACGGTCTGCGTCGAGCACGCTTTCCGCACCGCGCACCGGCGCATCTTTCGCTTCGCGCCCGTTTCTCGCACGAAGCTGATCAACTGGGCGGTACGGCAGGCTTTGGCTTTTTCAATGATCCATTTACGCTGACGGGCGGGGGGATGTTGGCCGCGCCGAATACCGTCTGGTTCTTTGCCGCCTCGCCGCCGAACGATCAATATTTGTGCGCTGGCGTGCCGGGGCGGGGCTGGAAGGCGGCGTCTCTAAACACCGGCGGCTGGCCCGGCCTCGTCTTCGCCCCGGGGGCGGCGGTTGCCATTCTCCTCGCTCGCCTCCCCGGCCTCGGTCGGCCCATCATGAAGCTGGCCCGTCGGATGATCAAAGCCAACGAGCAATTGCTTGTTGTCAAAATGACCGAGTGGCACGACTATGCTTTGGAATGGCGGGCCGGGGAGGCCGCCTTTTGGGTGGATGGCGTTGAAGTGCTCCGCGCCGCCGCGCCGCCCGCCGGGCTGCTTGGCTTTGTGATGTGGATTGACAACCAATATGCCATTGCCTCGGAAGCAGGTCAGTTTGGCTTTGGGCTGATTGCCCATACTGGGGAGCGGTGGATGGAGATTGAGAATTTTCAAATAACCCACTATGCCTGATAGAACATCTGCGTAAATGTTGAGTCTGGCGTACAATTGAACATATGTCGTCAACTACCGGGCCTGCCATTTGTTTCAGCACACTAACATGATCGCTTTTATCTTCTGGCTGTGTACCGCGGCCATTTTTTATACTTAC
>CAYSIV010000155.1:0-2873 GCA_964431175.1 uncultured Anaerolineales bacterium
TCGCCATTCGCGAAGGCGGCTTGACCGTCGGCGCTGGCGTTATTACGGAGATTCTAGACTAACATGGCAAGCAAATCAAAAGACGTTCGTCCGGTGATTACCCTGGCGTGTGCGGATTGCAAAGAGCGCAACTACACCACGCAGAAGAATCGCCGGAATGATCCGAACCGGATCGAATTAAAGAAATTCTGCTCGCACTGCCGCAAGCACACGATGCACCGCGAGACGAAATAACGACGGAAGACGAAGGACGAATGACGAAAGTCTTTCGCCCATCATCCTTCGTCGTGAATATAGGCCAGTAGCTCAATTGGCAGAGCACCGCTCTCCAAAAGCGGGGGTTGTGGGTTCAATTCCTACCTGGCCTGCCTGATCTAAATCTTTAGGGGACCAAGTTGTGTCAAGGGTGTCCACTGTTATGAGTGATAATCCAGTTATTCGTTACTTGCGCGAAACCCGCGCCGAATTGAGCAAGGTGTCCTGGCCCACCCGGCAGGAAGCCACAAACTTGACGGTGATGGTGTTGATAACGGTTGTAGCCAGCTCAATTGTGCTCGGCTCCTTTGATATTTTGTTTGCGGAACTGTTCCGGGTGATTCTGGGTATTAGTTAACCCGCCAACTCTGGCTGAGAGATGATGTTGTTCATGTCCGAAGAAGAGCGCACCGAAGAAGAGCACGTGCCTGCTGAGAATGAAGGCACTGACGACCAGGAATTGCTGTCGACCCCTGAGTCTGAGGCCGCCCCTGCTCCGGAAATGGAAATTGAGGAGAGTAGCAGTGGGTCGCCTTCGCCTGAAGTGGCCGAGGTGTTGCAAGATGCCGACGACCAGCGTCACTGGTACGTCGTCCATTGCTATTCAGGCTACGAAAACAAAGTCCGGCACAATCTCGAACAGCGTATTGACACGATGGGCATGAAGAATAAAATCTTTGACGTCGTCGTGCCCACCGAAGAAGAGATCGAGGTCAAGGATGGACAACGCCGCACGGTCGAGCGGCGAGTGTTCCCTGGCTACATTCTGGTGCAGATGGTGCTGAGTGAAGATTCTTGGTACGTCGTCCGCAATACGCCGGGGGTCACCGGCTTTGTGGGCATGGGCAACACCCCCACCCCGCTTCAGCCGCAGGAAGTGTCGCAGATCATGCGGCGTATGGAAGCCGAAGCGCCCAAGATCAAGGTCAGCTTCAAGACCGGCCAGAAAGTCCGGATTGTGGACGGGCCGTTCAACGACTTCATTGGCACTGTCGGCGAGATTGACGCCGAGCGGGCTAAAGTGCGAGTCATGGTATCGTTCTTTGGCCGCGAGACACCGGTGGAGGTCGACTTCTTGCAGGTGGAGAAGGCGTAGATGTTGGCAACAGGTGAGCCTGAAGACCTGCTTTCGATGTCGGTCAAAAGGCGCGCGTGATTGCGGGGTCTTTTAGAGATTTTATTGGCGCGGTATTTGAAGTCGACGGAGAACATGCCAAATTGCGGATCAAGGTTTCGTTCTTTGGCCGCAAGTTAGTTTTGAAGTTGGACTTCTTATCAAGTAGAGAAAGCGTGATCGTAAGGGCGAAGTATTCTTCGCCCCTGCAAAAATTCGTGGGAGGGTTGGCTGGGGCCACCCGCTAACACCACAAAGGAGAGACCAAAGTGGCAAAGAAACTAAAAGCAGTCGTTCGTCTCCAGCTCGAAGCTGGCAAGGCTAACCCCGCGCCGCCGGTCGGCCCGGCGTTGGCTGGTCACGGTATCAATCTGATGGGGTTCTGCAAAGAATACAATGCTCGAACCGCCAATCGGCCCGGCGAAGTGATCCCGGTGGACATCACTATTTACAGTGATGGCTCGTTCCAGCTGGCCCTGCGCACTTCGCCGACGGCAGTGCTCTTGCGCAAAGCCGCCGGACTCGAAAAAGGCTCGGCCGTGCCCAACCGCAATAAAGTGGGCAAAGTGACCCGGGCCCAGGTCAAAGAGATCGCCGAAATCAAAATGAAAGACCTGAACGCCATTGATTTGTCGGGCGCGATGTTGCAAGTGGAAGGCACCGCCCGCTCGATGGGAATTACGGTCGAAGGTTAAGGTTAGTGGGAGGGCGCTCGCGAAAGCGGCCCGTTCGCACCACAGGAGAATCCAATCATGGCTAAACCAGGAAAGAAATATCGCGCCGCGGCGGCGAAAGTCGACCAGAGCAAAGCTTACCAGCCCAAAGAAGCGCTGGTGCTGGCCAAAGAAACCAGCATCACCAAGTTCGACGCCACGGTGGAAGTGCACATGCGCATGGGCCTCGATCCCAAACAGGCCGACCAGCAGGTGCGGGCGGCGGTCGTCATGCCGGCTGGGCTGGGCAAGCACGTGCGGGTGATGGTCTTCGCTGAAGGCGACGCCGCCCGCATAGCCAAAGACGCCGGGGCCGATTATGTGGCCGATGACGAAATGCTGAAGAAAATTCAGGACGGCTGGACGGATTTTGACGTGTCCATCGCCGTCCCGGAAATGATGGGCAAGGTTGGCCGGTTGGGCCGGATCCTCGGCACGCGCGGCCTCATGCCCAACCCCAAGGCTGGCACGGTGGCTCCGGCCAACGACCTGCCCCGGCTCATCAAAGAGGCCAAAGCCGGTCGCGTCGAGTTCCGCCTCGACAAAATGGCCAACATTCACGTCGTCATCGGCAAGGTCTCGTTCACGCCGGACGCCCTATACGAAAACTTTTCGTCGCTGATGGAGGCCATCAAGAAAGCTAGACCCTCGGGCGCAAAAGGAATTTACATCAAGCGGATCACTGTTGCCACCACGATGGGCCCGGGCGTCAAGGTGGACGCCAACGCCGCCCAATCGTTGGGCGGGGCGGCATAACCAAACTTAAGTGTCAGGGCGCGGTTAACAAGCCC
>CAYSIV010000155.1:2883-14082 GCA_964431175.1 uncultured Anaerolineales bacterium
CTGAGCAGAGAATTGGAGATTAGAGATTGCCTTCGCCAAAGACCGCAGGCGCCCGGTATTGCCGGGCTTAATCTCCTGCCGAGGTGAAGACTTCTTCAAGAATCAGGCGCCCCCTGTAAAGGCGGCGCGCTCGTTCAAAGAGTCTTTACGCGAAGCGGGTCGAAGGCGTGAAGATTTTTTGATTTCCCTTTCGCTGGAATGAGTGGGCGATCAAAAGGTCGAGTCAACGGATCGTTCATTCATCAGCGAAAGGAGGTGACTAACACTTGGCAATTACAAAGAAACGCAGGGCAGAGCTGGTGCACGAGTACGGCGAACTGCTCAAGAAAAGCGAAGCCCTGATCATCACATCATATAGTGGCCTCAATATGAAGGGCATCGACACCTTGCGCGGCAAGGTGCGCGACGTTGCGGGCGAGTTCCACATCGTGAAGAACACCCTGGCCGCCATCGCCTTCAAAGAGGCCGGCTTGCCCGTGCCGGACGACATGCTCCTCGGAAGCAGTGCCATCGGCTTTGCTTTCAAGGACGTGCCGGCCGTGGCTAAGGCCATTACCGACTTCGCCAAAGACTCGGAGTTTGTCAAAGTCAAAGGCGCGGTCATGGGCAGTAAAACCCTGAACACCAAACAGGTGGAAGCGCTGGCATCCTTGCCGCCCCTGCCGGTGGTTCGCGCCCAACGGCTGGGCCTGCTCAACACCCCCGCCACCCGTCTCACCGGCACCATTGCCGGCGGCGTGCGGCAAATCGTCAATGTGGTCAAGGCCTACGCCGACAAAGAACAAGAAGCGGCGCCGGCCCAATAACTTATAACTGTAACCAATAATCCATAACTTGTTATTAGTTATTGGTTATTGGCAAACCAAGGAGAATTTTGCAATGGCTGATTTGAACAAACTCGTCGAGGATCTGAGCGGCCTTACCGTCCTCGAAGCGTCAGAACTGACGAAGATGCTGGAAGCGAAATGGGGCGTGTCTGCCGCCGCTCCGGTGGCCATGGTTGCCATGCCCGGCCTGACCGCCGCCGCCGCCCCGGTCGAAGAGAAGACCGAATTCACTGTCGTCCTCAAGGACATTGGCCCCAAGAAGATCGAGGTCATCAAGATCATCCGCCAGCTCACCAGCCTGGGCCTGAAGGAAGCCAAAGACATGGCCGAGACCGCCAACGCCAAAGTGGTCGAAGCGGTGGGCAAGGAAGCCGCCGAAGAAGCCAAGAAGAAGCTCGTCGAAGTTGGGGCCACAGTGGACGTCGTCTAACCCAACACAAGTTTTGCAAATGGCAAAAAGCGCCCCGGAGGCTTTCTCTCGGGGCGCTTTTGTTTGCCTTGTGCAACCCCTCCAACTTGCTCCCCGTAAACCCTCTTCACTCTTAACAATGGACTGAATCAGCGCCCTGCGGCTATACTGTCGGACAGTAGTAATTCGGAGAAATAAAGCGTGTTCTTCTCACTGTCGTTGGTCCTTATTGTCGTCATTAGCCTGCTCCTCGTTGAGGAGCTTTTGACGTTTGAGGCGGCGACGATACCGGTGGGAAAGAGTTAGCACCCGACATCCAGCCACAGGCAGAACAACGAGCCGCCTCAAACGAGGCGGCTTTTTTGTTGCACCCGGCTGGTAAGAGCGAAGCATTCGGGGCAGACACTCTGGCGGACTTTGAGTCTTTTGCCGAATGCTTCGCCCCTACGACGAATAATGAATTAAGGAGAGAGAACCTCATGAACGAAGAATTTACCCCTCAGGCCGATCTGTCATACGACGGTGTCCCCGGCGAGCCGGTAGTGACCGCCGAGGCCGAAGCCGCCCAGTGGGTGAGCGACGCCCTGTTTGACGCTTACAACCACTAACATGCGCTCTGACCTTATCAAATCCGGCTTCGAGCGCGCCCCGCACCGCGCCCTGCTCAAAGCCACCGGCGTCACCGATGCCGACATGGCTAAGCCCTTCATCGCCATCGTCAACTCCTACGTTGATATCGTCCCCGGCCACGTCCATTTGCAGTCGTTTGGCAAACTGGTGAAGGATGCTGTTCGGGCCGCCGGCGGCGTCCCCTTTGAATTCAACACCATCGGCGTGGACGACGGCATTGCCATGGGTCACCTCGGCATGAAATACAGCCTGCCTTCGCGCGAACTGATTGCCGACTGCGTGGAGACGATGATCGAAGCCCACCGCTTTGATGGGATGGTATGCATCCCCAACTGCGACAAGATTGTGCCGGGCATGCTCATGGCCGCGATGCGCGTCAACATCCCGGCCATTTTTGTTTCCGGCGGGCCGATGGCCGCCGGCCGCACGCCCGACGGCGAAGCCATTGATCTCATCTCGGTGTTCGAGGGCGTCGGCGCGTTCAAGGCCGGCAAGATTGACGAGAAGCGGCTGAAGATGCTGGAGGATTTTGCCTGCCCGTCGTGCGGCTCGTGTTCGGGCATGTTCACTGCCAACTCGATGAACTGCCTGATGGAAGCCCTCGGCCTGGCCCTGCCCTACAATGGCTCGGCGCTGGCCCTCACCCCCGAACGTGAAGCTCTCGCCCGCAAAGCCGCTGCCCTCATCCTCGACCTCGTTGCTCAAAACATCACTCCCCGCCAGATTGTCACCGCCGAAGCGCTGGATGACGCCTTTGCCCTGGACATGGCGATGGGCGGATCGACCAACACCGTTCTGCACGCGCTCGCCATCGCCCAGGAGGCCGGGTTGGAATATCCACTCTCGCGCATCAACACCGTCGCCGACCGCGTGCCGCACCTGTGCAAGGTCAGCCCGGCTGGCAAATGGCACATGGAAGACGTGCATCGCGCCGGCGGCATCCCGGCCATCCTCACCGAGATCGCCTCGGACGGAAACACTCTACATCTGGATCGCGTCACGGTGAGTGGCGGGACTCTGCGCGAGTCGATCTCCGGCTCAATGGTGAAAGATGCTGAAGTGATTCGGCCTCTGGACAATCCGCACTCCAAGACCGGCGGCCTGTCCGTTCTCTTTGGCAACCTTGCCCCCGACGGGGCGGTGGTGAAGACCGGCGGTGTGAGCGATGGCATGAAGCGCCACAGCGGCCCGGCCCGAATTTACGAGTCGCAGGAAGCCGCCATGCGCGGCATCTTGAACCGCGAAGTGCAACCCGGCGATGTGGTCGTCATTCGCTACGAGGGGCCAGCCGGCGGCCCCGGCATGCAAGAGATGTTGTCGCCCACCAGCGCCATTATGGGCATGGGTTTGGGCGACAAAGTGGCTCTTATCACCGATGGCCGCTTCAGCGGCGGCACCCGCGGGGCCTGCATCGGCCACGTCAGCCCCGAAGCGGCGGCGCGCGGCCCGATTGCGGCGCTCCGCGACGGCGACATCATCGAACTCGATCTTTATGCTCGAGCACTCAATGTCAAACTTCCCGACGAAGAAATTCAATCGCGGCTCGCCGCCCTGCCGCCTTTTGAACCAAAAATCGAAAGCAGGTGGCTTCGCCGCTACGCCAAAATGGTGCAGAGCGCGGATAAGGGAGCGGTGCTGAGAGACTGAATGCGAATTCTCCAATCCTCCAATTCTCAAATTAGAGGATTGGAGAATTGGAGAACTGATTGGAGGAACTTATGAAGAGAACCGGCGCACAAATTGTTTGGGAATGTTTAGTTCGGGAAGGCGTGAAGACGATCTTTGGCTATCCGGGCGGCGCGATTTTGCCGACCTACGATGCGATGCTCGGCTACCCGATCCATCACGTTCTGGTCCGGCACGAGCAAGGGGCCACCCACATGGCCGACGGCTACGCCCGGGCTTCGGGCAAAGTGGGAGCCGCCATTGCCACCTCCGGCCCCGGGGCCACCAACATGGTTACTGGCATCGCCACGGCCATGATGGACTCGGTGCCGATAGTGTGCATTACCGGCCAGGTGGGCTCAAAGGCCATTGGCTCGGACGCATTTCAAGAGACGGATGTGACCGGGGTGACTCTGCCGGTCACCAAGCACAACTACCTCGTCACCCGGGCCGAGGATATTGCCCGCACCATCCGCGAGGCATTTTACATTGCCGCTAGTGGCCGCCCCGGCCCGGTGTTGGTGGACATCACCAAAGACGCCCAGCAGAGTTCGTGCGAATTTGATTGGGAGGCCGCCGCCCCGCAACTGCCCGGCTACCGCCCCAACCTGCGCGCCCTGCCCGAAGAATTTCAAAAGGCCCTCGACCTGATCAACACCGCCAAACGCCCGCTCATTCTCGCCGGGCATGGCATCCTGATGAGCGGCGCGCGCCAGCAAGTGCTCGAGTTCGCCGAACGGGCCCAAGTGCCAATGGCGATGACGCTTCTTGGCCTCGGCGCCATCCCGGCCAGCCACCCCCTCAACCTGGGCATGATGGGCATGCACGGCGAAGCCTGGGTCAACAATGCCATCCAGCAGGCCGACCTTCTGCTCGCCTTTGGCATGCGGTTTGACGACCGGGTGACTGGCAACGTGAAGACCTACGCCCTCAACGCCAAGAAGATTCATATCGAGATCGATCCATCGGAGATCAACAAGAACGTGAGGGTAGACGTGGGCATCGTCGGCGATTTGCGGGAAACGTTGGTTGAGCTTTTGCCCGGCCTGAAGTCTGCCGACCACAGTGAGTGGATCGATCACATCAACACCATGAAGGGCGACACTGCGGTGCGCGACATCCAGAGCTTGCCCGACAGCGGCCACCTGTACGCGGCGCACGTCATCAATGACATCTGGCACTACACCAGCGGCAAAGCCATTGTGGTGAGTGACGTGGGCCAGCACCAGATGTGGGAAGCGCAATACTACAAACACGACGACGAGCGTTCGCTGATCACCTCCGGCGGTCTGGGCACGATGGGCTTTGCTTTACCGGCGGCCATTGGCGCGAAATTCGCCTGCCCCGACAAAGAAGTGTGGGTGGTGGCCGGCGATGGCGGCTTCCAGATGACGATGGCCGAACTCGCCACCATCGCTCAGGAGAATCTCAAGATCAACGTCGCCATTATCAACAACGGCTACCTCGGCATGGTGCGTCAGTGGCAGGAATTCTTCTACGAGAAGCGCTACGCCGCCACGCCCATGCTCAGCCCGGACTTTGTGAAACTGGCCGATGCCTTCGACTTGAAAGGGATGCGAATCACTCAACGCTCCGAAGTCAAGGCGGCCGTAGAAGAAGCCCGCGCTCACCCCGGCACCGTCATCATGGACTTCCGCGTGGAGCAGGAAGATAGCGTCTTTCCGATGGTGCCCGCCGGAGCCGATCTGCACAACATGATCCGCCGCCCGAAGCGTGATGTGATGGCCGAGACCGGGGCGGATGAAGAATGGGAGATTTCGAAATGAGAGGGTGACAAGATGACACGCTGACAAGATGATCTTTGAATTGAGATCACCTTGTCACTTCTACATCTGGTCGTCTTGTCAGAATACACAACCATGCTAAACCATATTTTCGTAGCTTATGTTGAAGACAAACCCGGCGTGCTCAATCGGGTGGCCTCGCTCTTCCGCCGCCGCGCGTTCAACATTGAGTCACTCACCGTGGGTCACACCGAGCAACCCGGCGTCTCGCGCATGACGATTGTGGTGGCCGGGGATGACCTGACCGCCCGCCGCATCGAGGCCAATCTCTACAAACTGGTCAACGTTCTGCGCGTGGACGACGTGACCCACCAACCGTCGGTGGTGCGCGACCTGGCCCTGATCAAAGTGGCCGTCACTTCCGCCAACCGCACCGAAGTCATGCAGTTGGCCGACGTTTTCCGGGCCCGCATCGTGGACGTGACCAACGACTCGCTCATCATCGAAATCACCGGCACCGAAGACAAGATCGAAGGGCTGATCGAGGTCCTGCGCCCGTTCGGCATCATCGAAATGGTGCGCACCGGTTTGGTCGCCATGTCGCGGGGCGCAAACACCGTCAGTCCCAACCCGCCGCTGGTGGCCGCCGCCGTGCCCGCCCAGCTTGATCCGGCAGTTGCGATGTCAGTGTAGTGTTAGAGGATTGGACGCTTCGCGTAGAGAATTCTCCAATCCTCTAATCTCAAATCTGGAGAACTCATGGCAAAAATCTATTACGACAACAACGCCGACCTCGCTCTCATTCAGTCCAAAAAAGTGGCCGTCGTCGGCTATGGCTCGCAAGGCCATGCCCACTCGCTCAGCCTCAAGGATAGCGGCGTGCAGGTGAAAGTGGGACTCGCGCCCGACAGCAAATCGAAGGCCAAGGCCGAAGCCGCCGGCCTCACCGTGGATACCGTCGCCAACGTCTCAGCCTGGGCGGATGTGATCATGATCCTGGCTCCCGATACCAAGCAAGCCAAAATCTACAAAGACTCGATTGAGGGGCGCCTGACCAAAGGCAAGATGCTGATGTTCGGGCACGGCTTCAATATCCGCTTTGGCGCCATCGTTCCACCCGCCGATGTGGATGTCACCATGATCGCCCCCAAGGCCCCCGGCCATCGCGTGCGCGAAGTGTTTGTGGAAGGCGGCGGCACGCCTGCCCTGCTAGCGGTTCACCAGGATGCCACCGGCAATGCTAAAGCGCTGGCCTTATCCTATGCCAAAGCCCTCGGCCTCACCCGCGCCGGCGTCATCGAAACCACCTTCGCTGAAGAAACCGAGACGGATTTGTTTGGCGAGCAAGTGGTGTTATGCGGCGGCGTGAGCGCGCTGGTCAAGGCGGCCTTCGAGACGCTGGTGAAGGCCGGTTACCAGCCGGAGGTCGCTTACTTCGAATGTATGCACGAACTCAAGCTCATCGTGGACTTGATGTATCGCGGCGGTCTCAACTTCATGCGCTACTCGGTGAGCGACACCGCCGAACACGGCAGTTACACCGGCGGCCCGCGCATCATCAGCGAAGAGACGTTGGGCGAGATGAAGAAGATGCTGTCCGAAATCCAGGACGGCACCTATGCCCGGAAATGGATCGCCGAAAACGAAGCGGGTCGGCCGTGGTTCAACGAAACCCGCAAGCAGGGCCAAAATCACCCTATCGAAATCGTCGGCGCCGAACTACGAGCGATGATGCCGTTCTTGAACCCGGTGGTCGTCAAACCTGACGAGCAAGGCTAAATAAAACCCCAAATCTCAAAAGCCCAACCTCCAAAAGGAAGCGGCGATTGGGCTTTTGGAAATTGGGAGTTGGGATTTTATGAGTAATTACGTTCGAATTTTCGACACCACCCTCCGTGACGGCGAGCAATCGCCGGGGGCGACGATGACCTCGTCCGAGAAGCTTGAAGTGGCCCGCGCCCTCACCCGCCTCGGCGTGGACATCATCGAGGCCGGGTTCCCCGCCGCCTCGCCGGACGACCTCGAAGCTGTGCGCCGCATTGCTGTCGAAGTCGGCAACCCGCCCGACGGCGGGCGCGCGCCGATTATTTGCGGTCTGGCCCGCGCCAACAAAGGCGATATTGATAAAGCCTGGGAAGCAATCCATCAGGCAAAGCGCCCGCGCATCCACACTTTCCTGGCCACCTCCGAGATTCACATGAAGTACAAACTCAAGATGGACCCGGAGCAGGTGATCGAGCGTGTGGCCGAGATGGTGGCCCATGCCCGCAGTTTATGCGATGACGTGGAATTTTCTCCGGAAGATGCTGGCCGAAGCGACCCTGAATTTCTGTACGTCGTGTTGGGAGAGGCGATCCGGGCCGGGGCTACCACCCTCAACATTCCCGATACCGTCGGCTACACCACGCCCGATGAGTTCGGGGCATTGATTGCGGGGATCATCAAACACACCCAGGGAATCGACAACTGCATCGTCTCCGTCCACTGCCACGACGATCTTGGCATGGCAACCGCCAACACCCTGGCCGGAATCCGCGCCGGGGCGCGCCAGGCCGAAGTGACCATCAACGGCATCGGCGAGCGCGCCGGCAATACCTCGCTCGAGGAAGTCGTGATGGCCTTGCACACCCGCAAGCCGATTTTCAATTTGACGACCGGCATTGAGACGACTCAACTCATGCGGGTAAGCAAACTGGTGAGCAACTACACCGGCATGGTCGTCCAACCGAACAAGGCTATCGTTGGCGCAAACGCCTTTGCCCACGAAGCGGGCATTCATCAGGACGGCATGCTCAAGCACCAGCAAACCTATGAGATCATGCGGCCTGAAACAGTGGGGGTGACTCAAACGCGGCTGGTGCTGGGCAAGCACTCCGGGCGGCACGCCCTCAAGGCGCGGCTGACCGAGCTTGGCTACAGCTTCACCGATGCCGAACTCAACAAAGCTTTTGAGCGCTTCAAGAATCTGGCCGACAAAAAGAAGACGATCACGGATGCCGACCTGGAAGCGATTGTTGCGGATCAACTTTACCAGCCTCGCGAAGTGTTTGCCCTGGAAGATATGCAGGTGGTGTGCGGCACGCTGGGCATGCCCACAGCCACCGTGCGCCTGCGCGGGCCGGATGGCGCCAGCGTGGTTCGGGCGGCGATGGGCACCGGGCCGGTGGATGCGGTGTACAAGGCCATCGACGAAATCGTCGGCGCGCCGAGCACGCTGTTGGAGTTTGTCATTCACGCCGTCACGGCCGGCATTGATGCGCTGGGCGAAGTGACGGTTCGCATTGAAGGCCGGAACGGCCGCCACACGCTGGACGCGCAGAAGGAAACCGAGCAAATTCGCACCTTCGGCGGCCACGGGGCCGACACCGACATCATCGTCGCCAGCGCCAAGGCATATTTGTCGGCGCTGAATAAATTGCTGGTGGCGTCAGGGAAGTATGGCGAGCCGGAGACGGCGGCGGAATTGGCGGGGGTAGATTAAGTGAAGTGTGTTTAGAACAGATTGAGATGGATGATGATCGCCCGATCAATTTGATCCATCAATGATTCGGAAAGATGCCCGACTTTGTTTTGAAGACGCGATTTGTCTAGCGTTCTAACTTGAAATACGAGCGCGACCGAATCTTTGGACAAACCGGTTTCGGCGGAAGGCAAGAGAACAGTGAACAGGAAACGACTGGCGCGGAGATTTGAGGTGATAGGAACAACCGTAACGGTTGGAATGCGCGCGTTCGCTTCGTCATTCTGCACGACCAACACCGGACGAACGCCGGCTTGTTCGGCTCCAACCACCGGGTCGAGATTGGCAAAGAAAATGTCGCCGCGCGAAACGACCATGGCTCAGTTTGCCAGAGATTTCTCGAGCTTCATCAAAACTTCGTTTTCAATAGCCAGCCATCTTTCTTCGGCCAGGTCTTCCGCCAACTCGTTCCACATGGCGGCTAACTCCTCGTACTGCTTCGCCAGAAGTTCGCGTAATTTGCGTTTCTTCCAAAGGCGAAGATATTCGGTAATGGCGGCGTTGACCAGTAACTCAAGACTCTCGTGCGTTTCTGCCCGGATCGGTTCGAGTTCCGCCAAAACTTTTGGCGATAAAGTGATTGTCAATGTTTCAGACATTTGAGGCCTCCAAAGCGCAAACGATTTCTTTTTGGCAACTTTAGTTGATGGAGATTTTAGCACAAGATTATGGCCATCTCATCGACTCCTCACGACGACTCAATGCCGGATTGGTATGACCCATTCGGCGAACCCCACACCCTCCCCGGCGGCTGGGATTTTTCGGGAATGGATGCCGCCAGTTCGAAACCGGCCCCGGAACCTAAACCTGCCCGCCGCCAGCTACTTGAGTTTTTCTATTGCCTTGATCTTCATTTGAACTAACTCCATGACTCACCTTCAGACTCTCTTTGAAAAAGTTTGGCACGCGCACGTTGTAGCCCAGGAGCCCGACTCCCCGGCGGTGCTTTACATAGACCTTCACCTCGTTCACGAAGTGACCTCGCCCCAAGCCTTTACCGGGTTGCGCCAGCGCGGCCTCAAAGTCCGCCGCCCCGACAAGACGCTGGCTACGATGGATCACAGCATCCCCACTCACGATCCATCACTACCCATCCTCGACGAACTGGCGGCCAAGCAAATTCAACAAATGGAAACCAATGCCAGAGAGTTTGGCATCACCTTACACGGCCTGACCAGCCCGCATCGCGGCATCGTTCACGTCATCGGGCCGGAGCTTGGCCTGACCCAACCGGGGACGACGATTGTATGCGGCGACAGCCACACCAGCACCCACGGCGCGTTCGGCGCGTTGGCCTTTGGTATCGGCACCAGCGAAGTGGAAATGGTGTTAGCCTCGCAATGCCTGCTCCAGCGCAAGCCCAAAACGTGCGAAGTGCGCGTCGAAGGCCAACTGGATAAAGGTGTTTCATCTAAGGACATTATTCTGGCCCTCATCGCCAAGATCGGCGTGGGCGGTGGCACGGGCCACGTGCTCGAATACACCGGCCCGGCCATTCGCGCCCTGACGGTGGAACAGCGTATGACGATCTGTAACATGTCAATTGAAGGCGGCGCGCGCGCCGGGATGATCGCGCCGGACGAGACGACGTTTGATTACATTGCCGGCCGCGAGTTTGCGCCGCAAGGCGAGGCCTGGGAAGCCGCCGTTGCGAAGTGGAAACGTCTCCCCACCGACGACGGCGCCACCTACGATAAAACCATCACTCTCAACGCCGGCGAACTTGTCCCCATGATCACTTATGGAACGAATCCCGGCATGGGGATGGCGATCACCGATCGAGTCCCCGATCCCGATCAACTGGCCGACGCTTCGCAAAAACTGGCCTTGAGCAAAGCGCTGACTTACATGGGCCTCCAACCCGGCCAGCCTTTGCTCGGCCATCCGGTAGACGTGGTTTTCATCGGCAGTTGTACCAACTCTCGAATTTCTGATCTTCGGTTGGCGGCCTCGCTGTTGAAGGATCGCAAAGTCGCACCTGGCCTGCGCGTCATGGTAGTGCCCGGCTCACAGGACGTGAAGAAGCAGGCCGAGCAGGAAGGGCTGGACAAGATTTTCAAGGAAGCGGGCGCAGAGTGGCGCGAAGCCGGTTGTTCGATGTGCATCGCCATGAACGGTGATCAACTGCAACCGGGCCAGTATGCGGTCAGCACCAGCAACCGCAACTTCGAGGGGCGGCAGGGCAAAGGCGGGCGCACCTTCCTCGCCAGCCCGCTCACCGCGGCGGCAACAGCACTGACGGGCAAGATTACGGACGCTCGCACCTTGTTGAATTAAAGATAAGGAGGCCGGGAGAAGGGGAGACCGGGAGTTTTCTCCTTGTCTCCTTGTCTCCCCTTCTACACGAATGGGTAGTGTCCCTGTAAACGGTGAAGGCATAAGTTCTTAGTTGTGATTGCACTT
>CAYSIV010000156.1:0-5280 GCA_964431175.1 uncultured Anaerolineales bacterium
CCCTCATCGGGATGTACCTGTTCACGGTGACGACTGTCGGCGCCCTGCTACTGGGTTGGGGTCTGCTCGGCATGATTGCCGTGAACATCGCCACCTCATTGCTGACGCAAATCCCGACGTTGTGGCTCATCCATCGGATTGCGCCGGAGCTACGCTTTGGCTGGCGAGGCGCGGACCGCCGCCTGGCCCGAACGGTGGCTTCATACAGTTCGGCGCTCTTTATCATCAATATTGCCGGCCAAATCAAGACGAAAACCGACGAAATTGTGATTGGCGCTTTCCTGCCGATCGCCAGCGTCACCCCCTACTCGATTGCGCGCCGGTTGAGTGAGATGCCGCTGATCCTGACTTATCAATTCATGAAAGTGCTCATGCCGCTCGCCGCGCAACTACACGCCGAGAACGATCATGCCCGCCTGCGGGCGCTCTACTTAACCAGCACCCGCCTGACGCTGGCCATCTTTGTGCCGATTGCCTGTGGCCTGGTAATACTGGCGCGGCCATTCCTCACCATCTGGGTTGGCGCAACCTATGCGGATAGCGCCAACCTGGTTCTTATCCTGACGATTGCCGGCCTGCTGGACATCATCCTATGGCCGGCCGGCTCCATTTTGCAGGGCATGGCCCGGCACCGGCGGCTGGCAGTCATTGCCCTCGGCTCGGCCCTCGCAAATTTGGGCCTGACTATTTTGCTGGTGCGGCCTCTGGGCGTAGCAGGTGTCGCTCTCGGCACCCTGATACCGACCTCAGTCGAGTGCCTGTTTTTCGTTCTGCCCTACGCCATGCGCGTCATTGGCGTCAGTGTCCGCACCGCCCTTACAGAAATGTTTCTCCCGGCGCTGTTGCCTGCGGTACCCATGGCCCTTGTCCTATATGGGTTGCGGGAAGCGCTCAAACCGGCCTCGTTCATCTCAATTATAGGTGTGGGCGGCATTAGCCTGCTGGTGTACTTGATCGCTTATTTCGGCCTCGGCGCAGGCACCGTGGAGCGCCAAGCTGTCCGCAGTTTGGTTTCCCTCGCTCTACAGTTGGCCCGGGCATGCTTCAGGCGCGTTGGTGTGGGTTAATGCGGCGTCATCCTACAACCTTGCCAAAACTTCATGGAAGCGCAGCTCATCCTGACGGTGTTGTCCGGTATCGGTGCCTCGCTTATCAACCGGATCACATCTCGTCGCGCGGAATCGTTGCCGACCAGTTGCGAGCGAATATAGGGGTTTCACCTTCAAAGGCTTCAACCTGATTTGTAATGTAAAAATTCTCTGGGTCGGCTCGAAGTGAGCCGGATACTTCGAGCCGAATTCGCCAATCCTTGCGGCCCAATTTAATTGTGAGTTTGGATGCGGTTGTATCTGACATGGTCATGCGTTAGAGGTTGGAACAAATGGCTTTACCCAATCGTTGCGCCCCTTCGGCCAGCTTTTCGGGCGGATACAAACTAAACGCCAGCCGCAATGAATTTCGCAAACGCTTGTCGAGGCAGAACCGCCCGCCGGGGATAAACGAGATGCCGGCCGCCTCGGCCTTGGGGATCAGAACCTCGGCATCCAGTCCACTGGGGAGCGTCACCCAAACAAAAAAACCGCCTCCCGGCTTTGTCCATGAACAACCTTCCGGCAAATGTTCAGTCAGCGCCTCAAGCAAGGCATCCCGGCGAACACGATAAGCATTCCGAAAAAATTCCACTTGGCGGTCAAAGTCGCCGCTCTCACACAAATGGCCGGCCACCATGGCCGCAAAATGATTGACCCCGCCGCCACTGTCGCGCAGGCCGCTATTCACCACCTGTTGAATTTGATCCGCATCGCCGTTGATCCATCCCAGACGCAGCCCGGGGGCGAGTGATTTGGCAAACGAGCCCAGACGAAGGACAACGCCTTTGGGCGCGGCGCTCCACAACGATGCCGGGGAGGGGCCGTCGTAGGCCAGTTCCCGATACACATCATCTTCGACAATGATAAGCTTCTCGGCTATGGCCAATTCAACCAATGCCTGGCGCCGTTCTGCACCCAGGCAGACCCCGGTGGGGTTGTGGAAAGTGGGAATGGTGTACAGCAGGCGCACCTGATGGCCGGCCTGTTTTAGTTCGCGCACCTTCTCAGCCACCAGGTCTACCCGCAACCCGCATTCATCTACTGGCAACGACACCAACGTGAGCGAATGGTCGTTCATGATCCGTAGCGCAAGATGATAGGTGGGTGACTCTACCAGGGCTACATCGCCGGGCCGGGTAAAGAGCGTGCAGATTTGATCGACCGCATCTGAGTTGCCGGCAGTGATCGTGATTTCATCGAGGGGACTGGCCTGACCTTCGGTGCGATTGATCCGATTGGCCAACCAGGCCAGCAATGTCCCGGCTCCGGCAGACGCGCCATACGAAAGCGCGTCTCCGCCAAGAGTGCTCAACATGGCCGCGGCGGCTTGGTTGACTTGCGCCACAGGCAACAACGCCGGATCGGGTTGACCCCAGCTCATTTCAATGATTCCGGGGCGCATCACAAGTTGGGTGGATTGAGGTGGCAACATGGCGAGAGCTTACCTTCATGGTCACTGTTTTACACTGCATTCACTGCGCCCGCCGGGCGCTCGCCGCGAAATACATCGGCTACATAACCGGCCGCCCATTCCCACACCGCCTCATCAGCTTCTTCGGAACACCAGGCGCAATGAGGGGTCACGACGATCCGGTCATGGCGCAGAAAAGGGTGGTTCGACGATGGCGGCTCCGTCGCCAGGACATCCAACGCCGCCCCGGCGATCTGATCGTTGTCTACCGCCGCCAACAAAGCCGATTCGTCGATCAATAAGCCCCGGGCGGTGTTGATTAGATAGGCGGCGGGTTTCATCTGGGCCAGCAACGCCGAGTCAATCATGCTCCGGGTTTCAGCGGTGAGCGGCGTGTGCAGACTCACGTAATCCGATTCGCGCATCACCGTTTCCTTGTCGGCGGGGCGGATGCCGGCGGCTTCCATTTGTTTTTGATCCACGTAGGGATCGTTGGCGATGACTCTGAATCCCAGGGCCAGGGCCTTGGCCGCGACCGCTTTGCCAATGCGCCCCCAACCAATGAGACCCAGCGTTTGATTTTTGACATGGCCCAACGGGCGCATCGGGCGTGGATCCCATTCGTTCTCGCGCGCCAGTTGGCGCGCCTGCGGCAGGCGTCGCGCTTGGGAGAGAAGAAGGGCAATGGTGTGCGTGGCCACCTCGTCGGTGCAATAACCGGGGCAGTTGGTCACCCAGATGCCTCGCTGAACCGCGGCGTTTATATCCACATAGTCATAGCCGGTGCTGGCGCAGGCAATGATCCGGCAGTGCTGAAATGTGTCCATCATCTGAGCCGAGACCGGGTGCATTTCGGTGATGATGGCATCGGCTTCCCGATACAGTTCGGCTTCTGCCGATTGGCTGAAGCCGATGACACGCCGTACTTTTACATCCAGTCCCGCCAAAGCCTTGAGATGCTCCGGCGGATTGCGCGTATCAATGCAAGCGATAACAATATTTTTGGTCATAAATTCAAGCTTTGTTTCGTGCGCGACGATGGTTTATTTGGGCCTGTTGGGTAACAGGTTTGGACGATGTTGCCAATCGACTCGAAATTTGCCGGGCTGTTTCTAGCACTAACTGGCTCACCTCGTCTTTTTTGCCGCCAGGAGGGAAGCGGAAGGCCGGGCCGTACAAGTTAATCGCGGCCACCACCTGGCCCGCCTCATCACGGATGGGGGCGGAGACACCCGATATGCTGTCCAATTCTTCGATGACCCATGCTAAACCCTGATCACGGATTTCGGCTAATTGTTTTGGCTCATGTGTAAAGAGTGTGCAAAACCGTTATCGCGTAGCAGGCGTTCTCTAACGCCAGCACAAAGGTTACACATGAGCCAAAATAGCTCCAATATGCCTGAATGTCAAGAATGAGTTTGTAGATTTTAGATTAGTGATGCGTTGCACAAGAGCTTGCTGAGGGGTTGGCCCTGATTGACGAGCCGGGGTGCTTTGCGGGCAGGGTTGAGGCAAGGCGAACTGGCTGAAGTTGACAAGCAATGGGCGAGAGAATTGGCCGTTAGCCCACGATGCAAATTGAGCGGGCCAACTTTGAGCAAAAAGGGTGTTGGTGGAACTGGGCGACGTTAGGGTAAAATTGTTTCCGAAGGTGGCAAGTAATGGCTGAAAGTGACGCGCGGCTTGAAGTTGAGCGAGACCCAGATACGACTACTGAAACTGAGCAAGGACTCGACTACATTGTTGCGCCAAATTCTGGGGATATGGGAAAAGTCATCCTCCACAATGACGACATCACCACCATGGAATTCGTCGTCTTCATCTTGAGAGGTGTATTCGAGTTGTCGTGGGAGAGGGCTGAAGACGTGATGCTCACCGCTCATCTGCGCGGTATTGCTTACGTGGGCACGTACCCGCTCGAAGACGCCAAGTACCGGGTGGGGCAGGCTCACGCCCTGGCCCGCGCCGAAGGTTTCCCCCTCGCGTTGACGATTGAACCGGAAGAATAAGATGACCGCATCTGAAGATAACACGATTGTCGTCCGTCGCTACTTTGAAGAAGTCATCAATCAAGGAAATATGGCCGTCATGGACGAATTGTTCGCGCCGAACTTTGTGAGCTACTTGCACTCTGGCCAGACAGTTGACCTGGAAAGTTATAAGCGGGCGGTGGGCATCTCGCGAACCGGTTTCCCCGACATGCAAGTCGTCATCGAAGACCAGCTTGCGGCAGGCGACAAGGTCGCCACGCGATGGCGGGCGCACGGAACCCACCAGGGCATGTTTTCGGGCGTGCCGCCCACGCACAAGGCGGTCACCATCACCGCCATCCATATCCACCGCCTTGAACACGGTAAAATCGTCGAGCACTGGGAACAGTTCGACATTTTGGGCCTCCTGCAACAGCTTGGCCTTCTGCCCGTCCCCTGAACCCCTATTTGTGGTAGGAACAAAGCCTCTTGCCCCTTTCTTTCCTCTCGTGTTATAAAGCTGGCAATGGACACCCCCTTAATCTCTCGGCCCCAACTAGCCATTTTGCTTACCTCGGGCCATCACACCGATATCGGTCAGGCGCGTAAGATTAACCAGGACAGCCTGCTGGTAATGGAAATGGACAAGGTCAACCTGTCCATGCCGAACCCGTTGGGGCTCTACGCGGTGGCCGACGGTTTGGGGGGCTACGAAGGCGGCGAAATCGCCAGCGGCCTTACGGTTTCAACCATCGCCCGCTCGGCCCAGTCTGACCTCCTCAAAAATTTCATTGACGGCTCGCTGGAC
>CAYSIV010000156.1:5330-14073 GCA_964431175.1 uncultured Anaerolineales bacterium
AGAAGCGCACGGCCGCCAACAACGAGATGGGCAGTACCCTGGTGATGGCCGTGGTAAACGGCCTCAATGTTTGCCTGGCCCACGTTGGCGACAGTCGGGCCTACCGCCTCAATTCGTCGGGCGACCTTGAACGCCTTACTTACGATCACTCGCTGGTCGAAGAACTGGTGAAGGCCAAACAGCTCACCCCGGCTCAGGCCAAAGAACATAATTTGAGCAGTGTGATCTACAAAACAATCGGCCAAAAAGAGGACGTTGAACCTGAAGTGCGCTCCGTTGAGCTGGAGCCGGGCGATCGCCTCATTCTGTGTTGCGATGGCCTCAATCGCATGATCAGCGACGAACAAATCGCGGCCATTGCTCACGCTGCCTCTTCTCCCGCCGAAGCGGCCCATCGTTTGGTCACTGCGGCCAACGAAGCTGGTGGCAGAGATAACATTACCGCTATTGTCGTCGAAGTCTCAATCCGCTAAACAACTCTATGGTCGAAGAACCGAATAAGAATTCAAACACACTGTTGTGGGTCACCATTGCCGGATGCGGCTTGCTGTTGTGTTTGGGGGTCGTAGCGCTGGCAATAGCTGGCGCCGGGGCTTTCATCTACGCCCGTACTCCGTCACCGCTTCTTTTCCCCACCCTGACCCCGGCGGTCATCATCACGCCAACGTTCACCCCCATTCCCATTCAGTCGGATGCGCCTCTTTATCGTGAGGATTTTAATAGCAAAGGTTCGTGGTCAACGTTCGACGACGACACCGGGCGGGCCGTCATCGCCAATGGCCTGTTGACGGTGACGGCCGGCCAGCCGCAGTTAGTGTCGTGGGCACGCCCCGGCCAGGAGTTCGACAACTTTGATCTCGCGGTGACGGGTGGCCTGATCGACGGCCCGGCCAATGGCACTTATGGCGTCTTTTTCCGGGTGGTGGACGAGGGCCACTACTACTATTTGCAGTTGAGCGGCGAAGGCTCGTGGAGCTTTTATCTTTACCAGGAGCCGAATTGGATCACGCTCACCGACTTTGCCTATCTGTCGGAGATCGAGCCATTTGGCGGCTTCAATACCATCCGCATTGTTGCCGACGGCACTCACTTCACTTTCTATGCCAACGACACTTACCTGGGCGAGGCCGACGATGACACTTACGCTTCGGGTGACATTGGTCTGGCCGTTGGTAACTATGATGAAGTTGGGGCGACGGGGCAGTTTGATGATCTGGTCGTTTATACTGTGAAGTAGTTAGAGTGAGTCGCCAGCACCATTGCTCATTGTTTATTGCCTCATTATTTATTACTCACTGTTTTCTTGCCGCCTGCACTGGCCCTTCTGAAACCTCTCAGCCTGCCATCCCCTCTTTCACCCCGCGCGGCCTGGCCACCGCTTCGGCTACCGGTGAGGGGGCGCCCTTCGGCCCCACGTTCACTCCGGTTCCGCTGGGCCAGCAGCCCGGCTCGGTGACAACCTATCGCTTCGAGGTGACGCTTGATTATTTGGGCCACCGCGCTCAAGTCGTCGAGGCGGTGGAAGCCCTCAACCCCGGCCCGGATACCTGGACTGAGCTTGTCTTCCAACTGCCCGAAGCGCTTCGCTCCGAAGCATTCATCCTCAACAGTCTCACCACTGGTGACGGCCAATCTGCCGCCAATGCCACCTATCAACTCAACGGCAATCTACTCAAAGTCGTTTTGCCCGGCGGCGTGCCGCCCAACACGCCGGCGCTGGTTACCGTCAACTACGGCTTGGCCGCACCGTTAATTTCGCTCGACACGCGCTCACCGCTTGGCAATGTCGGCTACACCAGCAAAGTGATTCAGTTCATCAACTGGTATCCGGTCCTGGTTCCGTACCGGGCTGGGGTGGGGTGGTTGGCGGTGGGCAGCGGCGTCGCCGACCCCGTCTTCACCGATGTGGCGGATTACGAAATGTCGGTGGCCACTGCCGATAACGTCACGGTGGTGAGCGGCGGGCCACAACCGCACAAGCCCGGTTTCTGGAAGTTTTCTCTGAAGAGCGCGCGGGCCATTGCCTTTGCCGCCAGCTCACAGTATCAATCGCTTTCGCAAATCGAGGGTGGCATTACGATTACGTCCTACTTTCTGCCGGAACATAAGCAAGCCGGGCAGGATGTGCTGAATGCCGCCGCGGAGTCGCTCAATTTGTTTGTAGATCGCTTTGGCGCTTATCTTAATCCGACGCTGACAATTGTTGAGAATGCCTACTTTGGCTCGGCCGCCGCCAGCGGCCTGATTTTACACACCGGGCAAGGGTATGCCGACTACAACGGGGAAGCCGACTCGCTGTTGATTATCCTGGTTCCGCAAACGGTGGCCCGGCTGTGGTGGGGGCAGGTAGTGTCGGGCGACTCGTTCGCCCAACCGTGGCTCAATGAGGCTCTGCCAATGTACGCCGAGCTTCTTTTCATTCAGGCGTTCCATCCGGATTTGGAAGGCTGGTATTGGAATTCGAGGGTGAACTACTGGCAACCGGAGGGGCTACTCGATCGTTCCGCCGCCGACTTCACCGACACCGAGGATTATCTACGCAATCTTTTGCGGCGCGGGGCGCTGTTTTTGCGGGACCTGCGGGGCGCTATCGGCGACGATGCCTTCTTCTCATTCCTGCAAGACTATTTTCGCCACGGCTCTTATCGCACTGTGACCACCGCCGACTTTTTCAACGCCATGCGCCGCCACACGACGAGCGACTTAAATCCATTGCTGGCGCAATACTTCACTACCCAGCAAATGCCGACCCCGGCTCCCACTCTCACCCCGGCTCCCTCCGACACGCCGCTCGGCGCTCCCACACCTGTCATTCACACCGTCGAATCCGGCGAGAACCTGACCCTCATCGCCAAACGCTACGGCGTTACGGTGGACGCCATTGTTCAGGCCAATCACCTTCTCAGCGCCGACTCAATTTATGTTGGCCAAAAGCTGGTGATTCCGGCTATTGCTCCCTGATCCTCAGGGCTGTTGCAAAGTCGTGGGAGCGGTTTGTAACCGCGACATAATCTGACAAGCACAGCACAAATCGCGGGTGCAACCCGCTCCCACGCCATACAAAGTAGCGCCTGTCAATGGACTTTGCAACAGCCCTACTGATCCTACACTTCCAGCATTTGCAGGAATAGGGCGACGATCTGGGGCTCAAAATGCTTGCCGGATTGCTCGCGAATGTAGGTGAGCGCCTTTTCTTCGAGCCAGCGGGGGCGGTACGGGCGGTCGGATCTGAGCGCGTCCCATACGTCAACGACGGCAAAGATGCGGGCGGCGATGTGGAGAAGGACTTTGGCCCGGGCGACTTCGAGGAGCGCTTTTGCTTCGGCTTCTTTGCGGTCAGAGATGTCGATGGCGACGCCCTGGACGTAAAGCGGGGCGCCATTTTCATCAGGGGTGGTGCTGGCTTCGTCGCGAACCCACACTACTCGGCCATCACGTGCGACCAGCCGATACTCGCACCGGAACGACCCGAGCCTGAATCAGCGCCGCGTAATCTGAAACGCAAACTTCGAGAGCCTGGTTGTCCGGCAGGG
Organism: uncultured Anaerolineales bacterium; assembly: GCA_964431175.1. GTDB lineage: Bacteria > Chloroflexota > Anaerolineae > Anaerolineales > VGOW01 > VGOW01. The sequence continues at coordinate 8,864 of CAYSIV010000156.1, forward strand.
GGATGTTGGCGAATCTCTGCAAGCCGGCCAACTTCAGCGTTGCGTTCAAGCCGTTATGCCCTAGCACGTCTTGCGCCGCCAGCAGTAAGTGGCGCAGGCGCTTGTTTGGCAAAAGACGTTCGGGAGTTGAGGGCGGCATTGTTGTGATTGTAACAGACGCGCGCGCTTGCGCGCAATTGTAAAACTACAAAAGAAGCCGCCAAACTGGATAGAAGTCATCCATCAGTTCAAAACCCAGGGCGCGATATAACGCCAGCGACGCTTGATTATCTTGTTGAGTGTTGACGGTGATTCTAAGTGCGCCGCGTTTCTCGAAGTGCTGGCTGAGATCAGACACCAGTGCCCGCCCGATGCCCTGGCCCTGATGTTCAGGATGAACCGCCAACCGGGCCAGGTGGCCGCCACTGCGTCCCCCGGTGCTGATCTGGTAGCCTACCATCTTCCCATCCACCTTGGCTACAGCGGCGCGCTCGGCGTGAGCCAACGCCTGCGCCAACGTGCTGGGCGAATACTGCCAGGGTGGGGCGAAGGCGGCGATGTCAATCTCGGAGATGGCTGGCAGGTCCTCGGTCCGGGCCGGGCGCAGATGAATTTTGGATGCCGGTGTAAATAGCGGCGGCCATCCCGGGGTGGAGAGTTTGGTCGCGCCGCGTTTTCGCGAGAGCACGACCACATCTACGAAGTGATCAAATCCCCAGCGAGCCAGGTGGGGCGTGATCCAATCGTTCGCCATCATGCAGGCAATTTGCTCAACCTTCATCTCAATCAATGCCTCGCGCGTGGCCTGCCATAGCGAGTCCAACACGGCCTCCGGTCGAACTCCTTCGGCAGTGGCGGCCAGCCGTAACCAGCCCACATTCGGCGGGTCGGGCGCGGCGGACATGGCTCCGGCCAGTTTATCGCCATTGAGGACGAGAAAGAACGGACGCGTGCCGAGCCAGGCCTCGGGGGGTTGCCAGTCGAGATGAGTGTGAAAGTAGGGCGTTGAGCGAAGCAGACGGCTGAGGATGGATTGGTCAGCGGGCAGGGCGGGGCGAGTGGGGAACATGAGCAATGAACAATGAGCGGTGAAATAGTGTGGAATGGGTGAAGTATAAGCGAGCGGGGAAGAGTGTCAACAGGCTCGGCCAGCGTCTTTCCTGCTTGCATAATCCCCCCGCCTCTTGTAAACTCTCCTCATCAAACCTAAATTGCAACCTAAGGGCTTGTAAGAGTATTACTCCGCAGTTTGCTCCGGCTGGATTTGCGCGAAGCGTCCAGCCGCTTGGCCGCTCCGCTTCGCGTTACAAACGCGAAGTGGAGCGGGAGCGGAAGATATTCTTTTACAAGCTCTAACCCTTGGAGTTAGCGCAGGAGACAAGCTTATGGCTAGCGGAAAAGAAAAGGCGCTTGATGCGGCTTTATCCCAAATCAAAAAGAAATATGGCGACGGGGCGCTGATGCGGCTGGGCGAGGCCACCCATCTCGCTGTCGAAAGTATTCCCACCGGTTCCATTTCGCTCGACATTGCGTTAGGCATCGGCGGCGTGCCGCGCGGGCGGGTGGTGGAAATCTATGGCCCGGAGTCGGCGGGCAAGACCACCCTTTGCCAGCACATCGTGGCCGAGGCCCAGAAGATGGGCGGGACGTGCGCTTTCATTGATATGGAGCACGCCCTCGATCCGACCTACGCCGCCAAAGTGGGCGTGGACGTGGACAACCTGTATATTGCCCAGCCCGACACGGGCGAGCAAGCGCTGGAAATTGCCGAGGCGTTGGTGCGCTCCGGGGCGATGGATGCGGTCGTGGTCGACTCGGTGGCGGCCCTGGTTCCGCGCGCCGAGATCGAGGGCGAGATGGGCGATGCCTCGATGGGCATGCAGGCCCGGTTGATGAGCCAGGCTTTGCGCAAGCTGTCGGGAGCCATCAAGCAGTCCAACACTTGTATGATCTTCACCAATCAACTGCGCCAGAAGATCGGCGTCATGTTCGGCAACCCGGAGACCACGAGCGGTGGCATGGCCCTCAAGTTTTACGCCAGCGTCCGGCTGGATGTGCGCCGAATTCAGGCCATCAAGGACGGGCAGGACGTGGTGGGAAGCCGCACCCGGGTTCGGGTGGTGAAGAACAAGGTGGCCCCGCCGTTTCGCGAGGCCGAATTTGACATCATGTATAATGAAGGCATCAGCAAGATGGGCGACCTGATCGACCTGGGCACTACTTTGGAGATCGTCACCAAGCGCGGGGCATTTTATACTTATAAGGACACCCGCATTGGGCAGGGTCGCGAAAACGCCAAGCGGTATCTGGGTGAACACCTGGAGATGGCTGGCGAAATAGAAAAGGCTATCCGGGCGCAGGCGATGACAAACGCCGGAACCCCGATGCCGACCGGCAAGGCCGACGACGCGGATGCGGACGAATCGGCAGAAGAAGAGTAAGCCGGGCCACAACATCGTAAACAAACTCAGTGTGAGGAAGTATGACGGGGTGTTCAGCTTTAGTTCTTGCTTGCGGTGGATTGCCCACTTCGCGTCCGCCGCTGGAAGTAAGTTGAGCACTTGATCAATTCAGGAAAGCACAGACTTTGCAGGGTGACATGACATGTGTTTAATCGATTGCTTTGCTTCCGTTCGCGAAAGCGGTTCGACGGCTGGCCTGGCTCTCTCTCCCTGTTGGGTTTCCGGCAAGTTGAGCAGTTGACTGGCGTTTGCTGAATCGACAACCGCATACAGTTGAACACTGAGTTGCTGACGTGCGAGTCGAATCATCACGTCGGACGATGGCCGTGGCTTGGCGCAAGAACAAAGGCGCACCACGGCTTTTTGATTCTGGACGGCGGACGATGGACGAAAGACGAAGGCAATAATCGTCATCCGTCCTTCGTCCATTTAGCAATGGCAAAAGTAACAGCCCTCAAGATGCAGGCCCGAAACAAGAACCGGGTGAACGTTTACCTGGACGGCGAGTTCGCGTTTGGGTTGGCGAAGATCGAAGCCGCCCGGTTGAGAGTCGGCCAAACTTTGAACGAAGCCGACCTCGAACGGCTCAAGCAGGCCGACACCGATGAGACGGCATTCGAGAAGGCGATCAAGTTTATCTCGTACCGTTCGCGCTCCGAGGCCGAAGTTCGCCAGAACTTGAAAAAGAAAGATGTGCCGGAGAGGGTGATTGAAGATGTGCTGACCCGACTGCGGCGCGTGGGCCTGGTGGACGACGCCGGATTTGCCCGGTCGTGGGTGGAAGCGCGGTCGGCCTCACGCCCCAAGGGGAAGCGGGCCCTGAAGGTGGAACTGAGGCAAAAGGGGTTGCCGCAGAAAACGATTGAGAAGGCGTTGGCCGGAGTGGATGACGCGGCGGCGGCCCGGCAGTTGGCGACGGCCCGCGCTCCACGTTTGAAAGGCCTGCCAGAGCGAGACTTCCGGCGCAAGTTGAGCGAGTATCTGGCTCGACGGGGGATCGATTACGAGACAATTTCCGAAGCCGTGGAACGCGCCTGGCGCGAACACGGCGACGATTCTAATTCTACAGAAAGCGAGGACTGACCACATATGCCGGAATGGATAGTATTGGTGCTGGTTGCCCTCGTTGACCTGGCGCTCGGTGTGGTGGCGGGCTATTTTCTTGGCCAACAGCAGGTCAAAGCAAAGGCGAAGGAATACGAAGCTGAAATCGAGCGCATCAAGGCAACGACCGAAGCACAGAACCGTGAACTTCAACTAAAAGCCAAAGATGAACTGATCAAGAAACGCGACGAACTGGAAGGAGAAATTTCCCGCCGGCGGGCTGAACAGGAGAAGGCTGAGGAGCGCCTGCAACGCCGCCGCGAGGAACTGGACCGGCGAATGGACAAGGTGGAGCGCGACACGCAGGCGCTCAATAAACGGACCAGCCAGCTTGATCGCCGGGCCTCAGAGTTGGATAAGAAAGAATCGACGCAATTGGCCGAACTGGAGCGTATCGCCGGGCTGACCCGGGACGAGGCCAAAGCGCAACTGCTGGCGGCGGTGGAAACGACTGCCCGCAACGATATGGCCCGTACCATCCGCCAGATCGAAGACGAGGCCAAAGCCGAAGGCGAGCGCCGCGCCCGCGAGTTGATCGCCGTCGCCATCCAGCGGGTGGCCACCGACCAGGTGTCGGAGTTGGCGGTGTCGGTGGTGCCCATCCCGTCCGACGAGATGAAGGGTCGCATCATTGGCCGCAACGGGCGCAACATCCGCTCGTTTGAAATGGCCGCCGGGGTGGATGTGATCGTAGACGATACCCCGGAAGCAGTGACGATTTCATCGTTCGATCCGGTGCGGCGCGAGGTGGCCCGCCGCTCGCTGGCCAAACTGATCGGCGACGGGCGCATTCATCCGGCCCACATCGAGAAGCTGGTGGACGACGCCCGTAAGGAAGTTGAGTCGGTGATCAAAGAAGCGGGTGAAGAGGCGGCCTACGAGGTGGGCGTGCCGGGCCTGCACCCTGAAGTGCTCAGGCTGGTGGGGCGGCTCAAGTTCCGCACCTCTTACGGCCAGAACCAGTGGGCGCACTCGATTGAAACGTCATTGTTGGCCGGGGTGTTGGCCGCCGAGATGGGCGCCGATGTGGTCATTGCGAAAACGGGCGGGCTCTTGCACGACCTGGGCAAGGCGATTGACCATGAAGTGGAAGGCACCCACGCCGCCATCGGGGCCGAGTTTGCCCGGCGCTACAACGTGAATCCCAAAGTGATCAATGCGATTGCCTCGCACCATCACGAAATCGATCAGGAGAGCGTGGAGGCCGTCATCGTCGAAGTGGCCGACGCCATCTCCGGTTCGCGGCCCGGTGCGCGGCGCGAGAGCCTGGAGTTGTACGTCAAGCGCATTCGCACCCTGGAAGAGATTGCGTCTTCGTTCAAGGGTGTGGAGCAGGCGTACGCCTTGCAGGCCGGGCGCGAAGTGCGCATTATCGTTGAACCGGAAGCGATTGACGACCTGGCGGCGATTGAACTATCGAGGAACGTAGCCCGCAAGATTGAAGAGACGATGCAGTATCCGGGTCAGATCAAAGTGACGGTTGTCCGCGAGAAGCGGGCCGTTGAATACGCCAAGTAGCCGACCCTGATTTGGTGGACGTGTTCTGGGAGCCTCCCGAAGATTGCGAATTTTCGGGAGGCTTTTTTGTTGTAGTGTTGCGGCTCACCTGACTGGCTCTCCCAGGTTTAGCGTGATAAATTGCGGAGAGAGCATCCCCAGAACTTG
>CAYSIV010000157.1:0-13898 GCA_964431175.1 uncultured Anaerolineales bacterium
TTCTTCGCTTCGCTCAGAATGACAGGGACGCTTTCCCGTTAAAGCCGGAAGAGCCTAATTAATGAAGCCAAGACAACCCAGCTACAAAAGTTCAAAACGCCAGGACCCTACCCAAAAACGACGTCCGCCGCAGTGGATGGGAATAGCATTTTGGTCAATTATTGCGCTAAGCGCCTCTGCGTTGATCTATGCCGGTATTGCCGCAATTGCGTTTATGCCACAATTGCAAGCTTTTTTTGGCCCGTCGCCCGCGCCCGGCCCGTCAGCGGAACTAACAGAAACATTGGCTGTGGCCGCCGCCGCTTCGGCAACAACCCTGGTTACAAATTCGCCATTACCACCTCTTGCGACCGAGACCTCATCTTTACCGCCAAACGCCACCGCCACTCTGATTTTTACCTTCACGTCCACTCCAACAAACCTCCCCAGTTTCACACCCGCCCCAACCGACACTGTTAGTGTGCCTCCTCCTGAAGAGCCGACAGCCACGCCGACATTCACCTCAACCGAAACGGCAACGGCTACCGCGACGCCGACCGCCACCGCCGAAGGTGGCGGCTGGGCATTTGTTAATATCCGGTTGACGACTGATCCGGATGAGGCTGATCCTAATGTTGTGGTCTACGGTGAAATCGTCAACAACAGTGGGGCCGATCAGGAAATAGCCGCTATCACCGGCACATTCTTCGACGCGCAGGGCCTGGTGATCGCCGGCGAAGATACGACCACCGATTTCTGGCCGCTGGAGGCGGTTGCGGCAGGCGAGCGGATGCCTTTTGAGCTTTTTGTCGACGGTATTTCGAGCGCGGCCAGCTACAAATTGCGCGCCGAGTCCAGCGTCACCCCGAATAACCCGCGTCAGAATTTTGAGTTGTCAGCAGTGACTCAGACAACCGAGGCGGGCAATTATTGCGTGAGCGGCAAGGTGCGCAACCCCGGCGATGCTCTCCAGAGCTATCTCACAATTGTGGTGACGATTTACAACAACCAGAACACAGTCATCAACTTTGGCAGTGATGACAAGACTGGCCTCACAACTTTTGTAGGCGACAAAACCGTCAATTTCAAGGTATGTATTACCCCGCCCAATCAGGACGTTGTTCGTTATGATTTGCGGGCTTTTGGACACTAACGGCCGTAATGCCAACTTCAACGCGACGTAACTACTCAGCCTAATGCTACTGGTCATTCCCGCGTGTTTTTAGCGGGAATCCAGTCGCCTGAGCGATATCAATGGCTCATTGTCAATCTGGATGCCCGATGTCACGCTTCGCGCCGCGCGTTTTAGGCGGGAACGACATGACAAGTGAACTGGCGTTCCCTAGTCATGAAGCCCAATTCGCTCGCCTAAATTTTCATCATTCCTTCGTCGGCTAAACTCGTCGTCCGCGAAGGCGGACCTGGCCTTGCGCGAAGCGTGCCGCGAATTCACCCGAAGGGGCCGGGCAACTTTGGGAAAGTCCTCCTACTTCTCCAAAACGGAGAAAGTCGAGCTTATTACGTGGTAATATTGAGCCGAAAGGGGTGTCACCCATAACACGCTTCAGGTGACTGTCATCGGCTCACAATGCCCTAAATTTCAGTTGTAAAGCCAGTGACAGACACCTATTTCGTGATGAGAGGAGGAGGTGAAGGCGAACATACGAAACATTCTGAATAATCATATGCTCAGATTATTGCGTCGATTGGCTTTTGCTACCAAACCGTAACTTCCCCAAACTTGTAACGGCATCTAATTAGTGCGCCTCATTGTCAAAATTCCTCACTCAACACCGGCAATCGCAACGCGAACATCTATGCCGGCCAGCTGGCTTGACCTTTGTCTGTAAATTCACAACGAAAGGTGGTGGCATGGGCGAAACATTCTTGATTTCAAGAGAAATACAGACTACGCGTTTGCCCACGCGTTGGTCCGTAATTACTTCAATTAAGCTTGAGGAGAATATTCATGTTTAATAATCGGTTTCTTGAGCGAAGCCCAGCATCTCGTATGCCTCTGCTTCGTTTGTTTTCAGCCCTGATCGTAGTTTCCATGTTGATTTCCCCGGCGGGCGCATTTGCCGCCGGAGGGAACAACAGCGGGTTCAAGACGAGTCAACCCTCGATGCTTACCACAGTCATGCCGGGTGTGCAGGTCACGCCGCTCCTGACGGTTGGTGACGTGCTCCCGAGCGGATTTCGATATGAAGCCCTCCCGGATGGGATTTCCCTGCGCACTCGCGGCCAGGGGCGAGTTGACCTCTTCATCAACCACGAGACCAGCAGGGTGCCGTTCCCTTACAACACGCTCACGCCGACCGCGACCAACGGGGAGAACGACTTCGATAACGCCCAGGTGAGCCAGCTGATCCTCAACCAGCACTCAGCCGGGGTGCTCAACGGCTCATTCGCGATCTCGAGCAGTTCCGGTTACCAACGCTTCTGCTCCAATTACCTCGCCACGAGCAAGGAAGGGTTTGATCGTGACATCCTCTTCACGAACGAGGAGGGACTAGATTACGTGCTCCGGCAGGAGGCCTCCTGGCCCCCCGCGATTGGCGACCCGGCTGAAAAGCAAATTGGCCTTGTTGTTGCTCTCGATGTCCGCACCGGCAAGCACCACGCGATCTACGGGATGGGCAGGCACAACCATGAGAACAGTATCCCTATCCCTGGGTTTGGACATCCGGTCGTGTTCTCGGGTGACGACACATTTACAAGCGGTCCACTCACTGGCGTTTTCCCAGCTGGCGCTGTACCTTCTCAATCACAACTCTACTACTACATTGCTCCAAGCACCGACGCACTTCTGGCAGACGAGGGCGACCTCTGGGCCTTCGTCTCCGACACCCCGGGTGTAAAGAACTACTACCATGTGCTCCCCGGGACGGGACCGGTTGTCACCGGACACTTTATCAAGGTACCGAAGAATATCGCTACCGGACTCAACCCCGATGGTTCTGAAATCAAAGCCGCTGATGTAGGCTATCCATTGCCACCTACGGACGGCAGTTGGCAACGTGACCTTCGCTCAGTTGCCCCGCTTGGCATTGATGGCCCTCAGTGGGTACTTGAGTACTGGAGCGACATCAATAACGTATTCCAGTTTGTCCGCATCGAGGATATTGCCTACGACAAGCGGCCCGGTATGGAGAACGTTGTCTATGTCGTTGATTCAGGCCGAGGCCGGACTGCGGCGCAGAGTCTGGACACACCGAACTTCAGATCAACGAACGGTCGGGTGTGGAAGATGGTACTCGACCCGAGCGACCCGACGAAGGTGACATCGCTCACTGTATTCGTCGAGGGTGATGACAACCCCGTCAAGACACTCAACGAAGTTCACCAGCCGGACAACGTCGAGACTACTCTCACAGGTCTTCTGCTCACAGAGGATCCCGGAAGCAGCCAGCAATTCACAGCCGCTCAACAACTGACGGATCCCAATGCAACCACGGGACGGCTTTGGTACGTCCCATTCTCTGGCACCCCCCAGGTTGCGGTAAAGATCAATCAATCAGCCGACGGAGGCCCGACCGATGTGGATGGCCGCCCCGCCGGAAACTGGGGCGCGTGGGAGACAACCGGCATCGTCGACGCCTCGGCGGCCTTTGGTCCTGGAGCGTTCCTGATCAACATTCAGGCGCATACGCTCTGGGTGGAGAAAGCGCCGGGTGAAGACAACAACGGCGACCTTCAGCCCGACTTCACCTACAAGCGCGAAGGCGGTCAGTTGCTTCTGATCTACATGCCGGGGTTGTAAAGCCTGTAGTCAATCAGGGCTGGCGCAAAGTAACTGGACGCACTCAGGTGCGGCCTCTGGCCCCGTGCTCTTCAAGCGCGAAGGCGGCCAGCTTCTACTGCTAACAGTGCCGGGTTCGTAGAGCCATCATCAACCCGGCCACTCACGCAGATTGCATGATCTATTCAGGTCTGCGGGACTGCTGTTTCAAACAATCCCGCAGACCCCCAGCTTAGTTTGCAAAGTTGCCCGGCTCCTGGCCGGAAGTCACTATCAAACTATATGGCCCGACACATGGGGCCAGAGGGAGAATCTTCAAATGTTTTCATCAATTGGACGGCGAGTACTAAATCTAGCCGCCATCTTTGCTCTTTTGCTGTCGGGGGTGCCAGTGGGGGTGCAACCTGCGCTGGCCGCCTCGACGAACATCGTCATAAGCGAGTTTCGCGTTCGCGGTCCTAATGGGGGGAACGATGAGTTTATCGAACTCTTCAACCTCTCAGCATCCTCCGTGAATATTGGGGGATGGAAAATCAAGGGATCAAATAACACAGGAGGAGGTACTACGACTCCTCGTGCCACAATCCTTGCAAATACGATCCTGAATCCGGGCTGTTACTATCTCTTAACCAATTCCACCAGCCCTTCGTACAGTGGTACCGTTCCTGGTAATCAGACATATGGCACGGGCATCACTGACGACGGCGGTATTGCCGTTACGACGGCAACTGATGTTATCGTTGATCAAGTCGGTATGAGCACGGGTTCAGCATTCAAGGAAGGAACTCCCCTCGCTAACCTCGGAGGAACAACTGCATCAAATCTAAACCGTGGTTATGAACGTAAACCAGGCGGCGCATCGGGCAATGGGACGGACACCGATAATAATTCCAGCGACTTCCAACTACTTACACCCAGCAACCCACAAAACCTTGCATCACCATGTCAAGGTGCGGACGCCGCACCTAGCGTGGCGAACACTGTTCCTGCAAATAATGCAATAGATATCGCCCGCGCGACAGATATCACCATCACATTTAGTGAGACGGTGAATGTAAACTTTGCCGCGGTCACCATCTCCTGTGCCACCAGCGGTCCGCATACATTTACCTTCAGCGGCGGACCGACAACCTTCATTCTAAATCCTGATTTGGATTTTGCCGCCAATGAACGTTGTGATGTGACTATTCCCTCATCGAGCGTTACAGACCAGGATGGCAACGATCCACCAGACACAATGGTAGCTAGCTTCACGACCGGCTTTACCACGATTAACTTACAGGTATGCGGCGATCCCGCGACATTCATCCACGATATTCAAGGTCCGGGATTGCTAAGCCCATTCAACGGCGCGACAAATATTTCAATTGAGGGCATTGTTTCCGCGGATTATCAGGGCACCGGTCAATTCAGCGGATACTATGTGCAGGAGGAAGATACGGATGCAGATGCCAATCCATCGACATCAGAAGGTATCTTTATCTTCAACACGAGTTTCCCTGTGAACGTGGGTGATAAAGTGCGGATGCGTGGTACGGTGACCGAGTTCAATGGTTTGACCGAGATTACTAGCGTGTCTTCATTGTTGTTGTGCTCAACAGGCAATGCACTCCCCGCGTCAGTCAGTGTGAACCTGCCTGTTACCAGCCTCGATGATTTCGAGTGGTATGAAGGCATGCTCGTTCGCTTCCCGCAGGCGTTGGTCATCTCTGAATACTTCAATTATGACCGCTTCGGTGAGATGGTCATTGCTTTGCCGCTCGCTGGCGAGACTCGCCCATTCACTGGGACAGCCATTGACGAGCCGGGTGACCCAGCGAATGACCGCACCCTTGCCAACAGCCTGCGCCGCATCACACTGGACGATGGGCTAAACACGCAAAACCCAGCCACTCTGCGCCATCCGAACGGCGACCCTTTCTCGTTGACTAATCGCTTCCGCGGTGGCGACACAGTGCAGAATACTGTCGGTGTCCTTACCTTTGCTTTTGACTTATACCGAATCCAGCCGACGGGACCGGCAGATTATGTTGCCGCGAATCCAAGACCGGCTTCCCCTGAACCGGTCGGCGGCACCGTCCGTGTGGCGGCGATGAACACGCTCAACTTCTTCGTCACGGCCGATTACCCATCGGGCGTGCTGGATAATAAATGCGGTCCGTCCAATAACCTGGAATGCCGCGGTTGGGATAGCGACCAAGTTGATGAATTCACCCGCCAGCGCGATAAACTCCTTACAGCACTTTCTGGTCTCGATGCCGATATCATCGGCTTGAATGAGTTGGAAAACTCAACTGGCGTTGAACCGCTTGCCAGTATTACGTCTGGATTGCCCGGCTATGCCTACATCAATACCGGCACCATCGGCACGGACGCGATCAAAGTGGGTCTCATCTACAGACCAGCGGTCGTTACACCGGTCGGAGATTTCAAACTACTAACGTCGGCTGTGGATCCGCGCTTTATTGACACCAAGAGCCGCCCGTCCCTTGCCCAAACCTTTGAAGTCAATGCCACTGGTGCCAAATTCACCGTGGCGGTCAATCATCTCAAGTCCAAGGGTTCAGCCTGCGACGATGTTGGCGACCCGGATCTTGGCGACGGTCAGGGCAATTGTAGCCAGACCCGCCGGGCCGCTGCAGAAGCGTTGGTGGATTGGCTTGCCACCGACCCAACCGGTAGCGGTGACCCCGACTTCATCATCATGGGCGATCTGAACTCCTATGCCCAGGAAGATACAATTGACGAAATCAAAGCCGGTTCTGATGACATCGTCGGCACCAGCGACGATTTCACCAACTTGATTGCTTACTTCCATGGCGCCTATGCCTACTCCTATACCTTCGATGGGGCGGCGGGCTATCTTGACCATGCACTCGCGAATGCAAGCCTGTTAGGACAGGTGACTGGCGCGGCAGACTGGCACATCAACTCCGATGAACCGGATATTTTCGACTACGACACAACCTTCAAACCCCCCGCCCAGGATGCGCTCTATGAAGTAAACCCCTATCGCACCTCCGACCATGACCCGGTTGTGGTTGGACTTGTCCCCAACGCGCCTCCCACCGTGGATGCCGGCGGACCGTATTCTGCCCCTGAAGGTGGCTCGGTCACACTCACCGCAAGCGGCTCCGACCCGAATGGTGACAGCCTCACTTATGCCTGGGACCTCGACAACAACGGCTCCTTCGAAACCAGCGGACAAAGCGTGTCCTTCGACGCCTCCCTGCGGGATGGTCCGAGCAGTTACACCGTCAAGGTACTTGCGACTGACCCGGGTGGTTTATCCGCTGTTTCGTCCGCGACCGTGAATGTGACAAATGTTGTGCCAACAGTCAGCGCTGCGTTTGGAGCGAGCAGCGTCAGTTGCGGCGCGAACAATGCGACACTTACCGTTACCTTCAGCGACCCCGCCGCGGCAGATACCCACAGCGCCGTGATCAACTGGGGCGATGGCAATACCCAAACCGTCAGCCCGGCGACCAGTCCATTCTCGTTGCAACACACGTATGCTCTGGCTGGTGCTTATACCGCGACAGTGAGTGTCAGTGATGACGATGGTGGTACCGGTACAGCAATGGCTGCTGTAATGGTGAAGTTTAATACGAGTGGCTTCCTACAACCGATCAACGCCGATGGTACGAGTGTGTTCAAGTACAACAGCACCATTCCGGTAAAGATCAGCTTCACGGACTGCAATGGTTCAACGCCTGCGAACCTTGCTCCTACCATCAAGCTCACCATGATCTCAGGAGCAACGCCAGGACTGGAAATTAACGAACCCATCTCCACCAGCGCGGCGGATACCACAGGTGTGATGCGCTTCAGCACAAACCAGTACATCTACAACCTTGCTACCAAGCCTCTACCTGATCCTTCTGCGACGTATCTCATTACAGTTACCATTCCGTATAACGGACAAACGGTGACCGTGCAATTCGGTCTGAGACCGTAATCCTCAGCCGATATTACAATGAAAAGCCGGGCCTCTCACGAGGCCCGGCTTTTATCTTTTGCAGATCAAGCGTATCTCTTTCCCCTATTGTATGGTAATATAAGTGAAACAATAGAGTCTTTTCACCAACTGAATAGGGAGGAACCAAGACTACGCCCTCGACAATGAGGCAGCGGGCATGGATTTCCTTCTTGTGTTGCTTGTGCTGACAAGTTTGCAATACGAGAGTGGAGACGATGAACCGGATGCCTGATTTGGTCGCTTGCCGCGAGAGATCGGCGGGGACTCGGGGAGCCAAAGCGAAACCGGCCACTGAAGACCGGCTTTTTTTGTTTGGCCATCACACTCATACTTCACTCTGGGAGGAACCTGCTGGATAAAATCACACATACCATCGATCACACCATTTCTGATGCCTGTCTGGCGCTGTATTTCATCACTTTGAGGAGAGTCTCATAATGAAACGTTCACTTTTAAGGATACTGGTCGTCATCGCCCTATCGGCAACCACGATTTCTACGGTTAGTGCATCCACCACAGCATTTGTGGATGTTCAAGCCAACAACCCACAAGTTTCAGGTGACCCATCGTCCAACACAACTGCCGTCTTTCCAACCAACAAACAGAATGAACCTTCAATCGCCGTCAATCCGGTGTATAGCGATTATCTGATCGCCGGCTCTAATGACGAACAGCGCCAGCCACGCTGCGGCCCCGGCCCGGTGCGCGGCAGTGTCCCGGCCAACGACTGCTCCTTCTTCCCCGATGTTGGCACCTCGGGCATTTATACCTCAAGCGATGGAGGGCAAACGTGGGTCAATCGCGGCCTGCTCGACGATCAGGCAAGCTGGATTGCCGCCGATCTGGTCTCCGATGGCGACCCGGTGATCGTTTACGGCCCCAAACCCGGGCCGAGTGGCTTCTCCTATGCCAACGGTGTGCGAGCGTATTACGCCTCGTTGGCGTCGTACAAGTCTGGCCGCAGTCCCTTTCCGCCTAACAAAGCGCCTGAATTGCTGGCTGTGTCGTATTCGGATGACAATGGCTTGACCTGGAGCGCCCCGGTCATTGCCACGATCAAGAAGAACCCGAACGACTTCAACGATAAAGAGGCGATCTGGGCCGATGACCTGCCGGGCAGTTCGTATTTTGGCCGAGTCTATTTGACTTGGACAGAGTTTCGCTCGCCCATCTGCTGTCCGTCCGAACCCGTGATGGCTGCCGTCTCCACCGATGGCGGCGCATCGTTTGGCGCGCCCAAGCAACTCTCGCCTGCTGGCAACAACGGCACCGGCAATGGCCGCCAGGGGTCAGCCGTCCGCTCCGGCCCGGATGGCAGTGTCTATGTGGCCTGGGAACAGGGGTCCTCGCAACTGGTCGCCGTTTCACGCGATGGCGGCAATAAGTGGGCCAAAGAAGTCGCCATCGGCCCGGTGGTGGATATCCACGATCCGATCCCCGGCGCAAACTTCCGCACCGACAGCTTCTTAAGCATTGCGGCTGATCCGCGGGCTGGCAACACCACTGTCTATGCGGCCTGGGTGAATCGGACAGCGACCGGGGGTCGCGTCGTCGTCAGCACCTCGACCAACAGGGGCGTCACTTGGGGGCCGCTCGTCGAAGTAAGCAAGGCGGCTGAGGGTTACGCTTTCTTCCAGGGTCTTGACGTTGCGCCGAATGGCCGGGTGGACGTTGGCTACCAAGCTTTGAAGGCCATCAATCCAAATACGTTCGGGACCGGCAATGCGGCCATTGACAGCTGGTATGTCAGCAACTCCGGCAGTGGCTGGTCAGCGCCGGTGAAGGTCAGCAGTGCTCCCTCTGATCCGGCGGCCAGCGCTCAGAACAACCTTGCCCGGCAATTCTATGGCGACTATAATACGCTGGTTTCCGACAATACCCACGCCTGGTTTATTTATACTGACAGCCGAAATGGCGCCGGGTGCCCGGCGGTAGATGAGTATCAGCAAGCCATTCTTGGCACGAGCGCCGTGCGCGGCGACATGGCCGACCGTGTTGACGCCAAGCTGGGGTTGGATCCGTACTCGCATCAACCGGGTTCCAAGCCCGCGCCGCCTGAGCATTGCGACCGGCAATTCGGCAACACCGACGCCTTTGTGAGCGTGATTGCCCCTTAGTTGGTGACGCTGACGGAGCGAGGCGGGCGCGGCAACCGTTTTCGCTCCGTCGCGAACGTCCCTTCGTTAGCCCGCCCCGCCATCCCTCGCGGGGCGGACATTGTGTATACTGACATAGGGAACAAGGAGGTGATGACAGCCGAAACGACACGCCAAATGAATATTGAGCCGGTGATGTAAAGAAATTCAACCTTCACACACTTTAAGGAGAGAGGATCGTTATGCACCGCTTCATCCGAATCACCCTGGCGCTTGCAGTCGCCATGAGCGCCATGCTCTTTGCCAGTCCGCAAGTCTCAACCGCCCGCGCTGGCGCGACGCAAACCTACATCGTGCTTTACAAACAAGAAAAAGCGTTGGCCAATGCGGCCAGCGCCATCTCAAAAGCAGGCGGCACGCTGGTCATCACCTACGACGCCATCGGCGTCGCCATTGCCCGCTCTGACAATGCCTCGTTCCGCGCCAACCTGATGAAGAACACGAAGATCCAGGGCGTGACGGCCACGGCCGGATTCGCAACGCATGTAAGTGACGGGAATGCGCTCAACGGAGCCGATGATTCATCCCAAGTCGTCGACATTCCCGCGACGGCCTCCTCGGACACCTTGTCCGGGCTGCAATGGGACATGGTTCAGATCCACACGCCTGAAGCACACGCGATCACCGGCGGCAGCCCGTCCGTCATCGTGGGCGACATCGACACCGGCGTCGACTACACCCACCCGGACCTCGCAGCGAACGTCGATGACGCAACCAGCGTCAACTGCGTCTCCGGCGCGCCCGTGGCTGGGAAAGTGGCCGCGATGGACGACAACGGTCACGGCACCCACACCGCCGGCACGATTGCCGCGGCCGCCAATGGCATCGGAATCGTCGGCGTGGCACCCAACGTGAAGATCGCGGCCATCAAGGCCGGCAACGCCGACGGGTTCTTCTTCCCGGAGGCGGTAGTCTGCGCGTTCATGTGGGCGGGCACGCACAACATCGCCGTCACGAACAACAGCTATTTTGCGGACCCGTACCTGTTCAACTGCAAGAACGATCCTCTTCAGCGGGCCATCTGGAACGCTGAACAGCGGGCGATCCTGTTCGCAGAGAGCAAGGGCACCGTCGTCGTCGCGGCTGAGGGCAACGAGGCCGACGACCTCGCGCACCCGACCCAGGACATCACGAGCCCCGACGACACAACACCGATCGTCCGCACCGTGCACAACGACTGCGCCGTAGTGCCTGTAGAGGTGCAAGGTGTGGTCGGCGTGACCGCGGACGGGAACCTGCAGATGAAGTCGTTCTACTCGAGCTACGGCGTCAGCAAGGCTGACGTCACCGCCCCGGGCGGAGACAGCATCCTGCAGCGGACCGTCGCCGCTCCGAATGGACGCGTGCTGTCCACGTACCCGGCCTCGCTAATGAGCTCCTGCTTCCGCCCGGTTATAGACCCCAGCGGGGCCACCTATTGCTATTTCCAGGGCACGTCGATGGCGTCGCCACACGTGGCCGGCGTGGCTGCGTTGCTTGTTAGCCAAGGCATGACTTCACGCGGAGCTGTCGTTGCAGCGCTTGAAAACAGGGCAGACCCGTTCGCCTGCCCGACGCCCGATGTGCTGACCTTGTACGCTTCCTTCCCGTCGTTCAGCAACGGCGCCCCGCAAACGTGCACGGGCGGCGCCTATAACTCCTGGTACGGCCACGGGCAGGTGAACGCCCTCAGCGCCATCTCCCATTAACACTACGGTGATGGGTAAGACCGACGCGGTTTCGGAAACCGCGTCGGTCTAAAGACCATCAACTGATTAACAATCTGATCTAACACCCGTAAATTTCAAAAACACTTTTTAAGGAGGGTGTTTATGAAACCCAATCGAATCCTAACATTCGTGCTAGTCCTGACGATGCTCAACAGCGCCGTGGCGGCCTTGCCAGCGGCGGCGGCTCCGGCCAGCGACGGCGGCGGCACCCGTCAGATTCCGGCGGGCGGCACCACCAGCATTCGAGCAGGTGTTGAAGGCGCAGACGAACTTCAACAGCCAGAATTGCGACCTCGTCGGCAACACTCCGGGGAGGCAGGCGAATTCAATCGGGTGCGGCCCGGATTCAAGAACGGCAAGTTCCCGAAGAATCCGCTCGACGCCCCGGTCGTTGCCTCGAGCGCCGTTGCAGGCTCAAACCTTGAGCTTGTCCTCAGTGTTGATGGCCTGAATCATCGCCAACAACGGCTGGCCAACGGCGGCAACCAGTTCTCGCTGGAGCCACCCGATCAGGCACTGTGCGTGGGCAATGGTTATGTGGTCGAGTCGACCAATAGTGTTCTACGTGTTTACAGTACCACGACCGGTGCTGCTTTGACAGGCGTACAAGATCTGAACACGTTCTTTGGCTACCCGGCTGCGATTAACCGAGCGACGGGCGCTTTCGGGCCGTTCGTGATCGACCCGGTCTGCTACTACGACCCGGAGAACCAGCGCTTCATCGTCGTCATCACCACCCTCCACCAGACACTGGCGGGTGACTTCACCGGCCGGAACACCATTGATCTGGCTGTGTCCAATACCGGCGATCCAACAGGCGCCTGGACGGTGTACTACGTCCCTGCCCAGAATGACGGAACCGAGGGCACGCCCAACCACGGTTGCACGACAGATGGAGTGACGCCGGGTCCGTGCTTCCAGGATTATCCACACATTGGTGCTGATAAGAACGGCGTCTACATTTCGACGAATGAGTACGACCTGTTCGGGCCACGCTACAGTGCCGCACAGATCTTCGCCTTCTCGAAAGCACAGCTCGCAACTCACCCAACGACAATCGGTGTCACCCTCGTTGAGAACCTAAATGTTGACGGTTCGCCGGGCTTCACAGTCTGGCCCGCCAACTCGCCGGTTGGTCAATACTCGAACGAGCGGAATGGAACCGAGTATTTCCTGAGCACTATCGCCGGCGACGGCTCCGAGAGCGGCAACCCAACGGGCACTGCCCGCCGCATCGGCCTGTGGGCGCTCACCAACACCTCATCACTCGACTCGGCCTCACCGACGCTAGGAATGACGAGCCGGTTGATCAACAGCCAGACGTACGTCTTCCCGCCCAAATCAGATCAGAAGGTGGGTGACATCCCACTTGGTGATTGTTTGAATGACACAAGCGATCTCTTCGGCACTGATCCCGATTTTGGAAACCTCGGTTGTTGGTTCCTCTTCTTTGACCCACCAACAACGTGGCAACCCGAAGTCGAATCGACACCGGACTCGCTCGACTCGCGCATGCAGCAGACGTGGTATGTCAATGGTATGCTGTGGGGCGCTTCTGGCACTGCCGTCAATGTTGGCGGCGAACTGAAGGCGGGCATCGCCTGGTTTGCTGTGCAGCCGAAGATCAATGGCGCGGGCAAAGTTGAGGGACAGGTCAAGAAGCAGGGTTACATTGCGCTTGCCAATAACAACCTGACCATGCCGGCGATCGCGATGGGCGCTAACGGCAAGGGCGCAATCGCATTCACGGTCATTGGCGAGGATTACTTTCCGAGCGCCGGCTATGCGACGATCAACTCCACTGGCTCAGTCGGGCCGATTCACGTAGCCGTAGCCGGGCTGGGTCCGGACGATGGCTTCACCAGCTACAAGGCTTTTGTCGGCGATCCGCCGCGCACGCGCTGGGGCGACTATGGCGCCGCGGTCACCGACGGCAGTTCGATCTGGCTCGCGTCCGAGTATATCGCTCAGACGTGCGATCTCAACACCTATCTGTTCGGCGGGCCGATCGGTAGTTGCGGCGGCACCCGAACTTCGTTGGCAAACTGGGCCACACGGTTCAGCAAGCTAAATCCGTAGACAGTATCAATCACCAGTGATATGATGCGACGCGCCCAGGCGCGTCGAGCGCGTCGCATCATCTTTGTCTGGCGCTACAGCAAATTCCTTTTTGGCAATGGAGGTGACGATCAATATCTCAGTAAACTCCGATGGATTCAAGACAGAAGATTCCGGTTTGGCTCGAAAAGAGCGTCAAGAACGTCAGCAACTCCCTTAAATCCCGTAACCGAATAAATCGCCTATCAAAGCTTCATCGCGTATACTGAGCATGT
>CAYSIV010000158.1:0-13855 GCA_964431175.1 uncultured Anaerolineales bacterium
GGATGGAAGAAGGCGTCGAGCTTGGCTACGACACTTACATCGTGCCGTTTGGCACCGACACCATCAGCGCGATTTACGCCCTGGGTTTCGCCACCCGCTCGGCGCTGACGTTTGGCGGCATGAAGGGCGGGCAGGCGCGCGACATTTTGCTCTACAACAAGAATCGCGTTTTTGCCTTCGTGCTGGCGCTGGGCGAAGTGGACGACTTGAAATACGCGACGGCGGCGGGGGCCATCAACTTCGGCTTCCCCGTCATCGCCGACACTATCATCCCCGAAATCCTGCCCACCGGCGTCACGGCTTACGAGCATGTCGTCTCTTTGCCGTTCAACGAGATCGAAGGCCAAGATGACCTGGAGCGCGCCGAGAAGCTGGTGCAGAAGTGCATCGAGGTGCGCGGGGTGAAAATTAAGCTGACCGAAGTGCCGGTGCCGGTTCCTTACGGCTCGGCCTTTGAGGGCGAAGTTGTCCGCAAGAACGACATGCGAATCGAGTTCGGCGGCAAGCACTCGCGGTGCTTTGAGTATTTGAAGATGGCCGAGTTCGACGAGGTGCAAGACGGCAAGATTACGGTGGTCGGGGCGGGCTTTGAGGCTCAGCCCGCCGGCGCGGCGCTTGACCTGGGCATCGTCGTGGACGTCGCCGGGCGCAAGATGCAGAAAGACTTCGAGCCGGTGTTGGAGCGGCAGATTCACCACTTCGTCAACGGCGCATCGGGCATCCAGCACATCGGCCAGCGCGACATCGCCTGGATTCGCATCAACAAAACTGCCGCCGACAAAGGCTTCAACTTGCGCCACTTCGGCGACATTTTGCACGCCCGCTTCCATGCCGACTTCGGGGCAATTGTGGACAAGGTGCAGGTGACGATTTATACCGAACCGGCGGACGTGGAGAAGTGGCTTGGGCTTGCGCGCACTGCTTACGACGAGCGCAACGTCCGCCTGGGCAACATGACCGACGAGAGCGTGGAGGAGTTTTACTCATGCACGCTGTGCCAGTCGTTTGCCCCGAACCATCTGTGCATCGTCACCCCGGAACGCCTCGGCCTGTGCGGCGCTTACAACTGGCTGGACTGCAAGGCCTCGTTCCAGATCAACCCCACCGGCCCTAACCAGCCGATCAAAAAGAGTTCTACGCTCGACCCGACCAAAGGCTATTGGGCCGGGACGAACGAGTTCACCGAAGGCGCATCGCACCAACAGGTTCACGAAGTCGCCGTTTATTCGATCATGGAGAACCCGATGACGGCCTGCGGCTGTTTCGAGTGCATTGCTATGGTCATCCCCGAAGCCAATGGGGTGATGATCGTCAGCCGCGAGGACACGAGCATGACTCCGGCGGGCATGACGTTCTCGACATTGGCCGGCATGGCCGGCGGCGGCTTGCAGACTCCGGGCATTATGGGCCACGGCAAGTTCTACATCCTCAGCCCCAAGTTTATCTCAGCCGACGGCGGCTTCAAACGCGTGGTCTGGTTGTCATCTATTCTCAAAGAGCAAATGGCCGAGCAGTTGAAGAAGGTGGCCGAGCGCGAGGGCGACCCGGACCTGATCGACAAGATTTGTGACGAGCGCGTGGCGACGGATGTGGAGGGGCTGGTGGCTTACGTCACTGAAAAGAATCATCCGGCGTTGGAGATGCCGTCGTTGTTGTAAGGCAAATTGTCAATTTGCCCTGCGCTGAGAAACCTATGTTGCTCGTTCGCGACGTGATGACCATTGGCGTTCCCATTTGCCACGAAGGCGAGACCTGTGGCGCCGTGGCGGCGCGGTTGAAAGAAGAGGTTGCGGTTGTGCTGGACGAGGACGGGATGGCCTGCGGCTGGTTGACGCGAGAACGGCTTGAGGAACAAGAGGCGGCCATTCCGGTGGGAGAGGTGATGGATGAAGACATCCCCACTGTGCCGCCGGACATCCCCGCCGAGACCGCCGCTCAGTTGATGAGCGATCGAGGCGTCGAATACCTTTTCCTGATGCATGACTGGCCGGGCGAGCCGAGACCGTCAGCAGTGATTTCGTTGCGGGCAATTGAAAGGGTTAGCCATGAAAGTATCTGATCTTTACAACCCGATGGTGAAATTGATCCTGCGTTCGCCACTGCATCCGCTAATGAGCGGCGGAACTCTCTTGTTCACCTTCATCGGGCGCAAGAGCGGCAAGCAATACACCACGCCCATCAGTTATGCGCGGGAGGGCGACACCATTACCCTCATCACCAATCGCCGGCATGGCTGGTGGCGGAATTTGCAGAACGAGACGTTGGTGACAGCGCACGTGAAAGGCCGGGACTTGCCCGGCCAAGCCTGCATCGTCGCCGCGAACGAAGCGGCGTTGGTGGCCGCGATGGAGAAGGTGTATCGCGGCATTCCGAAAGAGAAGGCAACCCAACTTGCGCCCGAAGTGGTGCTGATCAAAATCGCGCTCAATTGAGAAGATAGTTGCTTGTGTCATAAATCAGCCTGCGTTAGCAACGCAGTTCAAAATGGAGACGAGTATGCCGATGACAGTCGAAATTCCAAAAGAAAAATGGGCAGGTAAAGTCCGCGAGGTGACGTTGGGCGCGACGGCGGCGGACGCGCCAGCGGGCACACGCACTAAAACCGTCACCGTCGGCGGCGAGGCCACCTTGCCGTTTTTGCACTTCGACGGCGCGATTCCGCACCCGCCGGCGCTGGCGATTGAGATCAAAGATCGCAAACCCGACGACTGGTCGCCGCTGTTGGGCGAGGTCTGGGGCGAGGCGATGAACGATCCCGGCGAGTGGGCGCGGGCGGCAGAGAAGGCCGGCGCCGACTTCATTGTACTTAATCTCTCGTTGGCGACCGCCGACGGCAAACCCAACACGCCGGAGAACGCCCGGGCCGTCGTTCGCAAAGTGTTGAACGCCACCGGCTTGCCGCTGGCCGTGTTCGGGCCGGGGCAGGCCGAGAAGGACAACGAACTGATCGTGCCGGTTGCCGAAGAAGCCAAAGGCGAGCGCCTGCTCATCGGGGTTTGCGAAGACAAAAATTACCGGACGATCGTGGCGGCGGCCATGGCCAACGATCATCTGGTCAGCTCGAAGACGCCGATGGACGTGAACCTGGCCAAGCAACTTGTCATCCTGATTCACGACATGGGCATGCCGCTGGAGCGCATCGTCATGGATCCGACGACGGGCGCGCTGGCTTATGGCATCGAATATGGCTACTCGGTGATGGAGCGTTTGCGGCTGGCGGCCCTGCAAGGCGACAGCATGACCCAGCAACCGATGATCGTTACGCCCGGCGAAGAGACCTGGAAAACGAAAGAGTCGAAGGTGGGCGAGGGCGTGCCGGAGAGCTGGGGCGATTGGAAGCGGCGGGCTGTCAATTGGGAGACGTTGACCGCGACCTCGCTTATTCACGCCGGGGCGAATATCGCCGTGCTTCGCCATCCCGAATCACTGGCGCGAGTGAAGGCGATGGTAGATGGGTTGATGAAGTGGAATTAAAGGAGTTGAACAATGGCCCTCACTGGACTTCAAATTTACAAAATGCTGCCGCAGACGAACTGCAAAGAATGCGCCTATCCAACTTGCCTGGCCTTTGCTATGAAGCTGGCGGCCAAGCAGGCCGAACTGGCCGCGTGCCCGTATGTGACTGAAGAGGCCAAGACCCAATTGGCCGCCGCCTCGGCGCCGCCAATCCGGCTGGTAACGGTGGTCAGCAATGGCGCGAAAATAGAAGCCGGAAACGAAACCGTGCTCTTCCGGCATGAGAAGACGTTCTATCACAAGCCGGGCCTTTTTATGCGAGTCAAGGATTCTGATGGTCTGGAGGCCATCAAAGCCAAAGTGGCTGAAGCCGATGCTTACGTGGTGGACTACGTCGGCATCAAATTGGGCGTGGATGGGTTTGCGGTGGAAGCCACCTTGGACGCGCCGCGCGCCGACACCGGGGCCGGAGCGGCGTTTGCCCAAGCAGTGGCCGCCACCCGAGCGGCCACTCGAAAGCCGCTGATCCTCATCGCCGAGACTCCGGAGGTGATGGCCGAAGGCGTGAAAGCCGCTTCGGGCCTCAAGCCGCTCTTATACGCCGCCGACGAGTCCAACTGGCAGAAGATGGCCGAGATTGCCAAGAACGCCAAAGCGCCGCTGGTGGTGAAAGCCGAGTCGCTCGACAAGCTGGCCGCCCTCACCGAGGATATCAAAAAAACGGGTGTGGAAGATTTGGCGCTTGACCCGTTGGTGGACGGTTATGCCGATTCGCTGGCCATCCTGACTCAGCTTCGCCGGTTGGCGCTGAAGAAAAACTTCCGCGCGCTGGGCTATCCGATCATCGTCTTCCCCGGCGAGGCCTCCTGCCTGGGGGTCGATGAAGCGGTGCTGGCCGCCCAATACATTGCCAAATATGCCGGTTTCATTGTGCTGGAGTCGTTCGACCCGGCGACATTGTATCCACTCCTGGCCTTGCGGCAAAACATTTTCACCGATCCGCAAAAACCGATTCAGGTCCAACCGGGGCTGTACGAAATCAACTCGCCGGAGGCCACTGCGCCGTTGCTGGTGACGACCAATTTCTCGATCACCTATTTTGCGGTCAACAACGAAGTCGAGGGGTCGGGGTGGCCGGCGCGGCTGTTGGTGGCCGATGCTGAGGGTATGAGCGTCCTCACCGCCTGGGCCGCCGGGAAGTTCGATGCCGACCGGATCGCTAAAGCGGTGAAAGCCTTTGAGGTTGAGAGCAAAGTGACTCATCGCCGGCTGATCATTCCGGGCCAGGTCGCCGTGCTGTCGGGCGAATTGGAAGAGGCGTTGCCCGGCTGGGAGATCATGGTTGGGCCGAAAGAAGCGGTGGACATTCCGGGCTATTTGAAGATCATGTGGGGAGAGAAAACTCCATGACCCTCTCACCGAAAATTGAAGAGAATTTGCGGCAAGGCTTTAGGCGCTCCCTCAACCCGTTCATGGTGTCGTTGTGGCGGCTGGGCCTGGGGTGGTGGTTCAACGTCTGGCCGGAGGTCAGTGGGCGCATCCTGATCATCGCACATAGAGGCCGCAAGACTGGCCGCAAACGACACGCTCTGGTGAACTTCGCCAGCGTAGACGGTGAATTGTACTGTGTTGCCGCCTTTGGCTCCGTCTCCGACTGGTATCGTAACGTGATGGCTAATCCGGCAGTGGAAGTGTGGACGCCGGACGGGTGGTGGGCCGGGACGGTTGAGGACATCTCGGACTTTGAGAATCGTTTGCCGCTGATGCGGCAGGTGATGATCGGCAGCGGCTTCGTTGCTTACCTGTTTGGATTTAATCCGCATAAGATGACGGATGCCGAGCTTGAGGCGACGACGGCGAAGTATCGCTTGCTCCATATCCGGCGGGCAGAAGCCCGCACCGGCCCCGGCGGCCCCGGCGACTTGGCATGGGTTTGGCCGCTTGCCACGATGATCCTGTTGCCGCTCGTATTGTTAGGCCGGGGGCGGAAACGATAAGCGGCGAAGGAGGATGCGATATGAACATCCAAGACGCAAGAATCCCTAAAAACCCTTATCTCGGCTTCGATGCCCCCGAGGCGGTGCGGAGCGCGCTGGTTTGCATGGAATGCCCAACCCCGGCGCCGTGTCAGATGCTCTGCTCGCAGAGCGTGAACATCCCGAAAGTGATGTACTGGGTGGGCTTGGCCGCCTGCGAGGGTCTGGTGCTCTCGCGCTGGCTGATGAATGAAGAGGAGATTGAAACGGCGCGGATCGCGGATCAAATCTGCGACTCGTATAACTGATGACGACACATACCATTGCCTTTCGGCCTGCTAACAAAACCGTCTCCACCTCAACCGGCACGCTCCTCACCGAGGCTTTGCGCGAAGCCGGGCTGGAGATCATCCAGCCGTGCGGCGGGCAGGGCCGTTGCGGGCGTTGCGCTGTTATCGTCGAAAACGGCCGGCAAAGCATCCGGCGGCGCTCGACGATTCGCCTCTCGGCGGCGGATGTTGAATCAGGCTATGCTCTCGCCTGCCAGTCGGTGATTGAAGGGGATGCCGCCATTTTTGTCCCCGAGCAGGAGCAGATCGAGCGGCGTTTGATCACCGACAAGACTGCTCGCCGGATCGCGATTCCCTTTCCTTATGATCACACTCGCGATCAAACCGTGCGGGCGTTCTCTGTTGCCCTCGGCTCGCCTACTTTGGACGATGCCGTAGACGACTTTGCCCGCCTGGAGCGGGCGCTGGCCGCGCACGACATCCACGATCTCGAAATACCCCTGCCGTTGCTACGCGAACTCGGGCCACGCCTGCGCGAAGCAGACTGGCAGGCGACGGCCATTATTGAAACCGACAATTGGCGACAATCGGATGGGCCGCCCCGGTTGATAGACTTGATTCCGGGGGCAGACACGCAAGCTTGCCCATACGGAGTGGCAATTGACATCGGCACGACGACGGTGAGCGTGTACCTCGTCAACCTGCTCACTGGCGAAGCGGTGGACACTGCCGCCGAATACAACGGTCAAATCGCTCGCGGCGAAGACGTGATTTCACGCATCATCTATGCCAACAAAAATGGCGGCTTGGGCGAGTTAGGCGTACTTGTGCGCGGCACGATCAACGAAGTTATTGGCAGGCTGGTTCAGCGCAACCACATAGAACCAGGCCACATTTACAAAGCGACGGTTGCCGGTAACCCCACCATGATGCACCTGTTCCTCGGCCTGCCGCCGGCCTCGCTCCGCCTCACTCCCTACATTCCAACCGCCAACCAGCCTTTGCCCTTGCTGGCCTCTGAAGTCGGCCTTGAGATTCATCCACTAGCCGCAGTGGACTGTTTGCCCGGCGTGGCCTCTTACGTTGGCGCAGACATCACGGCGGGCGTGCTGGCCTCTGGCTTGCTGGAGACGGACGAACTGACGTTGTTCATTGATGTGGGCACAAACGGCGAAATGGCCCTGGGCAACAAGGACTGGCTGGTGACCTGCGCCTGTTCGGCTGGCCCGGCGTTTGAAGGCGCAGGCGTGGTGTGCGGCATGAGGGCCACCCGCGGCGCAATTGAAGAAGTATGGATCAACAGCCAAACATTTGAACCGACGTATCGGGTGATTGGCGAGGTGAAGCCGAAAGGCATTTGCGGCTCGGGGTTGATCTCGCTGGTGGCCGAGTTGTTCATCACCGGCGTGGTGGACAAAGGCGGCAAATTCAAAATGGATTTGGACCGGCCACGCCTGCGGGAAGGTGAACATGGCTCTGAGTACGTGGTGGCCTGGGCAGGCGAGACAAGCTCGGACCGGGACATCGTCATCACCAAAGTAGACATTGATAATTTGATGCGGGCCAAGGCCGCCATCTACGCCGGATTCACCGTGTTAGCCCAAAGCGTCGGCGTTGAACTGGCCGACGCGCAGAAGCTCCTCATCGGCGGCGCGTTCGGCAAGTACATCAATGTCGAAAAGGCGGTGCAGATCGGGCTTCTGCCCGACCTGCCCTGGGATCGTTTCCACTTCCTGGGCAACACCTCGGTGATGGGCGCCTACATGGCCTTGCTCTCGCGCGAGGCCCGCTCCCAGATCAAGGCCATCGCCGAGAAGATGACCTACATCGAACTGTCGGCGGACAACACCTTCTATGACGCATTCACTTCGGCGCTGTTCCTGCCGCACACGGACATGAGTCGATTCCCGACAGTGGAGGCGGACTTCCATAACAAACTCTAATCCGATTCTCAACCACGTTCCCGAATTAAGGCGTCGCTCACGCCGCCTCTCCGCCCTGCTGATCGCGCTGTCATGTTTTGCTCTCGCGACCTCAGGGATGGTGATCGTGGACGCGTTGTGGCCGCAGTGGACGGCGCTGGGGCAGATCGCGGGCGTGATGCTTGGCTTCGTGATCTCGGCGCAGTTCTTTTGGCGGCGGCGCGAATATCGAGAGAAGTACGGCGACCGCTGTTATCGGAACGCCTTTCTGCATTTTATGCTGCCGGGACTGCCGTTTATGTTTGCGGCTATCTTTCACACGGCGTATCTGCCCGGCATGCGCTTGCCGTTGAACGGCGCGACGCCTATCGTATCCACGATTGGGCTGTATCTGCTCGTCACCGGCGCGCTGCTTTACGCGCGGGCGTACCTCGTGTTCGGCGTGGACAATCTCTCGATGCTGTACGTTTATTTCCCGCAAGAGGGCCGCATGGTGAACTCGTCCATTTACAGCGTCCTGCGCCACCCGGCGTATTCGGGCGCGATCCGCACCGGGATGGCGCTCGGGTTGTGGCGGGGAACGGCCTTCTCCATTTTCTTCGGCCTGTTCATGCCCATCGGACTGACGATCTGGTTGCGGTTGGTTGAAGAGCCGGAGCTTATCGAACGGTTCGGCGAAGGGTATAGAGAATATCGCCGGAAAGTTCCGGCGTTCTGGCCGCGCTGGCAGGACGCGCAGAAGTTCTGGCGCTTTCTAATTCGAGGGCAATAGTGCGTCGCTTGCCTGCCAACGTTTGGCGCTTGTTGAAACTGCCTCGACTGTGGTACGCGCTCGGGCTGGGACCGGTCATTGGATGGCTGGTATTGCTCCTGACGACGACCGGGCGAAAGACGGGCCTGCCCCGGGTGACGCCTCTTCAGTATGAAGAGGCGAACGGCGTGTTCTACGTCGCCTCGGCGCGCGGACGGCAGGCCGACTGGTATCGCAACATCCTCGCCAACCCGCGCGTCGAGATTCGAGTGAAGGCCCGCCGCTTCAACGGCCTGGCTGAACCGATTGCCGACCCGGCCCGCATCGCCGACTTCTTGGAATTGCGCCTGGAACGCCACCCGCGTATGATGGGCGCAATGCTTCGTGGCGAAGGGTTGGCGGCGCGGCCCGACCGGGCGCAACTGGAAAAACTTGCGGCAAGGATAGCTCTGATTGCGATCCGGCCCTGTAGAATTGCACTGTAAAGATATCGCCAACCGCGAAGATAGTTGAACCGCGAAGGCGCAAAGAACGCGAAGGGAAGAAAGAGAAAAGGAGAAAGAAAACTTTGCGCCCGCCTGCCCCGCTTCTCTTTGCGGGGTTGCGCCTTGCGCGGTGAATTGGTTGCGGCCGGAGGCCGCGCCATAAAGACGGGCCTTGATTTCAAATGAAAAAACTTTGGCCGCTGGCCTTCCGCAATCTTTGGGCGCGCAAAACCCGCACGCTCGTCACCGCTTCCGGCATTCTGCTGGGCGTGGCGGCGACGCTGGCCGTGAGCGTGATGGGCGCGTCCACCACCCAATCGCTCAAAGATTTTTTCGCCCAATCGTCGGGGCGGGCGAATTTGACGATTGCCGATTCCGGCAATTCGGGCGAAGGGTATCCGCAACGGACCCTGCGCCGCGTGCGGTCGTTTGCCGGGGTGGACACGGCCGCCGGCCTGACGAATAACCGCGCCGTGCTGCTGACGGAAGACAAAGAAGCGGCCATCGTCGTCGTCGGCATTGACCCGGCGGTTGATCAGCGCGTGCGGACGTACACGATGGCGAGCGGGCAATTCCTGTCGCCGCGCGAGCGGACGCACACCATTCTGCTCGTCGCCCGTTTTGCCGCCGACCACGGCATCGCGCCGGGCGACACGATCACGGTTGCGCTCGCCGACGGAACGGCCGCCGAATTTGTGGTGAAGGGACTGCTGGCCGACGAAGGCGCGGCGCGCACGAACGGCGGCAGCGTCGGGTTCGTCACTCTCGACGTGGCCGAAGCGGTGTTCGCGCGCGGTAACCGCCTCGACCAGATCGATCTGGTCGCCCAGCCGGAGATCGCCGACTCGGCGGCGCGGCTGAACGAATTGAAAGACGAATTGCAGTCCATTCTCGGCGACAAATACGTGGTGTCGTTTCCGGCGGCGACGGGCGAATCGATTTCGCAAGCGTTGAGCGGCTTGAACATCGGGCTGGGGATTTTCAGCGTTATCGCGCTGTTTGTGGGCATGCTGCTGATCTACAACACGTTTGCGATGACGGTCGCCGAACGCACGCGCGAGATTGGGATGATGCGGGCGTTGGGCGCAACGCGGCGGCAGGTGCTGTTGTTGACGCTGGGCGAGGCCGGATTTCTGGGGGTGATCGGCACCGCGCTGGGACTCGGCGGCGGGCTGTTGCTCTCGATCCCGCTCATCCGGCTGATGGGCGGCATGATGGGCCTGCCGATGGAATCGTTTGCGATTCCGCCCGGCGGGCTGATCCAATCCGTCGCCGTCGGCCTGATCACTACCCTCGTCGCCGCGTTTATCCCGGCGTGGCACGCCAGCCGCATTTCGCCGACGGAAGCGATGCGGGCGCGGGCGGGGGGCCGCGAGCGTTTCTTGATGCGGCACGGCTGGAAGTTCGGGCTGGCATTGCTGGCGCTCGCGGCGCTGGACGGCGCGGGGCTCTTGCCGTTGGGTGAAGGCGCCTCATTCTTCGTGCTGACTTTTCTCGGCGCGATTCTACTGATGCCGAACGTCATCCTGCTGCTGGAACGCGCCGGGCGCAGGGCCATCGCCGTCCTGTACGGGCCGATGGGGCCACTCGGCAGCCGCAACCTGGCGCGGGCCAAAGGCCGCACCAGCCTGACGGTCGGCGTGATGATGATCGGCGTGGTGATGAACGTCGCCATCGGCGCGATGAGCGTCAGCTTCAAAGTGAGCATGAATAATTGGATCAACGCGGCGATTGGCGGCGACTTCATCGTCTCGTCGGCGGAGCCGATGCGGGCCGACGTGGGGCGCGAACTGCTGGCGGTGGACGGGGTGGCGGCGATGACGCCGCAGCGGCTGCTTCAGCAAACCGTCGTCGGCGTCACCAACGAGAGCGGCTACACCAAGCAGAATCTTTCCGTGGGTCTGCTCGGCATTGATCCGGCGACGTATTACGACGTCAGCTCGTTTCAATTCGGCGGCGGCGAAGACGCGGCGGCGGCGATGGCCGAGTTGGCGCGGGGTAATGCGGTGCTGCTTTCGACCGCCCTGCGCGACCGCTGGCAGGCCGGCCCCGGCGACTCCGTGCGCCTCCGCACCTCGCGCGGCGAACACGACTTTCGCATCGCCGGCACGGTGGTCAGCTTTTGGCAAGGCGGTCAAGCCATATTGACTACACGGCGCGATCTCGAAAAATATTTCGGCGACACCCGCGTCACTTTCTTCCTCCTGAAGATGAAGCCGGGCCAGTCCAGCGCCACGGTGGAAGCGCGTTTGGAAGATGCGCTGAAGCACAACAACCAATTGGACATCGTGTCCGGCGACGAGTTTCGCCAGAGTTTCGTCACGGAGATAGTGCAGTTTTTTGCGCTGTTCGACGCGATGGTGTGGATCGCGGTGATCGTCGGCACGCTCGGCGTGATCAACACCATGACGATGAACATTCTGGAGCGCGTGCGCGAGATCGGGACGATGCGCAGCATCGGCCTGAGCCGGCGGCAACTGGCGCAGTTGGTGTTGGCCGAAGCGGGCGCGATGGGCGCGCTCGGCGCGGTGTTCGGCGTGGCCGTGGCCCTGCCGGTCTCGACGGTGATGGTGACGGGCATGGCGCAGGGCAGCGGGTTTCAGATGAGTTACGTTTTTCCGCGTGAGTCCCTCGTCACCGGAATAATCATCGCGCTGATCGTGTCGCAGGCGGCGGCGCTGTACCCCGCGTGGCGGGCCGGGCGCATCAACGTGATCGAAGCGATTCGGAGCGAGTAAGGATCAAACAGTCAACGAATTGGCAACCGCTTCGCGTAAACGAAGTCCCGGCGCGCGGAGGGTGGTTTGCCTTTGGCCGGAATTGGGCTTAGACTTTGGACAGTTCGGGCGGGGCCCGTCGTTCCGCCTACAATCCGGCGGCCTCGGAAGATTATGCGGAACTACTTCTGCACAAAACGCCGGGGGATACGAGGAACGCCGGTCGGCTCGATCTCGAGTTGGGCGCATCATTGATTTGAAATAAAGAACCAAATTATGGATACAGAGATCACAGATATCCGAAAGCACACCATCGAAAAAATCCTTGTCAAACAGGATGATTCATTCCGGTGGGGATTTGATGAGAAACAAGCCCGTGAGCGCCCGGAGTATTTGTACTATTCGCCTAATTACAAATCCACGTTATGGACCTTGCTCCTGCTCGCTGATATCAAAGCGCCTGTCGATATCCTGCAGATCAAACCATCCATCCGGCTTATTACTGAGCGTTTTTATGATCCTGAACACGAGATTTTCAGGTTGCCGGGCATGAGTCATTTTCCCATTCCCTGCCTGAACGGCAACATGATCTATCTCCACCATTATTTCGAGACATCTCATTCAGAAACACTGGATAAAACCATCGGTTTTTTCGCCGCATACCAACGCTTTGACGACGGCGTTTTCAAGACCCCGAAATCATATCCGTACTGTTCAAACATCTCCTGCTACGGGAAGCATACCTGTTATTGGGGAGCGACAAAATTGCTCAAAGGAATTTCGTTCATTCCTAAAATTCAAAGGACCAAAGAAGCACAACAACTAATCGAAGATTGCATTGATTTTGTTTTACACCACGAGGTGTGCTTCAGGTCCCATAATAGAGACAAATTCCTTCACCGTGATGTTGGCAAACTTACATTTCCCAATTTCTATAAGAGTGATTTCCTCGAAATATTGTGGCTGTTGGCAAGAGAAGAAGTGCATGACAGGAAAATGTCACGCTCCTTGGAGTTGTTGCGATCCAGGATGAAGGACGGCGGTTTCTGGGAACTTGAGAAATCCATGAATATCATAGTATCAATCGGCCAAAAGGACTGCGCCAATGCCTTTATCACGGAAAGAGCAACCGAGGTACTTAATTATTATGGGCATTGATATAAGAAAATGTCAATTTGCGCCCAACACAGCGTGCACCTGACCGCCTTCGGCGCGGGTATGCGTACGGCAATTACCCTGCAGTGTAGTATATTTGCAGGTGTCCGTTCCGCTATAAACGGCGGCAGGTAACGCAAACCGTTAGCCCGCTCGTCCGAGTCGCGCCAATCAACAAGTTAGGCGACACGCCTTTGGATAACGGGAGTGACCAATGGAGCTTGTGATAAAGTTGCTGACAGTCCTTGGCTTGGGTGCAATTGAGCTCTGGGCAGCTATTCCCGCTGGCTTGGCGCTGCGGCTCCATCCCGTGTCAGTAGGTATCACAGCAGCCATTGGCGCTATGCTGGGCGCACTGGTGGTTATCTTGCTCGGTGAGCGCGTGCGAACTTGGCTGGTACAACGTCACGGCGGGAAAGAGGAGAAAGGGCGACACGGACTTATCTATCGGATTTGGCACCGCTATGGAGTGATAGGGTTAGGATTACTGGCCCCTCTGCTCACTGGTGCGCCGCTGGGGGCCGCGTTGGGACTTACACTTGGCGTACCCGCTGGCCGTCTATTGTTTTGGATAAGTCTTGGCACGATTCTCTGGAGCACGGGGTTGACGTTGGCTGGCGCACTGGGATTAGCAGGCATCGAGACGCTAGGACACTAAGTCGTAAGTCGAGTTACAGTAGGGCCATCGCCTTGAGCTATGGCACGTCACCTAACACTCGCCACGCGACCAAGCCGCACTCTGCGTTTACATCAGGGTCACCTTCGGGGCAAAGGGCGGGCTAACACCGGGTTGCAGCCGACGTTGCTCCTTGCGACCAGAAAGGATTGTTGATGGAGTATTACTAACGTAAGCCCTGTGGTGTTCAGGTGTCCCCTTCGACTGCGCTCAGGGCAGGCTCTACCAAGACGTGCGTTTCTGGTAACGGAAAGGTGCGAAGCTCCTTCGACAGGCTCAGGATGCATCTTGGGACAAAGGCCAGACCCTGCCAGCCTCAACGCAGACGCGGCCCAGGGAAGAACCGGAAGGTTGAACATATGTGAAGGGTCATACCTCTCGTCAGTCGGAAACGGCCAAAGAGGCTGACAGGCCGTAACCAAAATGG
>CAYSIV010000159.1:0-13850 GCA_964431175.1 uncultured Anaerolineales bacterium
CGAGATGACCGACCTGTACAGCCGCTGGGCGGCGGCGTATCCGATCATTTCACTCGAAGACGGACTGGCCGAGGACGATTGGAGTGGGTGGAAAACGTTGGCCGCACGTCTGCTCGGTAAAGTGCAGTTGATGGGCGACGACATCTTTGTCACCAACGTCGAATTCATTCGGCGCGGCATCGAAGCCGGGATCGCCAACTCGGTGCTCATCAAGCTCAACCAGATCGGCACGGTGACGGAGACGATCGCGGCGATTGAGATGGCCAGGGCCGCCGGGTGGACGGCAGTCGTGTCGCATCGCAGCGGCGAGACGGCCGATACGTTTATTGCCGACTTCGTGGTGGCGATGGGTACCGGGCAAATCAAAACGGGGGCGCCCTGCCGTAGCGAGCGCGTGGAAAAATACAATCAGCTCTTGCGAATTGAAGATGAACTTGGCAACCGCGCTGAGTATGCGGGGCGCAAGGCGTTTGGGCGCTGACCCTATAGGCCATTTCCTTTAGAGCCTATCCGAATAACTCGCCAAACCCTTAGGGTCTCCAAGACCCTAAGGGTTTATCGGATAGGCCCTTAGCCGAAGCCGCTCCTGCCTCTCTCCTTAGAGACTGGCGGGAGCGGCGCAAGGGGCAATCCAACATGAAGGAAATCTCGCGCCCTTACGTGGTTCAGAGTCTAGCTGATCTGCCTGCCAGCTTTCAACAACCGGTTGGGCGGTTGCTGAAGCCGGGCGAACCGGCCGATTTGATCTTGATGATTCCGCGACATACTCAAACGCGTTTCAAGCACCGTCGTTATGTCCCTCAGCAAGCCCTCCTCTTCACTTCGCTGGGAGTGCTGCATATCCAAGAAGGGGTCTCGCCCGGCCAATCGCCCTCGGCAACGTATTTGCGGGGTGCCGATCTTTTGTACGCCCACCATAGCCTGATATTGCTCTACGGCTGTTTGGAATTAGGAGGCGAAGTAAATGGCAATTTGACGCGCATCGTCGTCGAGTACAACACGGTCGGTCAGCGCTTTTTGCAACCGGCCCTGCAGCAGTTCTTACGTTTGGCCTACGGCCCGCCACACGCCCCGGAACCTCACGGCGATCTGACCGAGGCCCTTCTGCAACAACTGGGCGGGCAATCGTTCAGGTTCGAGAACGGCCTGCGGCTCTATGCGTTGCAGCCCGATGAGCAGTTGCTGGGCTTTGTGTTTCAACCCCGGATTGCGCAACGCCGCTGGCGCTTATTTAGCCATCCCATCGCGCCGGCGACATTGCTTGCTCTCACCGACCGCCAAGTAATCCTCATTGAAGAAGAGCGGGCAAGAGGGGCCTCTTATGGCTGGCTCATTACCTTCTGCCCCCGGAAGCACATAGCCAGCATTGAAACGAAGCCGAAGACAGAGTGGCGCGAGGTATGGGTGCGCCTGGCGAGAAACGAGGTGACCATAGATCGTCAGGCGACTCTTGAAAGCGATACGGCCCTGGCCTGGGAGACTCTATGGTTAAGCCAAAACCAACAAAGCTAAACACTATGACATGCATTATTCTGGTCCGACACGGACAAACGGAATGGAATCGAGAAGAGCGGTTTCGAGGCCTGGCCGATGTACCTTTGAATGAGACAGGCCTGGCCCAGGCCGAAGCCACCGGGCGGCGGATCGCGGCTGCGTGGCACGTGTCAGCCGTATACAGCAGTCCACTCTCGCGGGCGCTGAAAACCGCTGAAGCCATTGCTCATCATTTCAACCTGCCTGTGCAGGCACATCCCCTGCTCGCGGATATTAATTACGGTGAGTGGCAGGGCCTGTCTCCGAAAGAAGTGAAAGTGAAGTGGCCGGCGATCCTGGACACCTGGTATCACTCGCCGGGGATGGCGGAGATTCCGGGCGGCGAAAGCCTGAACAGTGTCCGCGCGCGTGGGCTCTCCACGGCGAGGGAGCTGGCCGACATACACCCTGGCCAGACCCTCGTGCTCGTCGGGCACACGGTTATCAACCGTGCCATCTTGCTGGCTGTCTTGGGGTTGGGCACCCATCGCTTCTGGCACATTGGGCAGGACACCTGCGCCATCAACGTATTTGAAACCCTGGGTCACGACTTCATTCTGAAGTCGCTCAATGATACCTGCCACTTGCACGCTCTCGCCCACAACTGAAAGAGAGATGGTATTCATGACTTTCCACAGCATATTGTTCGAAAGAATTGGAGCCGGGACAGTGCAAGAAACACCTGAAGAGCCTGCTTCGTTTGCCGATCTGAATCTTGATCAGGTTATAGATGCCATCACAGCCCACAGGCAGGAATATAGTTTAAAACCGTTCTTTTATACGCCCCTCCGCGACGTAGAGACCATCTTCTATCGCCATGAAGTGATGCGAGACATGGAAGACGAGAGGCTAACGGCGTACATCAAAGCGTTTGCTGAAAAAATGATCCTCGTCCGTCGCTATCTGGGGTTAGTAGAGAAATTGGACTTCAACTACCACAAGAAAGGCTGGCTTTTGGAAGCGGCGCTGGAATACTGTGAAGCGGCAACCAACCTGACGCATGATTTGGGACTCTTGGATTTGAAGTCGCACGGCTTTTTGGCGCTGCGTGAATATGTATCGGCTTATGCGCTCTCGCCTGAGTTTCAGGCCTTAAAGGCGGAAGCGCAGGAGGTCAAAAGCGGCTTATCGACTATCAACTATTGCGTGATTATCCAGGACGGTACGGTGAAGGTGCGGAAGGACGAGGGTGAGACAGATTACAGTCTGGAGGTAGAGAGAACCTTTGATAAGTTCAAGCAGGGCGGCGTCAAAGATTACAGGGTTAAGCTGAATCAGCAATCTGGCATGAACCACATTGAAGCGCAAATCCTCGCTTTTGTGGCCAGGCTGTATCCCGATGAGTTTGCCGCCCTCGACCAATTTTGCACGCAGCATCTCCAGTTCGTGGATGACACCCTCCGCACCTTCGACCGGGAAATCCAGTTTTATATGGCTTACCTGGAATACGTCGCGGACCTCCGACGGGCCGGATTAGCCTTCTGTTACCCGCAAATCGCCACGACCCGTAAAGAAGTCTACGATTACGACGGCTTTGATATTGCCTTAGCTCATAAGCGGGTCAAAGAAAATGCGCCAGTAATCTGCAATGATTTTTATTTGAAGGATCCAGAGCGCATCTTAGTCGTTTCTGGGCCAAACCAGGGCGGCAAAACGACCTTTGCCCGCACCTTTGGGCAATTGCATTTTCTGGCCAGCCTGGGGTGCCCCGTTCCGGGCCGGGAGGCGCGGTTGTTTCTGTGCGACCAGATTTTTACGCACTTCGAGAAAGAGGAAGACATCCACAATCTGCGCGGCAAGTTGGAGGATGACCTGATGCGTATTCATGACATTCTCGCCCGCGCCACCCCCAAAAGCATCCTCATCCTCAATGAAGTGTTCGCCTCTACCACTCTGAAGGACGCGGTTTTCCTGAGCCAGCAAATCATGGCGCGGGCGATAGAACTGGATTTGTTATGCGTCTGGGTTACGTTCATCAGTGAACTGGCTTCTTTCAATGAGAAAACCGTCAGTCTGGTCAGCACCGTCCTGCCCGAAAACCCGGCCGTGCGAACGTTCAAAATCGTCCGAAAATATGCCGATGGGCTGGCCTACGCACTCTCACTGGCTGAGAAGCACCGCCTGACCTATCAATACCTCAAGGAGCGCATTCCGTCATGAAGGCTTTTCTGATGTATCGAGATTGCGATTTTGACTCGCAGCAGAGCCTGCCTCCCAATGCAGCCGCGCTGATTCAAGACCTGGAGTTGAATACCCTGTTCGAGGCCATGGCGGATGACGACAAATTCTTAGCTGATGTGACACAAAAGGCAGTTCTCTCCAGCCTGATTGACCTAGACACCATCCGTTATCGGCAGGATGTGCTACGGGATTGTCTGACCCATGCGAGCGTTATCAGAGAGATTTACAGCATTCCCATCGAATCGATCAAGAACAAGCAGCGGTCTTGGATGGGTATTTTCACCGACTACCCAAGCGCGATTTTGAGCGGGGCCAACACCATGTTGGAGATGTTTGTTAGCTTACTCAGGCGATTGAAGCGCATTGCCGACGAACACGCCGGCGACTTCGAGTCGGAGGGTTTTAGAAGGTTTTTTGCGATGATCCAGCAGGAACTGAGCGACGAGTATTTCGCCGTGGTCGAAACGCATATCCGGCGCTTGAAATTCCATGGCGGCGTTCTACTCAGTGCCAGGCTGGGAAAAGGCAATGAAGGCGCGAATTACGTGTTGCGTAAACCCAACCCCACGACTGGCAATTGGCTCCAACGCGCTTTTGCCAAAAAGCCGCCGGTCTATGCTTTCATGCTTCATCCTCGCGATGACTACGGCGCGCGGGCGCTTGGGGAACTGAGAGACCGGGGCATCAACCTGGTGGCCAACGCGGTTGCCCAAGCCGCTGACCATATTAACAGTTTTCTCAACCGGTTGCGGATCGAACTGGCTTTTTACATCGGCTGCTTGAACTTGGCCGAGCAACTGGCCCAGCTAGGGGAGCCAATTTGCTTTCCCCTGCCAGTGGTTGCCAGCGAGCGTAAACTTTCCTTTACGGGTTTGTACGACGCCTCCCTGGCTCTAACCATGAAACAAAAAGTCGTCGGCAACGACATCAATGCCGACAACAAAGGCCTGGTCATTATTACGGGCGCCAATCAGGGCGGCAAATCCACTTTTTTGCGAAGCGTCGGTTTGGCTCAATTGATGATGCAGTGTGGTATGTTCGCGCCAGCAGAGACCTTTTGCGCCAATGTCTGCGCCGGTCTGTTCACTCATTACAAACGGGAAGAAGACGCCACGATGACCAGCGGGAAATTTGACGAAGAACTCAGCCGGATGAGCCAAATCGTTAACATGATTACGCCCAATACCTTGGTCTTATTTAATGAATCGTTTGCCGCGACGAACGAAAGAGAAGGTTCGGAGATCGCTCGGCAGATCGTCAGCGCGTTATTGGAAAAGCACGTCAAGGTTTGCTTCGTTACCCATTTATACGAATTCGCACATGGTTTTTATGACAAAAACAGGGAAAGCGCTATTTTCCTGAAGGCGCAAAGGCAAACCAACAGGGTGCGGACTTTTAGGCTCATCGAGGCAGAACCGCTGGAAACGAGTTATGGCGAAGATCTGTATTATAGAATTTTTGGGACAAACAATTAGATTTGTTGCATTGGATCATCGCCGTCACACCCTCAACCGCGACGGCGAGTTCCTTCTGCTTCATTCCAAGATTGTGAACGATGCCTATCATCTGAACGCCAATGTCAACGTTTGGCAAATGCACTGCCGATGATATAATTTAACTCAACACCTCAACAATCCAGCGCCAATGATGAGGCTCGTTGGCGCGAGCAAGTGAACCTGTCGGTTGCCGACTAATAGCTTCTACCCGTAGCACCCACGCTGGTAGAAGCTATTTTTATTGCTCACCAGCCATAAATAGACAAGGATGAACAATGGATCAAAACGTTGAAACGCCAGCGCCCGCTCACTGGCTCACCCGCGATGTTTGGGGGATGAGCCTGGCCAGTTTCTTCAGCGATCTGGGCCATGAAATGGCAACGGCCATCCTGCCACTATTCCTCATTTCCATCGGCGCGCCGCCAGCCGCGCTCGGCGCTATTGAGGGCATTGCCGATGCCCTGTCGAGTTTTGTCAAACTCGGCGCAGGGTGGGTGAGTGACAAAGTCGGGCGGCGGAAACCGATTGCTGTCACCGGGTATTTACTCACCGGATTGACGACCGGCGCATTTGCGCTGGCGACGACCTGGCCGCATGTGCTGATTGCCCGCTCGATCGGTTGGTTAGGGCGCGGCATTCGTGGCCCGGTGCGGGATGCGATGCTGGCTGATGCCGTGCCACCGGAAGCGCGCGGGCGGGCCTTTGGTTTTCACCGCATGGGCGATACGCTCGGCGCGGTGCTTGGCCCGGCGCTGGCCTTTGCACTGCTCGGCGTGTTTAACTATCGCATATTGTTCGCGATCACCATCATCCCCGGTGTGCTGTCGGCCCTCACCTTCGCTGCGCTCGTCCGGGAGCGCGCCAACGCGCCAATCAAAGGCGGGAACTTTCTGGATATGGTTCAGAGTCTACCGACCAAGTTCAAGTTGTTTCTCGTCGGCGTAGGACTCTTCGGTGCAGGTGATTTTGCCCACAGCCTGCTCACACTACGCGCGGTACAGATTCTCACTCCTGACCTGGGCGCGACGCAAGCCGGGCAAATCGCTATCGGGCTTTACGTATTTCACAATATCCTGTATGCAAGCATGTCATACCCGGTAGGTGCTCTGGCCGATCGCGTTGGCAAGCGCGGGCTGCTTGCCATCGGTTATTTGATCGCGGCTGTCATGGGACTGGGATGGATAGTCGCCTTCCCACAAGTGGCCTACCTCGGCTTGCTGTTCGCGCTGGGCGGCACGTTCATCGCCGTGGAAGATGCGCTGGAAAGCGCTGTGGCCGCCGACCTCCTGCCGCCCGAACTGCGTGGCACCGGTTATGGCGTGCTTGCGACCGTCAACGGCTTGGGGGATTTCGTCTCGAGCATCGTCGTCGGCCTGTTGTGGACAACCGTGAGTCCGGCAACGGGGTTTGCTTACGCCGTCATTCTGAGTCTGGCGGGAGCTTTCGTAGTATTTCGGGTGCGTTAGCGGAGTAACAATGACTCTCAATCAACCTCAAAAGAACTCTCTAGAAATTGAGTTGAGGCATCTGGAGCGGGCACTTCGCGTTGCGCGCCTCCTCATGACCGCGCCGGAGATCGGCATTTTGATACATCGCCTACCCGTCTCTCAGGCCGCGCGGCAAAGGCTCGAACCCATCATCGAACAGATCATGACGGAAATCGCAACCCTGGCCGAGAAATTCCAATTACAGCCCGAAGCAGATGATCCACTCAGCACTCTCAACGCCGAAATGGCAGTGGCCTGGTCTGACCTGTATGATATGCTTTCGCCTAAGTTGAAACGCTACGGAGAAGTAGACCCGGCCCTGACCGAGACCCTCGACCCACACATCAAGAAATTGATTAGCCTCACTTACGCAATCACCCAAGCCGCGAAAGAATAAGCCAGGAGATCAATGAATCGTGGAAAAATATTTGTGGATCAGCTTCGGCGCCATCCTGGGCGCCAACGCGCGATACCTCATCGGCGGTTGGGCCGCCGAGCGCTGGGGCGCATCGTTCCCGTTTGGCACGTTGATCATCAACCTCAGCGGCAGTCTCCTGCTCGGCATCTTTCTCACCTTTGCCACCGAGTAGGGAATGAGGTAAACAGGTAAACAAGGAATTCCTTGCCTGCTGTTTTCTTGTCTACTTATGTACTTGTCTACTGACTTGCAAACATCGCCCGCACCGCGTCCGGTGTTTCTAATTTTAGTGCGGATTGAGCTTGCGTGCGCGCGGTCTCGTAATCGAGGACGCGGATGAGTTGTTTGGCGCGAGGGATAGCGGGCGGGCTCATGCTCAGTTCATCTATACCCAACCCAACCAGCAGTGGCACAGCCAGCGAGTCACCCGCCAACTCACCACACACGCCCGTCCATTTGCCGTGCGCATGAGCGGCCTCGGCCACTTGTCGGATCAGTTCGAGAACGGCGGGTTGGAAAGCATCGGCCAGCGAGGCCACGCGAGGGTTACCGCGTTCTGCGGCGAGGGTGTATTGGGTGAGATCGTTGGTGCCGATGGAGAAGAAGTCTACCTCGGCGGCAAACTGTTTGGCTTGTAGGGCGGCGGCGGGAATCTCGACCATAATGCCGGCCTCGATTCGATCTGGAATAGCGTGACCGGCACGTTGCGCTTCAGCGCGCGCCTCGGCCAATAACGCCTGTGCCGCCCGCCACTCGGCGAGGGTGGCGATCATCGGGAACATGACCTTGATCGGGAAATGCGCGGCGGCGCGAACGATGGCGCGCAGTTGAATCTTGAAGAAATCAGGTTGGGCCAAACACAGCCGGATGGCTCGCCAACCCAGAAATGGATTCGCTTCTGTGCCGAGATCGAGATAGGGCAGGGGCTTGTCGCCACCCACGTCGAGGGTGCGGATGATGACAGGCCGCCCGCCCATTGCTTCGGCGGCGGCGCGGTAGGCATTGAACTGTTCCTCTTCGTCGGGCGCGGTTCGGCGGTCGAGGAAAAGAAACTCGGTGCGGAAGAGGCCGACGCCTTCGGCTCCGGCGGACACAGCAGCGCGGGCATCGGCGACGGAGCCGATATTGGCCGCCACTTCAATGCGCCGCCCATCGCGCGTAATCGCTGGCCCGGCGCTGGCGGCTTTGGCTTCGGCCTGCGCGGCGCGGGCGGCCTCGGCGCGGTGCGCGTAATCGGCGGCGAGGGCCGGATCAGGATTCGGCCACACCTGCCCGGTCGCGCCATCCATGATCAACGGCGTCCCCTCCGCCAAATTGAGAACGCTCTCGCTCAATCCAGCGATGGCCGGGATGCCTAAGGTGCGGGCGAGGATGGCACTGTGCGACGTTGGCCCGCCGAACGCGGTGCAAATGCCGAGGACGAGTTTGGGATCGAGATGCGCGGTGTCGGCGGGGGCGAGGTCGGCGGCAATAAGGATCCCTGGCTGGGTCAGTGTTGGCGCCGTTGCGTCGTCAAGCAAATTCAAAAGTGTTTGTCGTCCAACATCAATCACATCGGCGGCGCGGGCGCGGAGGTAATCGTCATCCAGGGCGCGATAGTCGGCGGCGACTTTTTCGACCGAGCGTTGCCACGCCGCGGCGGCGTTGAGTTTTTCGTCGAAGATGGCGGAGCGGGCCGGCTCGCGCAGGGCCTCGTCATCCAGGAAAAGCAAATGCGCGTCAAAGATGGCGGCGGCGTAAGCATCGGCGCGGCGGGCCACCGCGTCGCGGGTGGCCCGAATTTGGGTTCGCGTTTTTTCCAACGCGACGGTGAGCGTCGCCCATTCCGTTTGCGGGTTGGTGATAGTGTGAGTGGGAATGTCCGGGGCGGCGGCGCGGAACAGCCAGGCCGGCCCCGAGGCGATTCCGGGAGAGACGGGGAGACCTTGGATGAAGGCATAAGGCTGAGGGATGAAGGATGAAGGGAGAACAGCGCCTTGCTTCTGCTGGTCGCTTTCTGGCTGTGGGGGTTCTTCGTCTACGTCGCCAAAATTATCTTCGGCGAGCAGGCGAAGGGCCGCCAGCGCCGCTTCTGCCTCGAGGCCGGAGGCGGTGATTTGAATCTCGTGCCCTTGTCGGATACCGAGGGTGGTGACGGCGTTGATGCTTTTGGCGCTGACCGGGCCGCGTCCTGCGGTGAGGTTGTTCAGGCGGATGTCGGCCTCCGGGAAGCGGCCCGCCGTTTGGACGAACCGCGCGGCAGGACGCGCATGCAGCCCGAGGCGGTTGTGGACGGTGAGGCGGAGTTCGACCCTCGTCCCCTGCCTCTCGCCCACCTGAGTAGGAGAAGGTTGAAAGGATGAGGGCGACGGGCCGAGGTGAACGATCTTCGAAGCCAGGGCGCCGCGCGCTTCGGCGATGACTTGATCGAGGGAACTGCCGAGGCGGGCCTGCACGGCAGCGGCAATCGCGCCTTCCACCAGCGGCGCTTCGCACAGCCTTACGTGCGCGCGCCGTTCGGGTGAGAGCATCTCTAAAGCCATCTCGGTGCTGAGCACGGCGCTGCCCAAATCCATCAGCACCAGCACGCCGTCGTCGGAATAAACTTGCTCGATGGCTTGCAGGACGAGGCCGGCATCTGTCCCAAGAGGATGATCCGGCAGCGCCAGGCCGCCGGTCGCCGCCAGAGGCACTTCGGGGCCGGCCATGCCGCGCGCGAGTTCGACCACACCTTCGGCGAGTTTGGCGCTGTGAGAAACGATGACGAGACCAATCATAAATTGCGCTAAAGAATCAGAGGCAAGCGGCGGGGCGGCACGCGGGGCAGAATTCGACAGAGTGGATTTGTTGCAACAGGGCCGAGGTGATGGCTTCGGGCAGGCCGGGGAGGAAGTTCACCGCGCCGCACAGGCAGGCGTACCAGCCCAGGGCGACTGAAAGGAAGGAGGGCTGAGGCTCAAGGGAGATACATTCCACGCCCATGCCCCAGCGCGCGTTGGTGATCAGCCGCCTACATCCTGCGGCGCGGAGGCGGGCCACGTAGTCGGCGAAGTGACGGCAGTGGCGCATGAGTAGCACGCCGACGGTGACGCCGGATGGGAAAGGCACAGCAAGGGCATCGCCACAAATTACGGCGAGGTTAGATGGGCGAGGGCCTTTCAACAAGCCCGATAATAAGTCCGCGCGTTGCTCGATGGCGACCACGCGGCGGGCGCGAGCGGCAGCCCGGTGAGCGAAGCGCAAGTCACCGGCGCCGATGTCCAGCATCACGTCGTCTGAGTGGATCAAGTCCAGCGCGGCATGGTACGTGCCATTGTCGTAGGGTGCCCAAGCCGTCTCCCAATCGGCGTCGGTCAGCCGTTGCGCGTGATTGTCCATGTTAACCAGAGACCATACCCCACCGTCAGTATACCGAGCACCCACAGGGCTTGCGTCACCCGTTTTTCCGCCGCTTCGCCCAGGCCAAAATCAAACAAGATTGCGCGCATACCCAACAGCGCATGGGTGGTCACTGTGATAAGGAAGAGCACTTCGAGAACGATGATGAGAGGGCTGCGCAGATAGTCCACCACGCTTGCATAGTCGCGGAGGCCGCCTTCCGCGACGAAGTGATGGGCAATCGTGTGCAGGCCGGCCAGAAGGATCAGCCCGACGCCGGTGACAGCCTGCCAGATCCAACTGGCGCTGGTCTGTGGGAGGCTGGCGCTTTCAGAGGCAGGGCGATTCGATAGCGTGTCTGCCGTAGGCATAGGTCACTTCCCGTAAATCATCACCGCGCCCACGATTAACGTGATGGCGGCGAGGGCCATGAGCACGATAAACAGCGCCTTCTGCGAGCGCACGGCGATGCCAAAGCCGTTGAGTGTGACGCGCAGGCCGTTCAGCCCGTGAATGAGCAGGCCGGCCAGCAAGACCACGTCGAGCGTGAGGAACAGGCGCGTTCGGGCCAGCGCCACAAATCCATCCCACGCCGACGGGCCTTTCGCCAACTGACTCAAGACGGCCAGATGCAGGTATAGGTAGGCGACCAGTCCGATGCCGGTGAGGCGGTTAAGGGCATAGGCCCACATACCCAGCCCGCGCCCGCGCACATCGGCCCACCGGGCAGCGCGCCTGAGTTTCGAGTCACGTGAGAGTGTCATGATGCCCTCTAATCACTTCCTCCGAAAAGTCTCTTCACCTGCCGTGCGATCAGATCGCGCCGCAGAGCCATGATGGCCCCCGCCGGATCCACGTTCTGGGGGCAGGCGTTGGTGCATTCAAATGCGCTGTGGCAGCGCCATACGCCCTGCTCCCCATCGGC
Organism: uncultured Anaerolineales bacterium; assembly: GCA_964431175.1. Classification (GTDB taxonomy): domain Bacteria; phylum Chloroflexota; class Anaerolineae; order Anaerolineales; family VGOW01; genus VGOW01. The sequence goes on from CAYSIV010000159.1 coordinate 11,398, forward strand.
CAACGCCAGCAAGGATAATTTCTGCTTGGGGTCGCTCGACTCCTGCCGGGCGCGGTAGAGGGCGGCCAGCCCCGCCGGGCCAAAGAACTTGTCGGTGGCCGCCATCGTCGGACAGGCGCTGATGCAGATGCCGCACTCGATACAGTTCTCAAAACGATTGTACGGACGGTCATTGAGTGATCCATCCTCGGCAAAGATTTCTGCGCGTTGATACTGCCGCCCGTCAAGGGTCGGCTCGGCCTGGCGGGTAATAACCAGGCGAGAGGCCTCCTGCTTCTGGAAGAACCCGGCCACGTCCACCACGAGGTCGCTGACGATGGGGAAGTTGCGCAACGGCTCGATCAGGATTTCGCGGCGGCCCTTGAGCGCTTCGGTCACCGGATAGATGCAGGGCAACCGCTCGTAACCGTTGACGCGCACCGCGCAGGTGCCGCACGAGGCATGGTCGCAGGCCTGACGGAAGGTGAAAGTAGAATCCTGCCGCCACATTGCTTCGATCACGTCAATGACGTTGGCTTCGTCCGGCACGGTGACACGGTACGCCTGATAGCGCGGGGCCTCATCGCCAGATTTGTAACGGAACACTTTTACTGGGACTTCGAGAGACATGGCGACTCGTTTCGTCAGTTGTAAAACAGGCGATACGACGCCAATGATGTTTCACGGGTGCGGCACTCGGCCCGGACGTCCAGTTTGGCGCAGACGATGTCGGCCACTTTCTCGGCCATGGCCCGGGCAGTGGTGGTCTTGCCGCCAGAGATGGTCACGAAGCCCTCCACCCCATCGCGCTGGTGGTCGAAGCATTCGAAGGTGCGGCTGACCTCGCGCTCGTCCCCTCCGGCCCGTCTCCTTTGGATGAGCGGGCGAGCTACTGCGCCCACGCCCCGGGTGACCGTGTGCTGAATCGCCGGGATCAACTCCTGCCCTTTGTGGATCATCTTGTCAATGTGTTCCTTCGGGATCTCGATCTGGTCGGCGTCCGGCACCGTCCAGGAAGTAGTGCCGATGATGCTGGTCAGGCGTTGGGGGACGATGATGTCGCCGTCGGAGGGCTTGTTGAGGCGGTTGATGACCATGTTGTTCAACCGCTTGTTGACGGTGACCATCACCCCGGCGGTAGGAGAGACCGGCACATCCATTCCAGCCATCCGGGCAATCTTCTCTGCCCAGGGGCCGGTCGCATTGACGACCAGATCAGCCCCGAGCGTCTCGGTTTGCCCGGTGCGGTGATCCAAAATCTTGACGCCAGTCACGTTGCGCCCGGAGCAGAGCAGTTCGGTGACTTCGGTATAGGAGCGGACGACCGCACCGTGTTGCTTGGCAGTAGCGAGGAAGGCGAGGCAGAAGCGGAAAGGCTCAAAGACCCCGTCCGGTATCTGCACCGCGGCGAGAATTTTTGGATTTAGGAACGGCTCCATCTCGAGCGCGCGTTTGACAGGGAGATCACGGGCAGGGATGTGGCAGGCGGCGCAACCTTCCAAAAACTTGTTTTTGAACGCCAGATCGTCTTCGGCGATCGCCACAAACAGGCCGTCGTTCAACTCCAGCACGTCTGGCATAATGCGGCGCAGGATCAGGTTTTCGTCAATGCACTCGATGGCCGATTCTTGATCTTTGACACAATAGCGCCCGCCGGAGTGCAGCAGGCAGTGGTTGCGCCCGGTGGTGCCGGAAGCGATCTCGCCGCGCTCCAGCACGGTGACGCGCAGGCCGCGCAGGGCCAGGTCGTGCGCTGTGGCTGCGCCAGTGGACCCGGCGCCGATGACGATGACGTGTGGTGCAGGCATATCCACTTCCTTCGTGTGCTACAACCACCCAAAACTGGAGAAGCCTGAAAGCCTGTTTTCCGGCCTCCAGGCTTCTCTAGTTGTATCCACCTTACTTGCGAGTCTACTGCTCAACCCAGTCGAACGTGCGGGTCACTGCCTTGAGCCAGTTTTTGTGCTGGGCGTCACGGTGCGTGGCGTCCATCTTGGGATGCCACTCCTTGTCCTTGCCCCAGTTGGCGCGCAGGTCTTCGACTTCCTTCCAGAAGCCCACGGCCAGCCCGGCGGCGTAGGTTGCGCCGAGGGCGGTGGTCTCGGCTACAGTCGGGCGGATGACGGGCACGCCGAGAATGTCGGCCTGGAATTGCATGAGCGTGTCGTTGAAGACCATGCCGCCATCCACCTTGAGCGCGGTCAGGTTGACGCCGGAGTCCTTATTCATGGCGTCGAGCACTTCGCGGGTCTGGAAGGCGGTAGCCTCCAGCGCGGCGCGGGCGATGTGGCCCTTGGTAACGTAGCGGGTCATGCCGACGATGGCCCCACGGGCATCGCTCTTCCAGTAGGGCGCGAACAGGCCAGAGAAGGCCGGGACAAAGTAGATGCCGCCGTTGTCCTCGACGGACTTCGCCAGCGCCTCGACATCCGCCGATTTCTCGATCAGGCCGAGGTTGTCGCGCAACCACTGCA
>CAYSIV010000160.1:0-13766 GCA_964431175.1 uncultured Anaerolineales bacterium
GAGGACATGGTGATGATGTTGCCAGCTTTTCGTTCCTTCATGCCCGGAAGAACGCTCTTGATGGTCAGAAATGTCGCGGTGAGGTTGCCGTCAACAGATGGGCGCCAGCCTTCCTCACTTATCTGTTCGAGCGGGCCGGGTTGGGTGCAGCTGCCGCCGGCATTGGCGACGAGGATATCTATGGCCCCGAATTCTTGTTCAATTTGATGGCGCATTGCCTCGATGTCGGTAAACTTGGTGATATTGGCCGCGACATACATCGCCTTTCCGCCAGCGCGTTCGATTTCCGCATGTACGGCGGACAACGCTGTCGTATCCCTTCCGTGCACCACTACCTTTGCACCTTCCTGCGCAAACAGCCTAGCGACGGCAGCGCCAATGCCGCGCGAACTGCCAGTCACTAACACTACCTTATCGTTGAGAACACTCATATGTACCTCTCGATTTTCCAACATCACGCTCCTCGGCCGGCTACGTAACAGCCGCTCGCGTCGTGACGATCAAGCACTACACAAGAACCGCCAAATTATCTGTGTCATGTTGCTGCCTCTGCTCCGAGGTGCCAGCGGACGATCCTGAAGCCGTAGCTCACCGCTATCTCCAGACGACCGCGATCCAGTCGGCCATCAGGTCCTTTGGGGATGCCGACGAAGGCGCTGACGCTGGGATTCGCAGCCGTCATCACCGCAAGCAAACGCTCGATCTCGTCGGGATCCCTGATGAGTTCAGGTTGTGCAAGGACATCCCGTCCGCGCAGCCGAATCCGCACCAGTTGGCCCTCTCGTAGATTCAACTTCCACTTGCCGCCGCCTGGAGTGAGTAATGTGTCACCCTGCTGCACATGGCTCACCGGTTGCCGGTAAGCCTTACCGGTCTTGCGACCAGTGAACGAGACCAGCATCAGTCGCTCGCTGAGCGGGGTCGGAAAGGGGAGTCCCAGAAGCACTCGCATCGGAATATTGAGTACGCCCATAAGGCGGGCCTGCATCCGCCTGAGAAGCGGACGCCCAGGACGTTCAGACATTATTTCTTCCCTTCGTTAGAGACACGCGCGCGGGGATGCTCGTAGCTGGTTTGTTTCCAGGTCTCATCTCTAGGATCATGGCGGGGCGAAGCATCGGCCATAACGCGCCTCATCACTGCAGCTCTGGGTCGAAGTGGAGTCGGACGAGCCCGAAGCCTCCGCGCACAGCCTGTTCGAGCTTCTCACAGTCAGGCCGGCCGTCAGGCTGCTTTGGGACGCCAATGAATCTACTCACGGCTGGGTTCGCCGCCATCATAAACGCGGCCAGCGCCTCAACCTCGTCAGGGTCCCTGATTACTTCAGGATCGGCCCTCCACTCCATCCCGTGAAAGCGGATGCGCACGGCCAGGCCATTCTCCAGGTTTCTTTTCCACGCGCCGCCTCCGGGAATTAGAAGTGCATCACCCTGTTCCACATAGCTCAAAAGGATTGTATAGGACCTGCCAGTCTTGCGGCCGGTATCGGTGAGCAGAATGAGTCTCCGGCTCATGGGTGTCTGAAAAGGTAATCGTAGGACGAATTTGGGCAGCGCATTCAAGGCGCCCATTACACGCTCAAGAGTGGTTTGGTGTGGGCGGTATTCGGTTTGAGTCATTGGTAAATCTCCACTCGGGGTGAGGAAGAGTCGTCACCCTATCACGACGTACCGGGCCATAATCTCGATATTGCGTTTCAAACGCGCCAACCAGTTATAAAGTATGCTGTGGCAATCATGGTGATGCTATTGAGCACATGCATTATCAGGAAGGGCGTCAGTGAATTTGTACGCTCACGAACCCATTCCGACACCAATCCAAACACGAATGCCATCGGCCATAGGTATATAAGCGGATGATATAGTGCAAACAGCGTAGCCGTAATAAGAATGGTAAGGTTGGCACTCAGCTTTCCCCGCAACCACCCGTACAATGAGCCGCGAAAGATGAGCTCTTCCATAAGTGGCGTAATCAAGACAGGCTGTATGATAGCAAAGGTGATTAATGCCGGGCTGGCCCCATCGAGCCTGCCGTATAGCGACCCTATCTTTAGGATTGCTTTGCCCATCTCACCCACCACCCCCCAGGAAGAACCCAGCACCATATACGTGGTAACGAAGAGGACCCACGTAGCAAGCCATAACGAAAATGCCAATCCGATAGCACGCCACGATGTGCGCCCTAGCTGAAGTCTCTGGCGCATGTGCATAAATCCGCCAAAAGCAATAAGATGACCGGCAATGAATGAAAGGTACACCTCGGTTGTGATAATGGTTGCCAGCCACTCGATACTTGAGAGCGCCGGAACGACAAGAGGCAATCCAAATCTCGTCAGGACGCCGAGTGAAGCGCCAATGCCAATGCCGTATCCCAGAGCCAATAGTAAGGTAGGCCCTGTAACCTGAGGAGTAGTTTTTGTATTTGTTGCTAGTTGCGCTGCACTCACTAAGTTACCTCTTTTCTTTTCATGGTTTCATTCGGTCCCGCATTGGATACAAACCACCGAGAGAAGGTATAGGCCCAGGTCCCGGATCTTAGCCAGTATCCCGTGCAAAGCGGCCTGGTCCTGGATTGGACCGGCGATGAGGGTATCGCCGGTCCCCAACGGGGTAACCGTCAACCCTTCGAACCACGTACTCCAGTGGCTATCCAGTTGGCCTCGGACGCAAATTTCGTAATATGCGTCTCCGGTTGTCGCCATAGATAGAATTTACCGGCAATCGAATGGATTGTCAGTCTACAAAAGGAGTATTTAGATGAGTATTCTGTGGAACTTTCTGGGGAGTGTGAAACAAACACTGTTCAGGCCTAAATTTTGTCGAAGTTGCTTCGGCGGTTGGCTTAAAGCAGGCCTAAATCTCGTCCTCGTGAAACGGCCTGAGTGCGATTATTGACGCCCAACTTGCTGATGATGTTGCTCACGTGCTTCCTGGCCGTAGTCAGGGCAATCGACAATTCCTCGGCGATCTCCTGATTGGATGCTCCGCTAGCTAACAAGCGCAGGACTTCGAGCTCGCGTTCGCTGAGTGACTCGTTGAACGAAAAGGTAACCGGATAAAGGGAGACTTCGACCCCTCGACCAATAGAGGGGAATGACGCCAGCAACCTTGAGGTGTAGTCAGGAGTCACGCCTCGAGACAAAGCGCGGTGCAAGAGCGCAGCCATTGGCCCGCCTTCATCCACGAAAGTGCGGATGTATCCTTCCGGCTCGGCCTGCAAGAGCGTTTCAGCCAATACTTTCATTGCCTGGTCGGCTTTCCCGGCAGCCTGGAACCCTAACGTCTGGAGGACCTGTATCTCGATGACACTCCCCATCCGTGCCTGGGCTTTGGCCGCGGCCCCGAGAGGTTCCAGGAGAGCAAGGGTTCTTTCAGTCATGTTCCGGCTGAGCAGGTATCTGGCCAGCACAAGGTATTCAAGCTCGCGGGCGTAGCCGGGTTCGTCTTCCTCCTTCAATCCCCGCTCCTCCACCCAACGAGCAACTTCCTTCACGTCACCCTGGGCAAGCAACAGCCGGGCCCGTTCGGCAGGCACCGGATTGTGCAGGGCGACGATCTCCAAGTTCGGCATGACCTGATAAGCCTCGTCCATCGCCTCCTGGGCGCCCGCCGGGTCCTCCATGGCCTTTCGGATCCAAGCCAGGGTAGCCAGTCCAGTAGCCAGCGATTGGGTAGAGGTGAGTTGCCTTCCGAGGGAGATGCCCTCCCCGGCATGGCGCAGGGCTTGCTCGAGCTGGTTGCGCTCATAGAATAGTTCGGCCATTCCCACATGCGGCGCGGCCGCGCTCAACACCACGGTGGGGCCGGTCCGCGCGGCGAACTCCAAGCCCTCCTGGTAGGTGCGGAAGGCCGCCTCCAGGCGACCTTGGGCCCGCTGGATGCGGCCGAGGACGGAGCCGGCAGTCAGCGTCAGGTGCGGCTCTCCCGTTTCCCGCCCTTCGGCGACGATGCCCGCGAAGGCGTGCTCGGCTTCTGACAGGCGGCCACGTATCCAGTCCGCCTGCGCCAGATTCCAGCGGACCGAGATGCGCGGGCCTTGCTCGTCTTCAGCCATATGGGCCTGAGCCCAGCGCACGAGCTCGGTCGTTCGCTCGGCATCCCCTCGATTGGCTGCCAGGGATGCACGCAGGAGGGCGATGGAGGCAGGCACGTTGGCCAGCATGCTCATCCCTTTGCCGATCGAGGGTTCGTAGGGCTCGCTCAGGGCGGTAGCAGCGAGCGCCTGCTCAGCGTCCTTGAGGAGCGGTTCAGCCGCCTGGATGTGGCCAGTATTGAACGCCGCGATCACTTGCGCGAGGGCCAGTCGCGGGCGAGAGCGCACCAGCTCCTGGGGAAGTGCCGTGAGCCACCCCCGGAGTGTCTCCCCCTCCCCTCGACGGAGGATCTCCTCAACGTGCCGCTCAACCATCCGGGCTGCCCACACAGATTCTCCCGCTGCCAGGGCATGGCGCACCGCGTCGTGGGTAAACCCATTATGTTCATACCATTCGCCAGCTCGACGATGCAAGTCTGGGATGCGCTCAGGGTGCGTGTGCTGTAACCGGTTCCGTAGCATCTCAGCCAAGAGATGATGGTAACGGTACCACTGGCGATTATCGTCCAAGGAGATTGTAAACAGATTAGCCTGCTCCAGATGTTCGAGCATATCTTGGTTACCGCCGTGCTCGGTCACTGCCTCGCACAGCGAGTCACATAACTGATCCAGAACACAAGTGTGCCGGAGGAATGACCGGACGGATTCAGATTGACGTTGCAACACTTCTTCGGTTAAGTAATCGACGATGTAGTGATTGCTGCCAGTGAAGGTTGTGATGAATTCGGTGATATCGGTGCGCCCTTGCATTGAAAGGGCCGCAAGTTGCAAGCCAACAATCCAACCCTCGGTACGCATTTCCAGTGCGGCAATATCGCCGGGTGAGAGATTCAAGCCCATCCTTTGATTGAGAAGTGTCGCGGCTTCCTCAGATGTAAAACACAGATCATCGGCGCGAATCTCGGCGAGCTGGTTGCGCGCGCGCCAATGTGCTAGCGGTAGAGGTGGATCGCTACGACCGGTAAGGATCAAGTGCATCTGTGATGATACGTGATCCAGCAAAAAAGTAAGGCCTTCATTAATCTCTGGCGTGTCGATGATATGGTAATCATCTAGAATGAACACAAAATCGTCCGGAAACGCGGCGATCTCGTTTAGCAGCAGTGTCAGAAAGTATTCGGTAGCAGGACGCAGCTGCCCTTGTTCACGTAGTAACGCCAGAGCATGTTCGCCGAGGTTTTCCCGAAGCTTTTGCAATGCAGCGATGAAATAGGTCCAAAAACGCGTTGGGTCTCTATCGCTTTGGTCCAGCGAAAGCCAGGTAATCTTGTGTTTGCTGAAGGCTAACCATTCACCCAGGAGGGAGGTCTTCCCGAATCCGGCGGGTGCCGAAACAAGGATCAGTTTGCCCTTTAGGCCCTCATCCAACCTTTTGATCAACCGCTCGCGGTGTACCAGGCCGGGTTGCGGTCTAGGGATGTATAATTTGGTCTGCAATAATGGAACAATCATTTGTAGATTTCTCAGCGAATTTTAGTTAACCAATTATAGTTGACAAAAGTATGGTCATTTGGGTGAGTATCTCATTACAACATGTATACGCTCCGGAGACGGCTTCATACGGTAATAAACCAGTATTTCCCACTTGACGTGGGGAACCAGTTGGATGGCCTGAAATTCTCGCACAACAAGGGCATGAACATGCGGATTATGTTACATATACACACGCTATGCGGAAAATGCAGGGTTTTCAGACCCCGCATGAGCGGCTCGATTACGTAAACTGCTCTTGCGGTGACGTTATTTTCGCCCTGTCAATCCCTGACCCACGTCAAGTGGGAAATACTCGAAATTAATAATAGTCAAATAATTTTGCTCGAAACGACAGTAAAAGTTTTGTTATGCACAAAAATTTCATTACCCTGTTACCGTTTTTAACCCTCACCGCCTTTAGCCTAGTTGCTTTGCAACCATTGGCACATCCGGCTATCTTGTGCGCCGATGACCTTCAATTCCACATTCATAAAGCCTATGCCCTTGAGCGCCTCTGGCAGGCCGGTTATTTTTTTCCACGTTGGGTTCCAGACATGGGGCGAGGCTTTGGGTACCCGCTTTTCAATTTTTATGCGCCGCTCTCTTCGTATCCTTTGGTGCTGATCCATCTTGCTGGTTTCTCCTATCCCGTCGCGATTAACATTCTGTTCGGCCTGGACATTTGGCTGGCGGGTCTAGGGATGTTTCTTTTTGTGCGCGACCTATTCGGCCCATGGTCAGGACTGGCCGCCGCCGTTGCGTACATGTATGCGCCCTATTTGGCTTACGATGTGTATTATCGCGCCGCCTTAGCCGAAGTGACCGCTTGGCTGTGGGTACCGCTGACGCTCTGGGCCATCCGGCGTGCGATGCAACAAGCTTCTTGGCGTTGGGCAGTCATAGGTGGGGTGTGCTACGCTGCGTTGTTTCCCAGCCATAATCTGATGGCAATGTTAGCGTCACCGTTAATTGGCGGGTGGGTACTCGTCCAAGCCCTCGAAAAACGCGCCTGGAAACACCTGGCGCTGGGGAGCGCAGCTTTGCTGTGGGGCCTAGCGCTGGCGGCATATTTTTGGGTCCCGGCCTTCTTTGAACGCAACCTAGTGCGAACTGATCGGCTGGTAAGTTCGCCTGTCTTGCATTACGCCAATAATTTCATCAGCATCTATGAACTGCTAGCCCCACCGCAAACCGTTGACCCGCTCCTCATCAACCCGTCGCCACCGCGCGGTATTGGATTGGTCGTTGCCCTCCTAGTGGTTCCAGCTCTTTTGGCATTGGCCCGGTGTCGCTTTCGGCCACATAGATGGACGGTGATTTATTTTACCCTTGGACTGCTCTTTTACAGTTGGATGACACTACCCAGCAGCGCGGTCGTGTGGGAACAGCTTCCCATCTTACACTTCGTTCAATTTCCTTGGCGAATGTTGGGACTGGCGGCGCTGTGCGCGGCCATTCTAATCGGCGCTGGTCTCAAAGGCTGGGAAGACATTGGTTTTTGGGGGAGTGGCCTCGTGTGCCTCTCGCTCGTTTTAGCCAACCTCCGCTGGCTGCATTGCACTTACTGCGGCTCGCTGCCGTCCGTTACCTTAGAATTAGAACGACAACTTCGTCGCGACACTTTCCAGGAAGGCGCCTACGAGTATTCCGAGTACCTGCCTCGGAGCATACAAACGTTTCCGAAAGACGATCAGCTTTACTTGGCGATCGTCAATGGCGACGCTCCTGACCGTTTAGCCGCCTCGGCCTCACAGGCAAAAGCGACGCTGCGATCACTCTCCAATGACCCATTGGCGGCTCGCTATGTGATTGAAGCGCCGCAAACTTTCGAGGCTGTTTATCAACAATTTTATTATCCGGGGTGGGAGGTGGCAATAGACGGCCAACCCACCACCATCCAGGTCACACCGGATACCGGATTGATCCGTTTTAGTGTCCCAGCGGGCGACCACACCGTGACCATCCGTTTCGCTGAAACGCCGCTCCGCGCCAGCGCCGACCTGATTTCGGCAGCAGCGCTGGTCGCGGGCGGGCTGACATTGATGCGTTTCCCTCGAGGCGCATTGACACCCACTAAACCGGCGCGCGAGCCATTCAACCAGCGCGCCTGGGTCGGTCTGAGCGTCAGCGGTGTGCTCTTGTTCGGGTTAAAAATTGGTGTCATTGACCAAATACCCAATCCCTTGCGCCATACTGCTTTTGAGGCGGAAGGCCTTCAAGGCACCATGCCCTTCCGCGCCTCGTTTGCAGGGGGGGTAGAGATATACGGCACGGACTTCAATTCGCCAACTTTGGCCTCGGACAACTGGCTAGATGTGACTTTGTTTGCTGGTGTTCGGCAACCGGTGGCGGCCCCATATATTCTTTCTTTGTCGGTGACAGATGTAGCTGGATTAGTTTGGGGGACATCGAATTTTCCGCCTTGGCTACGCTCACCATTTGTTGCCTCCAGCTGGCCTGTTGGTCAATATGCGCTATGGGCGCAGCGCATTCAAGTTCTGCCTGGCACGCCGCCCGGCCGTTATCATGTGCAGGGCACGGTCTTTGACCTTGAAACACTTGCCCCCAATAGCCTGATTGACGCAGCGGGCAACGCAGTGGCCCCTCACTTTGATCTGGGTGAATTGACCGTCCAGCGCCCGCATCACCCGGCGAGTATTCCCCTATTGCAAATGCAGAAGGTCTCGAACCTGGCCGTGGGAAACGGCTTGACCCTCCTGGGCTATACCCTCGATCGCGGCGAAGCCCGCCCTGGTGATCAAGTGCTTATTACCTTGTTTTGGCAAGCGGATCGCGCCCCTCTGTCCAATGTGATGGCTGAATTGCACCTATTGGATTCTCAGGCAAAAAGCGTGTTCGCTGTCCAGGTCAGTCCGGTGAGTGACGATTTTCCCGCATCGCTGTGGCAAGCAGGCGATGTCTGGCGCGGGCAACACCGCCTTCAGTTGCCGGCTTCACTCTTGAATGGCCGCTATCATTGGGCGCTACAACTGATTGGTGAACAGGCCACCGCCCCGCTTGGTGAGATTTCCATCATCGCGCCTGAACACAACTTCATAATTCCCGATATTGAACACCCCAGCGATGCCCGCTGGGGCAATTTTGCCGAACTGGTTGGCTATTCAATCAGTTCCCAAGCCTTGCGTCCTGGAGAGAGTTTCACCGTCATCCTCATCTGGAAAGGCCTAACCACGCCAGCGGCGAGCTACAGCGGATTTATTCATGTGGGGAACAGCGAAGGAAGAGTGTGGGCACAAAGCGACGGTATTCCCCAGAACTGGAGTCGCCCCACCACTGGTTGGTTGCCTGGAGAATACATCTTGGATGTGCGCACGCTGACGCTTCCGCTCGATATGGCAACCGGTGAGTTTAATCTCTATGTGGGCTTAGCCGATACTGCCACGGGTGAACGAGCGCCTAGCGCTGGGCCGGGCGCGCAGCCGGACATGCGCGTGCTCATTGGTGCATTGCGCGTAGAAAAATGACAAATTGTCAAATCATCGTAGGCTTCGGCAGCTACCACTACAAATACGCCCGTGGCCGCGAGGCCAATTGGATGCTGATCGGGTTTTCGCCACGCAAACAAAACATCACGCTCTATATCATGGCAGCAGGCTGGTATTATGGAATTTGTGAGGCAGACTCGACGCCACTGCCCACTTGGCGGATAAAGGATCTCCTCCCCGCTGTCACGCGAGATCGAAGACCGTCGCGAAAGGCGGGAGACGCACGACCGCATTGTGATTGACCCCCAAATTCTCGTCGGCAAGCCCGTGGTTAGGGGAACGCGCCTGGCCGTTGAGTTCATTATTGATTTGCTTGCCCAAGGATGGAGCGAAGCGGATCTACTGCGCAACTACCCTGGCCTGACGCACGAAGATATACTCGCTTGTCTGGCCTACGCCGGTCTGCGGCTAAAGGCCGAACGGATTTATCCCCTCACGGTCGCTGGGATTTAGTCCGTGCGCTTTCTGGCCAACGAGAACTTTCCCGGCGATGCAGTCGCCGCCCTCCGTGAGCTTGGTCACGACGTCGCATGGATTCGCACTGACGCGCCGGGCATCTCCCATCCGGATGTGCTGGCCCGCGCCCAAGCCGATGATCGCTTGCTCCTCACCTTCGATTAGGATTTTGGCGAATTGGCTTTTCGGGCAGGGCTGCCTGCTTCCAGCGGCATTGTCCTGTTTAGGATTTCGGCACCTTCGGTCGCGCACGCAGTTCACGTCATCGTCGCCGCGCTGGACAGCCGGTCAGATTGGGTCGGCCATTTTGCCGTCGTGGAAGACGACCAGGTTCGCCTGACCCGACTCCCCGAACGACACTAATTCGACCACGTTAACGGCAGGTTGCCCGAAAACACCATTTGTCGATTGTAACAAGTTCCTGAAGAAGTATCTGAGTCAGAATGGGAATGGCAGGCGGAAGCAATAATAAACGAGGGGCACGGCAAACCGCAGGAGTCTTTGAAACCCCTGCGGTCTGGCTAGAAGGTAGAGCGCATCGGGCTGTGAGTGACTTGCCCCGCGCGTGTCGCTCTATGGGATGTATTCCTCGCAGGATACCTGCGGGTTCCAATCCGCGAACGTGCCGTTCGGGTTGCGCTCCCACACTCAAACGTGCAACTCGTAAAAGGCGGGCAGGCCAGAGCGGTTGGGACTGCCAATATAGTGAAACAGACGATCTGTTCTTCATCGAATCCGGCCAGGTGACCAGCCAGATCGAGCATCCGGGCCAGAAGCCCATCCGACTGGAAACCATGCGCGGGGACGCACGGTGGGCGAGTTAGGGTTCTACCTGGGCGCCAAGCGCTCGGCGGATATCCTCGCCAATGAAGCCAGCGTTACCTATCGGCTGACCCGGGCCGCGCTGGAACGCATGGAGCACAGCGATCCACCCGCCGCGCTAGCCTTTCACCGCCTCATTGTCCACCTGTTAGGCGAGCGCACCATTCACCTGATGCGATCCGTGCAGGCCTTGCACCGCTGATGAAACCAACCTTCTTCTCCTCCCCATCCAAATTTCGCCGATGGCTCGCGGCAAACCACGATAAAGATTCGGAGCTGTGGGTCGGCTACTACAAAATAGATTCTGGCAAGCCCAGCCTCACCTGGCCCGAATCAGTGGATGAGGCGCTGTACTTTGGCTGGATTGACGGCATCCGAAAAAGCGTTGATGAGGTCAGCTATACCATTCGCTTCACGCCCCGCAAGCCGCGCAGTATTTGGAGCGCCGTCAACATCAAACGGGCGACGGAACTCATCGAATTGGGCCTGATGCAACCGGCGGGTCTCAAAGCCTTTCAGAATCGCCAGGAAGCCCGGTCGGCAGTGTATTCCTACGAACAAAGAGGCCAAAAGCTCGACGATGCTCACGAAAAGAAACTTAGGGCGAACAAAAAAGCCTGGGCCTTCTTTCAAACCCAGCCGCCGTGGTATCAACGGGCGGCCAGTTGGTGGGTGGCGAGCGCCAAGAAAGAAGAGACCCGGCTCAAACGGCTGGCGACACTGATCGAGGATTCAACCAACGGGCGAACCGTGGCCCCGTTGACGCGAAAGTCAAAATCAAATGCCTAGATATATCGCCTTCCTGCGGGCCATAAACGTTGGCGGCCATACCGTCAAAATGGAGAAACTCCGAGCGCTCTTCGAATCGCTTGAGTTCTCGAGGGTCGAGACTTTCATCGCCAGCGGCAACGTGATATTCGAAACGAAGTCCGGCAAGGCGCAAGCTCTGCAAAAAAGAATCGAAGCGCTTCTACGCCAATCGCTCGGCTACGAGGTGGCTACGTTTATCCGAACCGACGCCGAGGTTGCAGACATCGCGCACTATAAACCCTTCTCAGACCCAGAGATAAGGTCGGCGGGCGCGCTCAACGTCGCCTTCCTGGCCGGGCCATTGCCGGATGAGGCCGAAAAAGCCCTGATGCGCTTGAAGACCGATATTGACGATTTTCACGTGCATGGCCGGGAAGTCTACTGGTTGTGCCAAAAGAAGCAAAGCGAATCAACCTTCTCCAACGCGCTGTTCGAGCGAACGCTGAAAATTCAAGCAACGTTTCGCGGCTTCAATACCGTCGCCAGACTGGCGGCAAAGTACCCGCCGTCGCTGAAGGCCGCGTAACAATGACCACGCCTGTGTCCAGCCATGTTGGCGTCACTTTAATTGAGAATGAAAGTCGAAGCGATTGACATCTTCAATTTCCCGCCTGAGATCATTTTCGCTGTCCTGACCGATGTTCAGCACCACAAGGATTGGGCCGAGGGGCCGATTGAACTACCTGGAGCGTTAAGTCGGAAGCGACTGGCATCGCCCAACTTGCCGAACCGCTTTTGGTTAAGGAAACGAAGGATAGGATACAGAAATCCTTTAGCGGCCTGAAAGCATATTTGCAGGCTCAGGAATAGCACAATTAGGGTATGATTAGCCGCAATATCTCTTTCTTACCGTTACATTTCCATAAAACCGCCATCCACGCTCCCGCGCGACTGGCGCCATCGTCGGCCGCAGTTTGTCGCCAGAGCGGAGGCAATCGAGATGATCTACAAGTTCGCGACCTTAGAGCAAATTCCACTTTCGTTTACGGCCTGCTCCCGCTGGATTGTCAAATCCAGCGGCGGATTTGACAATCCGCCGCGAGCAAAAATACGTAAACCGACTCGGAAACTGTTCTAAGGAGGTCATACCATGTCTGGATTAAAACTAAAATATATCTCGGTGGGGAAAGCCGGCGGCATCTGGGCCGCCGGTGAGACGGACGGCACCATCTTCCGTTTATACGGCGATGCCGGGTATGTAGGCTGGAGTCCGGATAAGGATGGCAAAGCGGACGTCGTCGCCGCTGTCGACTGGGGCGAAGCCTGGTGTGTCAACAAAGACCACGAAATATGGCATGTGGAAAATGCCCTTTCGATGGATGGCGGCAAGTGGACTAAAATTCCGACGAATAGTGGCGGGGCGGATGCCAGGACGATATCGGTCGGCGTCGCCGATGGAACTGTCTGGTATGCCCAGACGGACGGCAAATTATTCCGCCGTGAAGGCGGCGCCTGGAAGCAAGACCCGACAGGTAAAGCGACCGTCATCGCCGCTGTCAGCAAGGATGAAGTCTGGTGTGTCAACCAGGCCCACGAGCTATGGCATATGAAGAGCGGCCAGTGGACTAAGATTTCGACGTATAGCGGCGGGGCGGATGCCAAGACGATATCGGTCGGCGCCGATGGAACCGTCTGGTATGCCCAGACGGACGGCAAATTATTCCGGCGTGAAGGCAGTGGCTGGCATGCAGACCCGACGGGTAAAGCGACCGTTGTGGCCGCTGTCAGCAAAGATGCAGTCTGGTGCGTCAACGAAAAGGGCGAAGCCTGGCTTTTGCATGATGGCAAGTGGACCAAAGACATAGAGAAAGGCCCGGCCGAGGAAAGTTGGGTGTATACGGTCGGACAGAGCGAACATCTGCTCCAGATCGTGCGCGCCCAGTATCACGTGCAAGACCCCGCCCTGGTCAATAAGATTGGCGATGAAATTGCGCGGCTAAGCAAGCTCGCCAACCGCGACAATCTCGCGGTCGGGCAAAAGCTCACCATGCCACCTCTCAGTTACCGGTAGACTCAAGGCATTGCCGTCACTGGATGGCGGAATCGCCGGGCGCTCAAGAAAGCGCAGAACCCCAACGCGGGAGAAGTAATCCGCGAAAACGACGTGCTCACCCTTCACTATTAGCGCCTGGCTGGCATGAGTTAAGCCTTCGCGGACTATCAACCCCTAGGTGTGCGCCTCGCGACGAAGCGCACACCCACACCCAACACTCAAGGAGACTCCACCATGGCAAGCGAACCTGAAACAGTTCATACCTCTGATCCGTCGAATCAAACCCCTGTCCCTTATGATCCATCGAAGGTGTTTGGTGAACTCGTTGACGGTCATCAACGCTACCGCAAAGGGCCTATGCTTCATCCCCACACGGGCTTCGACGATATGGTAAAACTCGCGTTGAAGCAAACCCCCAAGATTTGCATCTTGGCCTGCGCCGACTCGCGGGTGCCGCCCGAAGTCATTTTCGACCAGGGGTTGGGTGACATGTTCGTCGTTCGGGTGGCCGGCAACTTTGCCGACGACGATAACCAGGCCAGCCTGGAATACGCCGTCCAGCATTTTGATCCGCCGCCCGCAATCATCGTCGTGCTGGGCCACGAGAGATGCGG
>CAYSIV010000161.1:0-13748 GCA_964431175.1 uncultured Anaerolineales bacterium
CTATACCATTCGACCAAATTCAAATTGATTAACTTATTTTTGGACAAATACTAAGCGCCGCACGTGAGCGGCATCGCTCCATTTCACGCGATTCTTACCTGTTTCTCGTTCGATAATCTCGCACAACCGGCGTAATTCGTCTCGTTCGTCAGCAGTCACTACAACCGAAACGATAAACAACTTGCCGCGAGTGTCTTGCCCGGTTTCGTCCACGTAACAAAAGAGCTTTTGAGTCATCAGTCAGCCGCTTTCCCTTTGAGAGCTATCCTCGATACTTCTCCCACACCCTCTTCACTTCTTCCAGAGGCAATGCATGCGCCGTGCGGCCCTTGAAGCCGGTCGTCGTCTCCGCCGCCGTGAGTACATTCAGAATTGCTTCTTCCACGACTTCGGCCTCGGCTTCAAATATCGTGTTCAGGTGATGATGCGGCATCATCTTCAGGTCGTACAGCGACTCGCCGTGGTCGGCAAAGTGGTTGCCGGTGGCAAAGGCCAGAAAGATGTCGCCACTGCCGTTGTGGCCGATGCCACCCGTGCGCGCCAAGCCAACCGTCGCCCGCTGGGCCAGGCGCTTGCACTGGGTCGGAATCATAGGCGCGTCGGTGGCGACGACGATGATGATGGAACTGGTGTCGGGCGCTTCAGCCCAGGGCATGGGCGTGTGCGCTTCGCTAATCGCGCGGCCAACCGGCACGCCGTCTATTCGAAACAGATTGCGGTCGCCATGATTAGCCTGCACCAGCGCCCCAATCGTGTAAGTGCCGCTCTTGGTTTCGACGACGCGCGACGAAGTACCGATGCCGCCCTTGAAGTCACAGCAAATCATTCCGGTTCCACCGCCCACACAACCTTCGGCCACTGGGCCGGGCGCGGCGCCATCCAAGGCGGCGTAAACATGCTCTTGGGTTAGATGATGCGCGTCGGCATCATTCAGCCAGCCATCCCAGGTCTCGGCCACCACTGGCAAAGCGCCAATGTCGGTGTGGCCGCGCTCATGGCCGTAACTCACCATCGCTTCGTGCACCAACCCAACCTGATGGGTGTTGGTGATGGCTATCGGCGAACACAGCAGGCCGGACTCAGTAAGCCAGTGCATGCCCGTCATCTCGCCGCACCCGTTGAACGAGTGAAACCCGGCAAAGGCGTTGTCCTTCCAGATGTTGCCCTCGCGCGGTACGATCATCGTCACCCCGGTGCGGGCGATTCGCGGTCGGTCGTAGATGAGTGTCGTGTGGCCCACCCACACCCCGGGCACATCGGTGATGGCGTTGTGCGGGCCGGTGGGATAAGTGCCGATGGTGATGCCGAGATCACGTAGTCGAGCGCGCGTCATAAAGCTCCTCCTCGAAGATGAAGTGCGACAAGTATAACCCGGGCTCTCAAACAACCGCTTGACATCATTCGCTTTGACTCTATACTGTGACAAATCTTCGCCGGAGGCTGACATGAACACAACCCATCCATCACGTTCGTGGCTGTATCAATCAACGCTCCTTCTTTTGCTGGTTGTATTGTTGGCGGCGCTGATCGCCGCCGGAAGCGACATCGGCGTCAAAGCTAAACGCCGCAGTGGCACTGTTCTCAGAAGCGTCGTGGAAGCACCGGTCGTTCAAAGGACGACGGCGGCTTTGCCGCCACCGGCTGGCGGCTTCTCTCCCCAAATCCGCCTCGGCTACACTTCGGGCGATCAATGGGAACCGGCCATCGCCGCCGACCGTTTCGGACATGTCTATATGCTCTACCCGCAATACCTGGGCGTGCCGGGTTGCCCGTCATGCCCCAGCCCGACCATGATTCTGCAAATCAGCAGTGATCGCGGGGCAACGTGGGCGGCCCCGACTCAGATCGCCTCCCCTGGTACCGGCCAGTGGGACGCGCAGATTGTCGTTGACCCGGTTGACGGCCGCACCGTGTACGCCTCGTGGTTGCAGAACAACAAGAGCGACACCGTCGTTGCCAAATCCATCGACTTTGGAACCATCTGGTCGGTCATCACTGCCGACAGCACCAACGCCGGAACCGACAAACCGATTCTCGCCGTGCGCGGCCAGGATGTGTACGTAGCCTTCAACCATGCGCAAAAAGTTTGGGCGGCCTCATCACACAATGGCGGCGCAACCTTCACCGCGAGTCAAGTCAACCCCAACGCCAAGCTCGGCTGGTCGCTGGCGGGCGGCGGCACAGTGGCTCCTGATGGCAATGTATATTTCTCGTGGGCCGGCTACAAACAAAACGGAGGCGCGAAGGGGCCAGTCAACCTCTACGTGAGCAAGTCAGCGGATCACGGCGCGACATGGACGAATATCACGTTGGATGTTTCCGGCGCGCCGCCTGACTGCTCGGCCTACTTGTGCGGCTGGGCTTTTCTTGGCGCGCAAATGACGATGACCTCGGATGCGGCGGGCACGTTGTATGCGTTGTGGAATTCGAATGTGGCCGACAAAACTCCAAACCGCATCTACTTCGCCAAATCCACCAACGGCGGCTCAACCTGGTCAACCAAAGCGGACGTGTCGCTCGCGCCCGCTAACACACCACACGCCTTCCCGGCCATTGCCGCCGGGGCCGCTGGCGACGTTCGCATCTCGTGGATGGATGCCCGTTCGCCCAGTGGGTTTTGGAACACCTACTATCGCAGTTCAACGAACGGCGGCGCAAGCTGGTCAGCCGAGGCAGATATTTCAACCTTTGCCGCCGGGTACAGTTACATTACTACCGACGGCTTCCGCTTCCCGTTTGGCGATTACTATGAGATGGATATTGACGATCAGGGCAACACGCAGGTGATCATGGGCGAAGGTTATAGCTACGACAGCCCGGGGTCGATCTGGTATACGAAAGGTCGGTGAAGCGTGATGCCCGCCAACAATCCGCCTCATCTTGTCGCTTCGACATTGGGCGCAATCGGCAACACGCCTATCGTCCGTTTGCAGAAAGTTCTGCCTGCAAACAGCGCCGAGGTGCTGGTCAAGCTCGAATACTTCAACCCGACCGGCTCTTACAAGGATCGGATGGCGCTGGCGATGATCGTGGAAGCCGAGGCGCGTGGCGACCTGCGCCCCGGCATGACGGTGGTTGAGTACACGGGTGGCAGCACCGGCTCATCGCTGGCCTTTATCTGCGCGGTGAAGGGCTATCCCTTCAAAGTCGTCTCGTCCGACGCGTTTGCTCAGGAGAAATTGCGCACCATGCGTGCCTTCGGCGCTGAGCTAACGCTCGTGCCAAGTGTGGGCGGCAAAATCACCCCCGACTTGATCCCGCGCATGATGGAGCAGGCCAAGAAGCTCGCCGAAACAGGCAGTGTCTACGCCACCAACCAGCTCTACAACGGAGACTCGATCAAGGGATACTCGCAAATCGGACGCGAATTGCTGAAGCAAGTGAGCGGCCCTATTCACGCCTTCTGTGCCGCAGTCGGCACGGCAGGGATGGTGATGGGCGTGGCTCAGGTTTTGCGAGAAGCAGATCGCAACACGCGCATCGTCGTGCTTGAACCGGCAACCTCAGCCGTGCTTTCGACCGGCAAGGCCGGGGCGCATCACATCGAAGGAATCGGAGTCGGGTTTGTGCCACCTCTGTTGAATAAAGACTTCTACGATGAGGCACACGGCATTGACGAAGATCAAGCCCGGCACATGGCTAGACGGCTGGCGAAGGAAGAAGGCATCTTCGCCGGAATTTCAACCGGGGCGAACGTCGTCGGCGCGTTGGGCCTGGCCCAGGAACTCGGCCCCGGCCATACCGTCGTCACTGTGGCTGTAGACACCGGCCTCAAGTATTTGGCTGGCAACCTGTACGACATTTGATATGCAGGGGCGCGGCGCCGCGCCCCTGCATATCATCCCTTCACACTCGCTCAACCGTATGTTCCTCTTCTATTTCTCCATCAGCCTTGCCGTCCTCTCCACCGTTCTTTACCACTTCTTTCAAAAGCTCACCCCCGCCAACGCCAACCCGGCTGTTGCTCTAGCTGTAACTTACGCCACCGCCTTCCTCCTCTGTCTGGGCCTCCTCCTGTTCTATCCAATCAAGGACGGGCTTGGCAATGCCTTCAAGCAAGTGAACTGGGTCAGCGTCGCGTTGGCCTTCGCCCTCGTCGGCCTGGAAGTCGGATTTCTGCTCGTTTACCGTTCCGGCTGGAACATTAGCGTAGCTGGCGCGGTTGCCAACGTCGCTAGCGCCCTGATTTTGATTCCGATTGGGCTGTTGTTGTTCAAAGATAAAATCTCGCTGACGAATCTGATCGGCGTTGTTGTGTGTATTGTTGGGCTGGTGATGGTCAATCAGAAATAGAACTTGGAATGAAGAGAGTGAGCGCCATCCCAAAATCTATGGCCCAAATCAAAACCTCCTTCCCCCGCCCCATCCACGAAATCGAAAACACCTTCATCCCGTTGGCCGACGGCACAAAGCTCGCCGCCCGCATCTGGTTGCCGGTTGACGCCGAAAGCCATCCTGTTCCGGCCATTCTCGAATACATTCCATATCGCAAGAACGACGGCACGGCGCTCCGCGACTCGATTCGGCATCCCTACATCGCCGGACACGGCTACGCCTGCGTGCGGGTGGACATGCGCGGCAGTGGCGACTCGGACGGCCTCCTGCTCGACGAGTATTTACCGCAGGAACAAGACGATGCGCTCGAAGTGTTGAAGTGGATTGCCGGGCAACCCTGGTGCTCTGGCCGTCTCGGCATCATCGGCAAATCATGGGGCGGCTTCAACGGCTTGCAAATCGCCGCGCGCCGACCGCCAGAACTCAAAGCCCTCATCACCGTCTGCTCCACCGACGACCGCTACGCCGACGATGTTCACTACATGGGCGGTTGCCTGCTGGCGTCCGACATGCTGGCCTGGGCATCCATCATGCTTCTCTACAATGCCAGGCCGCCCGATCCAAAATTCGTCGGCGAGCGTTGGCGCGAAATGTGGCTCAATCGGCTCGAAAACACGCCGCCCTTCGTCGAGGCCTGGCTCACCCATCAGCGGCGCGACTCTTTTTGGAAGCATGGCTCGGTGTGCGAAGAAGGGCGTTTCGTGAAACGCCCCTACGGCGACATCACCTGTGCCGTTTACGCCATCGGCGGCTGGGCCGACGGCTACACCAACGCCATTCCGCGCCTGCTCGAAGGCCTGTCCTGCCCGCGCAAAGGCCTCATCGGCCCGTGGGCGCACACCTACCCCGAAGAAGGCGTCCCGGCGCCGGCCATCGGCTTCAACCAGGAATGTTTGCGCTGGTGGGATTACTGGCTCAAAGGAACCTCCGGCAACGGCATCATGGACGAGCCGATTCTGCGCTCGTATATTTTGGACAGCGCCCCGCCCGCGCCGACTCAGGTGACATGGCCCGGCAAATGGGTCGCCGACTCTGCCTGGCCACCACCCTCAATCTCTAATTACCAATTACTAATTACCAACAACGGCCTACAACCTCCCGAAGGTTTGAAACCTTCGGGAGGTTTACTCCAACTCACCGGCGCTCAAGCCAACGGCCTGAACTCCGGCGTGTGGTGCGCTTACGGCCTGCCCGGCGACTTTCCGCCCGACCAGCGCGCCGACGATGCACTTTCATTGTGCTTCGACTCTGCGCCGCTCGACTCTTCATTGGACATTCTCGGCTTCCCCGAGGCGACTCTTACTGTCTCCGTGGATCAATCGAACGCCCTGGTCGCGGTGCGACTGTGTGATATTTCGCCAACGGGGGCTTCGGCGTTGATCACCCGAGGCCTGCTCAACCTCACTCATCGCGACTCTCACGAACACCCGTCGCCTGTTGAGCCGGGCCAGCACTACACAGTGGCGGTGAAGCTCAACGCAATTGGCTATTCGATGCCAAAAGGCCACAAACTCCGGGTGACGGTCTCCCCGACGTATTGGCCGTTTGCCTGGCCCTCACCCAGGCCGGTCACTCTCACCCTCTTCACCGGCCACCTCAATCTCCCGATTCGGTCCCTCCAGCCCGCCGACGAAACTCTCAAGCCGTTTGAGCCGCCAGAAATTTCCACGCCGCTGGCGCTGAAGACTTTGCGCGTCCCCAGCCGCACCCGCGAGGTGCGTCACGACGTGATCAACAGCAAGCACACGCTGATTGACCACAACGACGCCGGTTGTGTCCGCCACCCCGACGGCCTGGAATACGACAACGAAACTACCGATACTTTTACCATCGTCGAAGGCGACCCGCTTTCGGCGACGGCGCAGTGCGACCACTCAGCGAAACTTAGCCGGGGCGATTGGCGCGTGCGGATTGAAACATCGAGCGTGATGACGTCGGATGCGACGACGTTCCGGGTGACGAACATGGTTGACGCTTACGAGGGAAACACCCGCATCTTCAGCAAAACATGGACGTTTACCATGCCGCGCGATCATGTGTAGGGGCGAAGCATTCGTGTAGAGACTCGCAGTCTTCTTGAAACCTTGCGCGAATGCTTCGCCCCTACCAGAATTGCCCATTCTAAATAATCGTGCTACCCTAAGCGCACAAAACGCCGCGTGGCCGACGGCCACAACTCACCATCACACAATTTCATCAGGAGGAGAAACATGTCTAAACGACACTGGTCTATATCTGTTCTACTGACCCTGACGGTTATGGTTTCAGCCTGCGGCGGAAGCGCCACCACTGCCGCGCCTCAGGCGACAACCGCGCCCGAGGCCACCAACGCGCCGCCTGCCACCGAGGCGCCGGCGGTCGTTCGCATCGGCTGGGCCGGCAGCCCCGACACCCTCAACCCCGGCGCGGCGGTGCTGTCCGAAGCGTATACCATCTTCGCCCTCGTGTACGACACCCTCTACGAGTTTCAATTGGATGGCACTTATAAGCTCGATGTAGCCGAGAGCGGTTCCGTCTCCGACGACGGTCTGACGTGGACGTTCAAGATTCGCTCCGGTATCGACTTCCACGACGGCCAGCCGATGACGGCCAAAGATGTGGCCTTCTCCATCAACCTGTACAAGAGCCACGAGGATTTCCCCTACCTCAATTCTTACACCGCCAGCTTCGAGAGCATTGAAGCGCCCGACGACAGCACGGTGGTGGTGGCGCTGACCGAGCCGGTGCCAAACATGGACTATCTGCTGTCGTACCTCTACGTCCTGCCTGAGCACATCTGGAAAGATCATACTGAGGGAACGACCGCCACCGAGTTTGAAAACACCGAGATGATTGGCACCGGGCCGTTCATGATGAAAGAGTACAAGCAAAACGAGTTCGTTCATCTGGTTGCCAACAAGACTCATTTCCAGAACCCGCCCAAGATCGATGAGGTCGTCTTTCAGACGTTTAACAATCAGGACGCGTTGGTGCAGGCCGTGAAAACAAAGCAAGTGGACATGATCACCGAGATGCCCAACACGGCGGCAGTATCCCTGCGCAACGAGCCGAACGTCAAGCTGGTCACCGGCGCGCCCTACGCGCCCGAAGTTAGTGACATCATTCTCAACCAGGTTGCGCCCGAAAATTGCCCGACGGACGCGGGCGGCGTTTGCACAGGTCACCCGGCCCTCCTGGATCGCAATGTGCGTCTGGCTCTGGCCCATGCCACGGATAAAAAGAAAATCATTGACGTGGTCTTGCTCGGCCTGGGCGACCCCGGCCTGACGCTCATTCCCATCGGCCTGGGCCGGTGGTACAACAATTCGCTGGCAGATTACGAATACGATGTTGCCAAAGCGAACCAACTGCTTGATGACGGCGGCTATAAAGACACCGACGGCGACGGCGTGCGCGAAATGCCCGACGGCACAAATCCGCTTGTCTTACGCATGAACTGGCCGAGCGACAGCACCACTGCCCCGCGCATGGCGGAATTGCTTTCGGAGATGTGGACGCAGGTGGGCGTGAAAACCGAACTTCAGGCCATGGACCCGGATGCGCTGACCGCCGCTTGTTGCCCGGCTTTTGATTTTGACGTGATGCTATGGGGCTGGGGGTCCGACCCTGACCCGAATCTGCTGTTGGGGGTGATGACTACCGAGCAAATCCCGACTGGCAGTAGTGAAACCGGCTATTCGAATTCGAAGTACGACGAACTGTTTGCCCAGCAGTCGGTGGAGCTTGACTCCGAAAAACGCAAGGAAATTGTGTGGGAGATGCAACAAATCATCCACGATGACGTGGTGTACGTCATTCCCTTCTACGCCCAGGAGGTGCAGGCGTACCGCACCGACCGCTTCACCGGCTGGCTTACCAATGCCGGCAAATTGGCGCTCGAAGACGTAAGCTCTTTAGTCGTCATCGAACCGGTGAAATAAAGCTTGGTGGTTTAGAGTGTGGAGATCGGATCGCAGTCCGATCTCCACCCGAAGTATCTGGTTTCTGCCGCATGAAACACTCTATTCTTTACCTTCAAAAAGTGGGTTGGGCGCTGTTCACAGTCGGTTTTGTCATTGTGCTCAACTTCTTCCTGTTCCGAGTCCTGCCGGGCGACCCGTCGCGCGCCGGAGTGCGCGACCCTCGCCTCACGAAAGACGCCCAGGAAGCGATCCGGGTGCGGTTTGGACTGGATAAGCCTGTCGTCAACTGCTTCACCAGCCTCAATCCACTCAAGTTCGCCCCGGAGACTTGCGCCGTCAATCCACTGGATACACAGTTCTTCATCTACATTGGCAACCTCCTGCGCGGCGAGATGGGCATCAGCTTTCATACCAACCGCCCGGTTGCCAACATTCTGCGGGAGCGGTTGTGGAATACTTTGCTTTTGGTGGGCGCAGGGCAGTTCCTCTCAATCACCATCGGCATTACCCTGGGCATCGTTGCCGCCTGGAAATCACGCACAGTCGTGGATTATACGGCCCTCGTCACCAGTCTTGTGGCCTGGAGTATGCCCACCTTCTGGTTGGGAATTGTCTTGTTGTTCTGGGGCAGTCGCGACCTGGGCCTGCCCATTGGCGGCCAGATCACGCCCGGAGCAACCTTTGCGACGCAGTGGGACAAATGGGTTGACGTCGCCAGACACATGATCCTGCCCACCCTCACCCAAACGATCATTTACGTGGCCGAATACGTGTTGATTATGCGCAGCACCATGCTCACCGTGCTATCCGAAGACTACATTCTTACCGCCAAAGCAAAAGGTTTGAGCACATTCCAGATACTCAAAGACCACGCCTTGCAAAATGCTGCGCTGCCGATCGTCACCATCGTCGCCTTGAATCTCGGCTTCACCGTGGCCGGGGCCATCCAGATCGAGTCGGTGTTCTCGTGGCCCGGATTGGGGCAGGCAACCTACGAGGCCGTCGTCCGCCGCGATTACCCTCTTCTGCAAGGCGCATTCTTGTTATTGGCTGTCAGCGTCATCCTGGCTAATCTCGTCGCCGATTTGCTGTATTCCTACCTCGACCCGCGCGTGCAAACGAATTAAGGCCCGCCCCACTTAATATGGCTCAACCCGAATCCACCGATCTCAAAAATTTTTGGCGCAGCCTGCGGCGCAACCGCATGGGACTTGCCGGCCTTTCGATGTTGATTGCCGCCCTAATCGTTGCTGTCGCCGCGCCGTGGATTGCGCCGTATGATCCGGATGAACCGGTTCCGGTGACGATTGTCACCATCTACGCCCCGCCCAACGCTGGACACTGGCTCGGCACCGACGACGCCGGGCAGGACGTGTTGACGAATTTCATTTATGGATCGCGAGTGTCGCTCACCGTCGGTTTTTTTGCCTCATTCATTTCCATCGTCATCGGCGGCGTCATCGGCCTGGTCGCTGGCTACTTCGGCGGGCGCATTGACAACCTCCTCATGCGCTTCACCGACATCATTCTCGTCATCCCCGACCTGCCGCTGACGATTGTGCTGGTGGCGCTTACCAAACCCAGCCTGCTCAACATCATCATTGTTATTGGCGTCGTCGGCTGGACGGGCAGCGCCCGTCTGGTGCGCTCGCAGACGCTGGCGGTGAAAGAGCGCAAGTTCGTCATGCGGGCGCGGGCTATCGGCGCCGGCCATTTGCGAATCATTGCCCGCCACATTTTTCCGCTGGTTCTGCCGCTCATTGTCACCAACACCGTGCTGGTGATCTCGTTGGCGATCCTCAACGAAAGCGCCCTGAGCTTTCTTGGCCTGTCCGATCCTACAACCTTGAGCTGGGGGCAGATGCTCAACTATGCCTTCACCCGGGGCGCCATGAGCACCGGCGCTTGGTGGGCGCTGATGCCGCCCGGCTTCGGCATTGTGTGGGTAGTGCTGGCTTGCACTTTGATGGGCTATGGTCTGGAACAAATTCTCAATCCGCGAGTCGAGTCTCACTACCTTTCCATCGGGGCGCAGATGATCGCCCGGTTGACCGGGCGGTTAAGTCCGGCTGAAGTCCGATTCAATAATGGCCGGCAACGGCCCCTGGCCCGCGCAACCGTCGATCTTTCCAACGCGCCTGTCATTCTGGAAGTCAACAACATCTCGATTGATTTTGTCAGTGACTTCGGCGCACCGGCCCGGGCCGTGGAAAACGTCAGCTTGAGCCTGCGCCAGGGCGAACTGCTGGGGCTGGTGGGCGAGAGCGGGTGCGGCAAAACCACCCTCATGCTCAGCCTCATGCGGCTTCTGCCGGCCGCTGGCCGCATCGTGGATGGTGACGTGACAATCATGGGGCGCGATGTGCTGGCGTTGAGCGAAAAGGAAATGGAGGAGGTGCGCTGGAAAGAGATTGCCATGATTTTCCAGGGCGCAATGAATGCGCTGAACCCGGTGCGCATCATCGGCGACCAAATTGCCGAAGCCATTCTGCGCCACCAGCCAGACACACCTAAAGCCGCTGTTGACAAACGCGTGTGCGAATTGCTAGAACTCGTCGGTATCGCCGCCTCCCGCCGCGTGCAATATCCACACCAATATTCGGGCGGTATGCGTCAACGGGCGATGATTGCCATGGCCCTGGCTTGCAATCCCAAAGTCATCATGGCCGATGAGCCGACGACCGCCCTCGACGTGATGATCCAGGCCCAAATTCTGGAACTGCTCTCCGGTCTGCGCCAGAAGCTTGGCCTGTCCGTTATCTTTGTCACCCACGACCTGGGAGTGGTGGCCGAAGTGTGCGATACGGTAATGGTGATGTATGGCGGGATCGCTGCCGAATATTCCGACGTGGACACGATCTTCAACGACCCCCGGCATCCTTACACCCAGGAATTACTCAAGGCCTTCCCCGATCTCTCGCGGCCCGGCGGCAAACTGGCCTCCATCCCCGGCTACCCGCCGCGCCTCAACGCCCTGCCGCCCGGTTGCCGCTTTGCGCCGCGTTGCCCGGCGGCCTTCGAGCGATGCCACATCGAGCAACCAACCCTTCACGCGCTTGGCGGCTTCCACGCCGCAAGCTGTCATCTTGTTGAGAATCAGAGATTGGAGATTAACTCATGACCGCCGGATCTCTAATCTCTAATCTCCAGTCTCCACAAGAAGCGTCTCCTCTCCACGCCAAGCGCCCAATCCTGCAAGTCCGCAATCTGCGCAAACTCTTTGAGGCTGGCCGGGACCTGCCATGGGGCAAACCCAAATATGTCCACGCGGTTGACGACGTAAGCTTTGAACTTCAGCGCGGCGAGGCGCTGGCGCTGGTGGGTGAAAGCGGCTGTGGCAAATCCACCCTGGTGCTTACCCTCATGGGCCTCGAGAAACCAACTTCCGGCCAGATCATTTTCGATGGCAAAGATGTGACTCACGCCCAGGGCGCACAGTTGAAAGAGATGCGCCGCCACCTCCAGATGATCTTTCAAGACCCGTACGAGGCCCTCAATCCGATGCTGACCATCGGCCAGCTTGTAGCTGAACCCTTGATCGTGCACGGCTTGTTCGCGAACAAAGCCGAACGAGAAGCGCGCGTGCGGCAAGCGATGGAAGATGCCGGGCTGAAACCTGCCGACAATTTCATCAAACGCCTTCCCCACGAACTCTCCGGTGGACAACGCCAACGGGTCGTCATCGCCGGGGCGCTGGTGCTGGAGCCAACCGTGCTCCTGGCCGATGAGCCGGTTTCAATGCTCGACGTGAGCATCCGGGCTGAAATTTTGAATCTACTGGCCGAACTGCGCCAGAAGCGCGGCATCTCGATCCTGTTCATCACCCACGATCTAAGCACCGCCGCCTACTTTGTCGACCGGGTGGCCGTCATGTATCTGGGCCGCATCGTCGAAATTGGCCCAACTCAATCGGTGCTGAAGACTCCCCAACACCCTTACACCAAAGCTCTGCTCTCTGTCATCCCCGTTCCGAATCCCCGATTGCGCCGCCAGCGTGTCATTCTGCAGGGCGAGACGCCCAATCCGGTCAACCTGCCGGACGGTTGCCGTTTTCACCCGCGTTGCCCCGCCGCCTTCGACCGGTGCTCTCAGGTCGATCCAAAATTATCAAGGGTGACCAATAACCATGAGGCGGCGTGTTTGTTAGTAAACAACTCATAATTACATAAACTACAATTCTGACTATAATTATGTTGGCCGTCCATGAAGATAATTCCCCTTGCCGAAGTCAAATCGAAATTAAGCGAATACGTAGAGCTTTGCAAAACCGAGCCAATCATCATCACTCGCAATGGGCGAGCTTCGGCCATGCTCGTGCCTTACGATGAAGATGACGACCTTGTCAGTCTGTTGATTGCTAATAACAAACGTTTTCGCCAACTCCTCGAAGGCGCTGAAAAGCGGGTCGCAGAAACAGGCGGCGTATCGCACGCCGAGTTCTGGAAGCAAGTAGATGCGCTCTACGCCAAACCCAAAGTCGCAAAACGTGTCAGCGAAGGCAAAGCGCTCTACCATGCTCGACGAAAAGGCAAAAAACGCAAATAGGCAAATGAGCCGCATCGTCAACCTCGATCAGGGCCGCCTCATGGTCGTCACCGATTTGCATGGCGACTACCCGGTGTATTGCCGTTACCGCGATCATTTCCTCGCGCTCCGCAATAAAAGCCAGGCCGACACTCTCGTCATCTGCGGCGACTTTATTCACAGCGACGGCCCGGCTCACACCGACGGCTCGTTGAAGATCACCCTCGACCTGATTCAACTTCAACGCGAACTCGGCCAATCCCTGATTGTCTTGCTGGGCAATCATGAAATGCCGCACATCTACGGCGTCGCCCTCAGTCGAGGCACTATCACCTACACGCCCCGTTTTGAAATGGCGATGGGCGATCAGCGCCCGGAGATCATTGCCTTCTTCGATGGTTTGCCTTTTTACGTCCGCACCCGCGCCGGGGTGGCCGTCACTCACGCCGGGGCCAGCATGGCCGCCATTACCCCCGACGGCGTAGGACGGCTCGCCGCTTACTCTCACGCCCGTGAACTTGCCAGAGTGGATGCGGTACTGGACGAACAGGATCGAGACTCCCTGCGCGCCGGGGTGGCAAAACTCCACAATCGGCCTTACGAAGAGATGGTGATCGAAAACCTGGGCTACGCCGCGCTGACCCAGAGCCGCTATGACGACTTACTGCGCGGCATCTTTATGACCGCCGCTTCCGACAACTTCGAGCAGTTGTGGGATGCCGTCTTCAATAAAAATGAATTTGAGTATCAGGAGTCGTACGGGCCTATTCTCACTTCATCTTTACGATGCCTGTCGCAGGATTACGCCCCCCAGAATTTTCTCGTCAGCGGCCACATCAACGTTCTCGCCGGTTACGCAGTGGTCGGCGGGCGGCAACTGCGGCTGGCAAGCTGGACGCACGCCACCCCGCACGAGGCCGGGCAGTATTTGTTGTTCGACGCCGGCCAGCCGGTTGAAACGATGGGGGAGTTGGTGAAAGGGTTGGG
>CAYSIV010000162.1:0-13692 GCA_964431175.1 uncultured Anaerolineales bacterium
AGAGTCTGCATCGGGTTGGGCATGATGGCGTCTTTCATCAGCACGGTGAGCGCGCCGGCCACGCCGAGGTCTTCAGCCGTCACCGGCTCGCCGCGTTTGTTGGTGCCAAAGACCATGCGCCCCAGCCGCTCGCGCATGTCTTCGAGCGAGGTGGTCAGGGCCAGGATGGCCATGATCTCGCTGGCCACGGTGATGTCGTAGCCGGTGGTGCGGGTGAAGCCTTTTTCTTCCGGCCCCTGGCCGACGGTGATCTGCCGGAGCATCCGGTCATTGATGTCCACCACCCGGTTCCAGGTGATGGAGGCGGGGTCAATGTCGAGCCGGCACAGGGCCCGCTTCTGCTCGGAAGTCAGTTGATCAGGGTCACGCGGAGCGTCCGAGAAACCGAGCTTCTTCATTCGCCGCAGGTGGGCTTCGGCGAAGTGGCGCTGGCCCTGTTTGTCTTTGGGGCAAAAGGCGTTGAACAGCTTCTCGTCGTCGGGTTGTTCGTGCTCGTGGAACATCCGGGCGTCAATCGCAGCGGCCATGAGGTTGTTGGCGGCGGTGATGGCGTGGATGTCGCCGGTGAGATGGAGATTGAAATCTTCCATCGGGATGATCTGGCTGTAGCCGCCGCCTGCCGCTCCGCCCTTGATGCCGAACGTGGGGCCTTGCGAGGGCTGGCGAATGCAGGTGAAGACTTTCTTGCTCAGGTGCGCGCCCAACGCCTGCGAGAGGCCGACGGTGGTCGTCGTCTTGCCTTCGCCCAGCGGCGTGGGGGTGATGGCCGTCACGTCAATGTATTTGCCATTCTTGCGCCGGGCCAGGCGGTTGCGCACGTCAAGATGCACTTTGGCCTTGTACGGCCCGAAGAGTTCGAGTTCGCCCGGCTTCAGCCCGACTTCTTCAGCAATTTGCAAAATGGGCTTGAGCTTGCCGGCCTGGGCGATTTCGATGTCGGATGGAACGGGGGAGAGGAGTTTGAGTTTGGTGGGTTTGAAACTGGGGGTGGGTTTTGGGGCGGACTTTCGCGCCGGGGCTTTGGCTTTCGCCTTCACTTTTGCCTTTGCAGGCCTCTTAGTTGTTTTAGCCATAGGATTCTCCTGAAAAAAATGGGGTGAGTAACGGAGCTATTATGGCGCAAAATCCTTGTATGGCAAAGTGCCGATCATCATCTTCTAACTAAGATTCCTTCAGAGGCTGTTTGTTAAATCGAATTTGCGCCGATTTCTGTAGGGCGAATTGACAATTCGCCCTACAATTTCTCAGGGGAAACCGCCTTGTTTGAATAAGCCAGAGCAGGCCGGCCTCAGGTTTTGGGTTGCGCTTCAAATAGGAATGTTTGGGTCGGGTTGAGGAGCATCAATGCCCGGTTCTTTTAAGCGGCCCGGTCCACTCGCCAGGAAACATCTCCAGCGCCTTGACGGCCAGCTCGCTAATTTGCGGGTTGCGATCAAGCTGGCGTGACTGGACAGCCAGGCGGGCTTCAGGGGTATGCCATTCAATGAGCCGCTTGAGGGCGACGAGGCGTGAGCGATCATTGTTTGCTTCCACCGGCTCCTCGTCGCCCTCGTTTTGGGAAAACCCGGCGCGCGGGTTCTCCAGCACGGCAATCAGCACCGGCACAACGGCTGGATAAATGACGCGCGCCAGTTGTTTGACGGATTCATGGACCGCGTCGAGATCGGCCAGGCGCATGGCCCGAAAACGGTGAAGCTGGATGGCGGTCAGCATTGCCAGTTCGTGCACCACCGCATCAGGGTCGTTGAGGGCGGATTCTATTTCGGCAATCGCCTGTTCATCTTGGGCCATTCCAGAACGGCTGGCAAACTCCAGGGCGGCCTGCTGGCGCGGGGCCGGGTCGCTTCCGCGCAAGTCGTAAGAAGTTCGGGCGCGCTCGAGTAGCCGCCCGGCGGCAGTGAGCGGCTTGGCCTCAGCCCGGCTTTCAGACAGGCTCGCCAGCTCGTCGTCAGAAGCGTTGAGCAAATATAAGGCATGCTCAATGGCCGGACGAATGATCTCATCACCCACTTCCAGCAACTCTTTCAAGTAAGTGCGGAGCGCATCATCGCCCGGTTGTTGCATCAGGTTTTTAGCCCGGTCGCGCCACAGGTTGACCTCGTCGGCCAGGGCCGCCCGCTGGTCGCGCAATGTCTCTTGCTCGGCCAGCAACTGCTCCCGGTTTTCAACCTGGCTCTCCAACAGCCTGCGGCCAATGGCGGCCAGCCGGTCGTTGGCCGCCGTAAACTCGCGTTGGATGCTGTCGGCTTTGTGGCCCAGCGCTCGCTGTACCTGGCGAAGTCCTTGACCAAACACGATTATCGTCGCCGCGCCATTGCTCCCAAACGTTCGAGCAAGGGCTGAAGAGTCTGAGGCGCGGCGGCCTCCCCGGTTTCCACCGTGTGGCTTCGGCCTCCTATTTCCACCGTCAGCTTGTATTGGAATCGATCGGCGCTGTTCGACTTGGGCGCGGCCAACACTGCCGGAAGGTCAAAGAACCTGGCCTTGTCCACCATGTCGCGTAACATCTGCGCTTCCTGAGTGGGCAAGGTGTCGGTGTTCACGGTTGTAGTCGTGCGCATCCCGGCTACGCCGCCGGAGCGTTCAAAGACGATCTTTATGGGTTCGTTTTTCATGGGGGGCCTCACTTCACGCCTAACAACTCTTTGACGGTCTGCCCACATCCTTTCGGCGCAGGAGGGGGAGGGGGCGGCGGCTCGGTGCCGCCACCAGCGGTGATGCCTACGGCGGCCCAACCGTTTTGCACCGCCTTCTGCTCCAAACTGCCACTGCCAAACAACTCACCTGCGGTCTGGTGGGTGAGGTCCGCCGCATTTTGAAAGTTTGAGCGGGGCTGGAGTTTGTCGCGCAGAGCCACATACCAGATTCGGCCCGACTTCTCCCACGCATTCCCGCCGATCTCCTTCGCCACCGCGTAGAAAGCGTGGTTGGGGATGCCGGAGTTGATGTGAACACCGCCGTTGTCGTAATTCACGTTCTTATAATCCTTCATATGGGCCGGCTGAGGGTCTTTGCCCAGTACCGGGTCATCGTAAGCCGTGCCGGGCGCTTTCATGGAACGCAAGGCCACGCCTTTGACGTTTGCGGTCAGCAGGCCCTGCCCGATCAACCAATCCGCCTGATCGGCGGTGTGGCCGAGAGTCCGTTGTTTGACCAATGAGCCGAAGACGTCCGACATCGACTCATTAAGCGCGCCGGGTTGATCGCCGTAAACAAGCTTGGCTTCGTACTGCGTCACCCCGTGAGTCAACTCGTGGCCGATGACGTCAATGGAGATCGTGAATCGGTTGAACAGGCGCTCGGCCACGGGCAGGTCTTCGTCGCCGTCGCCATATACCATTTGCTGGCCGTTCCAGAAGGCGTTGTCGTAGCCTTTCTGGTAATGCACAGTCGAGTCCAGGCGCAGGCCGTTGCCGTCAATGGAGTCCCGTTGATACACTTCGCGATACAAATCGTAAGTGGCCCCGGAGCCATCGTAGGCTTCATCTGTGGCCGCGTCGCCGGTGGGCGGCTCGCCCTCGCCGCGCACTTTGCGCCCCGGCAGGGTGGAGCCAAAGTTGGCGTTGTAGACAATGCGTTGTTTGCCGGCCGTGGCGGCGGCAACAGCGGCTAATGCCGGGAACTCGGTGAAGGTCTGGCGCTGACCACGAAATTGCGCCGTGGTGGACAGCGTCCTCAGTGCCCAGTCGCGCTGGGCAGGCGTGCCCCGCGTGGTCACCTCACGCAGAAGGTGCGGCGGCATAATACAAAAGATGGAGTGAAATCCGGTGGCCATGTAATAATCTCCTTTTTCACCACCGAGAACATCGAGAACATAGAGTTCTTAAATCACTCCGTGATCTCCGCGTGCTCTGTGGTGAATCTCAACAATTGAACAGCATCCTTCATCGGACATCTGCGTCACGACGACGCAGTATCAGCGCCGGGATGAGGGCGGCGGCGCACACCGCCGCCGCGATTAACGCCATTTCGGCCGTCACGCGCGTGGCAATCTGGAGCGCGGCCTCGGCCAACCGCGCAAAATCGGTGAGGGCCACGCCCCCCAATAATTGCTTGCTGATCTCGGTGGAGCGCCGCAAACCGTAAGCCGTGACGGCGCTCACACTGATGCTCATGCCAATCAGCCGCAGGATGATGACCAGAGCCGAGGCCATGCCTCGCTGGGACTCGGCCACCCCGTTGATCACCGCCGTGCCGATAGGGGCCACTGTCAGCCCCAACCCTGCCCCGGCCAGGAGCAAACCGGCGATCATTTGCAAAGCGCCGTCAATGGCTTCAGGCGTTCCCCCGCCGCCGACAACGGCCACAGCTTGCCCGGCCATCTCGCTCTGCCATCTACTCATGAGTATAAACCCAATGAGCGCAATTAGCACGCCGCCAGCCGCCGTCCAACGATACCCCAGCCGGCCGGTCAGCCAGCCGCCGGGGATGGCGGCTAAGGCCATTGGCACGGTAAACGCGGACAGCAAGTAGCCGCTCACCAGCGCGCCCTGGCCGCTGTCGGTTCCCCCGGCCACGTTGATGAACAGCGGTACGCTCACCAGCCCCACCATCAAACAAAACCCGATGAGCAAGTTCAAGCCGCTCGCCGCCGAGACATTTCGTTCGGCAAAGACGCGCAAGTCGAGCAAGGGAGTCGCGGCCCGGCGCTCGACCCAAAGAAAGAGGGCCAAGCAGATCGCGGCGATGAACAGGGCCGGGGCGGCATAAGGCGGCGGGGAAAGGGAGGCGGCCGCCTCGGCGCCGGCGCCCAACCCAAGATTCAGCCCGACGAGCGCCAGCGAGATCAGTCCGGCCCCGATCCAATCTATCCCGCCCTCGGCGGGTGTAGATCGCAAACCACGTAAAGCCCGGGCGGTCAGGCCAAACATCAGCGCGACGACGGGCAAGTTGATCCAAAACAGGAACGGCCAAGCGAAGAACTGCACCATGATACCGCCGTAGAGGTGGCCGAGCACCCAGCCGGCGGTGTCCATCGCGCCGACAATGCCAAGCGGGAGCGCGCGGCGCTCCGGCGGGTAGAGATCGGCGACGAGGGCCATGCTCACTGGAACCATTGCGCCCGCGCCAAAGGCTTGCACCACGCGGCCAAAGATCAGGGCGTAGAGCGCCATCAAACTACGGTCGGGGCGGCCACCGACGATGAGCCGCGCCAGGCGATAAACAAGTTGGGCCGGCGCGCCGCCTGAGGCGGCTACCCACCACGAGCCGATGAAAAATATCGCCAGGCAGATCAAATAGACGCGCCTGCGCCCCCATACATCCGACACGCGGCCCATGAAGGTCATACTCACGGCGTAAGCCAGCAAGTAGCCATTCACCGCCCAGGCCGCATCGTCCAGCCCGGTTTGGAGCGGGAGGTTGAGGCTGGCGATGACGGCGGGCAGGACGGCGGAGATGATCGTCAGGTCGAGCGCGCCGACGAAGACCGGCAGGCAGACGAGGGCCAGAATGAGGCCGGGGCGGCTTCTCATCATGGCAAGCACTCTGAGCGAAGGCCTGCGCGTTCGCGAAGCGCGCAGGCCGTAGTCGAAGCATGTCCTGAGCGAAGTCGAAGGGAGTGCGAGTCTGGCGCAAATCGGCCCGCCCTTAGAGGGCCGCGTCCTTCGACTTCACTTCGCTTCGCTACATTCCGCTCAGGACGCTGGCTCATTTACGGCGCGTTGATTTCCACCGGCTCGTCGAAGGCGAAGAGGTCAATCTGCCAGCCGTTGCCGTCGGGTTCGGTGATGTGCAGGCGAACGGGGTTGTTGGTGGCCGTGGCCATCCACACGTCCACCGGATACGAGGTGCCAGCGGCCAGCGCGCCGGCGGTGAGGGCCGCCAGTTTTTCGCCGTCGGCTTCGCCTTTGAGGTGATACGTTTCTACTTCCTCAACGGTCTCTATGCCCACCATCGTTGGGTTCTGAATGCCGTCTTTCAACACGCCGGGGAGGCCGTCGGCCCCGAACATGCCTACGCCGTTGAAGGTGGCGGCGGGGGGGGCCTTGTCAAAGGTTCCGGTGAGAGGATTGGAGAGGTAATTGCCTTCAGGAAGCCAGAGCATCTGCACCGAAACCGTGTTGCCGAACAAAGTGACTTTGACAGTGGCGCTCACCCGGTCGGGTGCTTGATACTTGCCTGTTGCCTCGGTGAAGGTGGTATTGGAGGCCGGATCGAGCACTGCCGGAGTCCCTTCGCGCACCACGGTGAACTGGGCGCTCTGGATGGCCAGGGCGGCTTCCCCGGCGCGGCTGAGCCATTCGCCCGGTGTGGGGGTGGGCGTGGGCGGCGGGGTGGAAGGGCCGCCGCAGGCCGTCAGCCAGATCATCGCCAAAACGAGAACCAAACAGCTTTTCTTCATGGGGATATCCTCCTCTTACTTGACAATCAACACCGGCACTTTGGCGTGATGCGCCAGCCGGTCGCTCACACTGCCCAGCAGTAATTCAACCATGCCATTGTGCCCGCGCGAACCGACGACAATACAATCGCATTTGCGCGTGTCGGCTACGATCAGAATGCACTCGGCTGGCGATCCCTCCAGCACTTCCACCCGCACCTTTTCGATGCCACAGGCGCGAACTTGCTCGGCGGCCATCTCTGCGATCTGGTTCGCTTCCGTGGTCAATCGAGCGACGATCTCGTCGTACTGGGGCGAGCCAAGATAATCGGGTATTTTGGCAAAGACGGTGACGATGGTCACTTCCGCCCCGGCGTGCATCGCAAAGTCAATGCCATATTCGAGAGCCTTCTTGCCATTGGCCGAGCCGTCGTAGCCGATAAGAATGTGGTGGAACATAAGCGCCTCCTTGTGTTCTTTCTTTGAACATTGTACTACTTCAGACCATTACGATTCCGGTGGATATCCGGCGCTCATCGTCCCACCTGCGGTGGCCGTCACGGTGATTGTGCCAGCATGATCGCCAACATTACCTATGGTCACCGAGCAACTGCCGTTACAGACCACATTGTTCTGCGATGAGCCGCTTTGCGAATCGCTGATGTTCACAGTGGTGTTCGTGGACACAGTAATATCCACCTTGACCGAGTTGCCGGAGCCGCCGCCGGTGCGGGTGGCAACAACGCTGGTTATTACATTCCCGCCCCCCCCGCTTCCAGATCGCAGATTCGTCATCACATTGCTGAAGACGTTGCTAATCGCCGGGCCGAGTACTGCCAGGATAATGATGACCACCACTGCCACCAACACCAAAATGATGGCGTACTCGACAAGTCCTTGCCCGCGCTGGGCACGGGTGTTTGTTTGTTTCAAGTCAGGTGCAATATTTTTCATGTTGCCTCACTTTGCCAAATGCTCCGGCATTTGAACGGTGACAACTTCGCCGCGAGCGCACATTTGGCCGCCTGCCGACACGGTGGCGGTGATCACTACTTTGCGGCCTTTGATCTCCTTCACTTGCGCCCGCACTTCGAGCGGCCCATCAATCGGCGTTGGGCGGAGGTAGTCGACATGCAAGGAAGCGGTGAGGAAGCGCAGAGGCGGGTCGGTGTCCATCTCCCGGTTCTGGGCGCGGTAGGCGGCGGCCGAGGCCGTGCCGGTGCTGTGGCAGTCGATGAGTGAAGCGATAAGGCCGCCGTAAACGTAACCGGGGATGGCAGTGTGATAAGGTTTGGGTTGAAAGACGCACACCGACTCGTCGCCGTCCCAGTAACTCTTAATCTGGAGGCCGTGTTCGTTGCGGCGGCCACACCCGTAGCAATGAGCGAGTTGATCGGGGTAGTAGTCTTGAAATGCCTGGGTCATGTTGTTCCTCAAGGATTGGTGGTCGGCGTGGGCGCAATGAGGTTGGCCGGTGGAGGCGTGATGACAATCGCCGGAGCGGTGTCCATATAGTCGCTGACCATGTGGTGGCCGGGGCCATCCATCGTAAAGCGGCGGATGAGCAGTGTATCTGGATCGGCGTACACCTTGAAATCAAATCGCTTGCCAAGACTAAGCTCGGCGTAGGTCACCACCAGCGCCGGGGCGCCGTCGAGCGAAGCGCCTGCCTCGCGTTGCACATCTACAGCCTTCCGGCTGTCGTCAAAGTTGGGGAATCGAAATGGCTCTACGCGTTCCCATGTGCTCCACAAAGTTTCGCCGGCTTCGTGGGCCCACTGCCGGGGGCCAATGCCTATGGATTGCGCGCCGCTGGCGGCGGTGAGCATGACCTTATCCGGCGCGGCGTATTGGATGGTTGTAGTGGACATGCCGTCACTATCGTCACGTATCACTTCCACCGTCTGCAGAGTCGAGAGCTGATTCATGGCGGCTTCGATTTGCTGGAGCAGAGCCACCGCTTCGGGATCGCTTGGCTCCGGGGTAAGCGCGGGTGGCGGAGCAACAGAGGGCGTGGCTGCAACCGACTCCCGGCGATAAGAGTCGCCGAGGGTAACGGCGAGGAAAGTCCCGGCCCCGATGACGGCAACGGCAACTAAGAGAATGACCGGATCACGCCAAAGAGGCGGGAGGGATTTTGTGGCCGTCGAAGTTGAGGGCTCGTCTTCCATGCGGCTCTTTCCCCGTTTACCAGCCGCCGGCGTAACTCAGCGAAATAGGCGCGGCTTCTTGAGCCAAATACTGCCAGTGCAATTGGTTGAGTTGGCGGATGTGCAAGTGATCGTGCGCGGCCCAGGCGGCTAAGACCTCGCCTGCCGTCATCGCCCTAATGCGCGGATGCTGATGAGTCGAGTTCCAATCGGGGTCCTTCAAATTAGCCAGCCACTTGAGCGACTCCCGGCGCTCATGCAAAAACGATTCGAGCGAGGGGCCAAACTCGCGCTGGTTGTAGCCGCGCGCCGTCACCCAGCCCGTCGGGTCAATGGGCGGCCAGGCTTGGGCTGGCGTGCGCAAAGTAAAATCAACGCGGGTGCGAAAATCCTCGCGCTCCTCATCGTAAAGATGGCAGAACACCTCAAGGATCGACCACTCGTCGGGCGAGGGTTTCCAGCGGGCTTGGGCGTCAGAGACGCTTCGGCATAAAGAGGCGATGGTATCGGCGTTGGCCGACAGCCGGGCAAGGGTCGTGTCTAAGTTGATCATGGAGTTAATTTATATCCGTCTGGCGAAAACATTACTGCCTGAATGCGCCGGGCCGCCGCTTGTTGTGTGGTTAGCGCCCGAAGAGATTGAGGGGAGATGGGCCAAACAGCCGGATGTGCTCGGCGCGCAGGCAACGATCCATCACGACTAGCAGGCCCGCCGCCTCAGCCTTTTGCGCCGCCTCCGGGTTGGCTATCCCGGCCTGCATCCAAACCACCTTGGCCCCGATCTGAATCGCCTGCTCGACGAACGGCGGCACATCCTCCGACTTCCGAAAGAGCTGCACGACGTCGATCTTGTCCGGGATGGAGAGCAAATCCGCATAGGTCTTCTCGCCGTGGATTTCCTTGGCCGTGGGATTGACCGGGATGATCCGATAGCCGTGCTCTTTGAGATAGAGTGTAATCCCAAAACTCGGTTTGTCCTCGTTGGCGGAAACGCCAACACTGGCAATGGTGTGGATCGTCTTATAAAGCTCACGGAGTTGTTTGTCGTTCATCGTTAGCCTCGTTTGAGCTGCCGGGGCAGGGTCACTTGAAAGCAAGTGGCGCCGGGTTGAGACGTGACCCGTATCTGGCCCTGGTGTCGTTGAACAATGTTGTTGGCGATGTGCAGACCCAGGCCTGTGCCAGAGCCAGGGGCTTTGGTGGTGAAGAAGGGATCGAAGATGCGGCCCAGACTCTCCGGTGGAATACCCGGCCCATCGTCGGCAATCTCGACGACGACCTGCTCCGCCTGAGGATAGGTGCGCACTGTAAGGTGGCCTTGCCCTTGCATGGCACCTATCGCGTTGTCAATAAGGTTCGTCCAAACCTGGTTAAGCTCGCTGGCGTAAGCTTCGATGTGCGGCAAATCGGAGGCATAGTCGCGCGTGAGGAGGATGCCCGCCTGGAGTTTGTGCCGCAGAATGACGAGCGTGCTTTCCAGTCCGTCATGCAGGTCTACTTCTTGGATCGGCGCTTGATCGAGATAAGTATACGACTTGACGGCCTTGACGATCTCGGCCATGCGCTGAGCGCCGGTGTGCACTTCATCCAATAACCCATAGAGAGAACAACTTGCTTCCAACCAGCCGATGATCACCGGCCACTGGGCTTTCACAAAAGCCTGGGTCAGTTCCGGCAAGGTGCGCCTATTATAACCAGATGCAACCAAGGTCGGCGCCAACTGCCAGGCCTGATCAATGCCGGCGGCCTCCAGCCAGTCCTGCAATTCACTCTCCTGATCACTGCGAGTGAGCGGATCGAGTTTCACCGGCGCGGCTACACGCTTGGGCAGTTCGGCGCGCAGAGCGTCCAGAGCCGCCGCTTGAGACGAGTCGAGTTTCAGGGCGTCGAGTTGCCCGGTCAATGTTTGCCATTCAGCCAGCGTGGTGCGGAGTTGTTCGGAACTGCGCTGGACTGCCGCCGCCGGATTGTTCAACTCGTGGGCCAGCCCGGCGGCCAGTGTGCCCAGAGTCGCCATCTTTTCACTTTGGCGCAACAGAGCCTCGGTGCTCCGCAGGCGTGTGGTGACCGTGTTCAAGAGCGTCAACGCCGCTGTAGGGTTGGCGCTCAACACTTGCC
Organism: uncultured Anaerolineales bacterium; assembly: GCA_964431175.1. Classification (GTDB taxonomy): domain Bacteria; phylum Chloroflexota; class Anaerolineae; order Anaerolineales; family VGOW01; genus VGOW01. The sequence continues at coordinate 10,591 of CAYSIV010000162.1, forward strand.
GGACGGCCTGCTTGTTGATCGCCAACAGGCGGCTGTCGTCGAGGGCGCGGCCTGAGGCGGAGCGCGGCGTGTGCTCAAGCAGGGCCATTTCGCCGATGACCTCGCCCGGCCCACGCACTGCCAGCGTCACCTCCTGCTCGCCTGACCGCTTGGTGATCTCAATCGCCCCTTCCAGAACTACATAAAGCGTCTCGCCGATATCGCCTTCGCGCATCAGCCATCCACCGGCTGGCAGAGTCAGTGCTTCCGCTTTTTGATACAACATTTGAAGATCGGCCTCCGGCAAGTCGGCCAGAAGGGGCAAGCGGCGGAGAAACTCGATGCTCATAACCAGCTCAAGGCCCGACAGGTCTGACGCCCTATAACGTCTTGAGATACTGCCGGGCCATCATCACTGCCGCTCCGCCCTCCGAGGTGGCAGAGACTACCCGATGAATAGTCCCGAACCGCGCGTCGCCTGCCGCGAACAGGCCGGGCACGCTCGTTTCGAACATGAAGGGATCGCGGTCGAGCGGCCAACCCCGGGGGCGCTGGCCGTCCTTCAGCAAATCCGGGCCGGTGAGCACGTAGCCCTTTGGGTCACACAGAACCAGATCGGCCACAAGTTCACTCTGCGGCTTCACGCCGATGAACACAAACAGCGCCGCCGCCGGGAGTTTTTCGGCCACGCCTGTCGCCGCATTCTTGACGGTCACGGCCTCGAGCTTGCCTGCTTGCGCCCCGTGGGCCTCGATCAAATCGGTGCTGAGCCGGACTTCGATTTTGGGGTCGGCCCGAAGCGCGTTGACCAGGTGCTGGGCGGCGGTGTGCTGCGGGCCGCGGATCAACATCGTCACCTTGCGAGCGTAACGGCTGAGGAACAACGCGCCCTGCGCCGCCGAGTTCGCGCCGCCGACGACTATGACATCCTGATCTTTGTAGTAATAGGCTTCGGTGTGCGCCGCCCCGTAGTAGATGCCTGCTCCCGTCAACTCGGCCGTGCCCGGCATCTTCAACACGTTGAAGGAGGCCCCGGCAGCGAGCAACAAGGTGTGACAACTCACCTCCGTGCCGTTGGCGAGGGTGATGATCTTGTAGCGGTCGAGCAGGCGGATGGCCGTGGCCGCTTGCGCGGTGATGACCTCAGCCCCGAGGCGGCGCGCCTGCTTCATTGCGCGCTGGGTCAGGTCGCCGCCGGAGATGCCCATCGGGAAGCCAAGGTAGTTCTCGATCTTCGGACTGCTCCCGGCCTGCCCGCCGGGAGCATGTTTCTCAATCAACAGGCAATCCAGGCCCTCGGAACTCGCGTACACCGCCGCCGATAATCCTGCCGGGCCACCGCCGATGATAATGAGATCGTAGAATTTCAGGGTGGCCTCGGTGGGCAATCCCGCTTTCTCGGCCACTTGCTGAAGAGACGGCTCGACCAGCACCGTCCCGTCCGGAAAGAACACCGCGGGGATTTTGAGTTGTCCCTGGTTGTGGGCCTCGACCAGCGCCCGGGCTTTGGGATCGCTGTCGATATCGAGATATTGGTAAAGAAGTTGGTGGCGAACAAGGAAGTCTTTGATCTGGTGGGTGGGGAGCGACCAGAGCGTTCCGGCCACGCGGAGGCCGCCAAACAGAGGGGGCACAGTGGCTCGCCAATCTTCGAGCAATTCGTCGAGAACGGGATAGAGGCGCTCCTCCGGCGGGTCCCACGGCTTCATCAGATAATGATCCAATTCCACCCGATTGATGGCGTAGATGGCGGCCTCGGTGTCGGCGTAGGCGGTGAGCAGGACTCTCTTGGCCTCCGGGAAGAGGGCGCGCGCCCGTTCGAGAAATTGCACGCCGGTCATTTGCGGCATGCGTTGATCGGCCAGGAGCAAGGCGACGGTCTCGTTGCGCTTCTGCAATTGCTGTAAGGCATCCAGCGCCGCACTGCCGGAGTTGATCTTGATCAGGCGATAGTCCTGACCATACTTCTGGCGCAGGTCGCGCTCGACGGCGTTGAGAACCATCGGGTCGTCGTCAAGACAGAGAATGACTGGTTTTGCCATAGGGGTCTCCACTCGCGAGTCAGGGTTTCGAGTTGTGGCCGCCGCGAAGCATCTAATCGCCGGGTGGTTTGGGCATCTGCTGAACGATCTTCATCGTCTTCACACTTACGGTGCAGGCGCGGCGTTCTCAGGGTCTCAAGTTACACAGCCACCACTTCAACATGCTGGAGCGCCACCGATGCCCCAACCCGAAGCGTGTTTTGAATTTCGGCGACGCGGTCGGTGTGTTCCATCAATTCCCGGATTTCTGTTTCACTCGCCTTCGCCGCAACTTTAGCCCGGTAAGACACATTCCGGGCGGGTTCGCCTTCGGCCCCAAAATCGCCTTCCACTTCCACCTCAACGCTCTCAATCTTAAGGCCTCTTTTGGCGGCTTCGCGATAGATGTCGTTGCAGTAGCAAGTCGCCAGCGCCAAAAACAGCAACTCGCCGCCGTTGGCGCTTGAGCCGAATCCTGTGGGCCGGGGCGGAATATCAATCGCGTGAACGTTGTCGTTGGTTCTGAGCGTTACTTGATGGTTGCCTTCGCGGTTTTGCACCTGGGCGCTGATTTTCATTGGACGTCTCCATGAATGACAGAATGTAGGACACCCTCAGCCAGCCTCAGGCGCCGCAGACAGCCATACGCAGTATGTCATTCAAATTTTCGCGGGCGAGGTCGTCGGTGGTATGTTCCGCCACTGAAATGCACGTGAAACATTCCGGCTCGTCGCCGTCGAATTCCAGGGTGACGGTCACATCCACGTGCTTCTCGCCGTTGTCCACCGCGTGCCAAAGCTCCCAGGCCGTCGCGCCACTGCGTTGAACCTGGCTGTCAGGGAAGGCCCAGCGCGTCAACTGCTCCAGCGACTTGACGACCATGGCGTCGTACTTGTCCGCCGCTTCGCGTTGCAGATGCTCCAACTCCTGCTTTTCCGCTTCTCGTTCTTCGCGGCTCTTGCCGCCAAATAACCCGCTCATCTTAATATCTCCCTCTCACCACCGGCTCCACGGGGTTGAGCAAGGCTGACTCTTTCGCAATCTCAATCTTCACCGCGCAGGCTTTGAACTCTGGTATCTTGGCGTGAGGGTCGAGGGCGTC
>CAYSIV010000163.1:0-13647 GCA_964431175.1 uncultured Anaerolineales bacterium
CATGAGTGTAAACCTTAAAGTCTCGTAGTAATACGAAGTCTCGTTGTAGTACTAGGCCTACTAAGCATTCTCTTGACGCCCTTCGGTTATCTCGGCGGTGTATTTGGCGGGCTATTTGGTGGGCTCCGCGGTGTAAAAATCGATCCGAAGAGTTTTTTCAACCAAGGTGTAAGACAGTCAGCCCGAAATGCGATTGTTGCTGGGTTGATCTTCTGGTCAAGTGTTGGGCTGGCTATTTGGCTACTGATTCCTATAGTCTGGCCTTGGCTTGTAAACGTGGCATTTTCAATATTATCTTTACTTCACTCAGGATTTCACGGTGAGTTCGCTGTGTCTCCAAATCTAAGTGACAACTCGCTTTCAGTGACATTAGCTTTATCCTTCCAAGGACAATCTGGCATTGGCGAGTTCATTGTCTCGGAATTTGAGTTTGCGTCTACTACGTCTCTGCCACTAAATACTATTTTGGAAGATTTGGTGTTAAGACCTGGGTTGATCTTTGGATTTGGTGTGGGACTCCTAAGTGGGCTATGGTACGGCGGCTTCGCCGTCATCCAACACTACACCCTCCGTATCATTCTCTTTCTCACCCAGCCTCGCCTCCCTTTCAACCTCGCCCGCTTCCTCGACTACTGCGCCGAGCGCGTCTTCCTGCAAAAGGTGGGTGGTGGGTACATCTTCGTGCATCGGTTGTTGTTGGAGTATTTTGCGGGGTTGGAGAGTTCATAGCACTGATTTGCAGAATGAGCGGATTCCGATCCGCTCATTCTGGGAATCCATGCTCTCCATTTTACATCGCGCGCTTTGGTTGTCATCCTCCCCATCCTTTGCTATACTGCGGTCACATCACAACCGGAGTCTGCCACGTGCGCCACTTTCTTGCCATCGCCGACCTAAGCAAAACCGAAATTGAAAACCTGCTTGACCTCTCGCTCAAGCTAAAGAAAGAACGCGCCAAAGGCGGCAACCGCGCCCAGCGCGCAGTGCTGGCCGGCAAGACGCTGGGCATGGTCTTTCAAAAGCCGTCGCTTCGCACCCGCGCCTCGTTCGAAATGGCGATGCACCACCTCGGCGGCCAGGCCATGTACCTCTCGCCGGCCGAGATCGGTCTGGGCCAGCGCGAGTCGGTGCCGGACGTGGCCCGGGTGTTGGCCGGTTATGTGGACGCCATTATGGCCCGCGTCTTCGATCATCAGCATGTTCTCACCCTGGCCGAGTATTCCAAAGTTCCGGTGATCAACGGACTCTCGGACTACAACCACCCCTGCCAGGCATTGGCCGACGCCTTGACCATTCTCGAGCGCAAAAAGCGGCTCGCCGGGTTGACCGTCTCCTACGTGGGCGACGGCAACAACGTGGCCGCCTCGCTCGCCCACATCTGCGCCAAGCTCGGCATGAATTTCCGCATCGGGGCGCCGCTCGACTACGAACTGCCGACGCCGGTGGTGATCAAAGCCCGCGAATTCGCCGCCGAAAGTGGAAGCCAGATTTTCGAGACGGTCGATCCTTACGAAGCCGTGCGCGACGCCGACGTGATCTACACTGACACCTGGACAAGCATGGGCCAGGAAGCCGAAGCCGAAAAGCGCAAAGCCGTCTTCCCGCCCTATCAAGTGAACGCCACTCTGTTGAGCAAAGCCAAGCCGGACGCCATCGTCATGCACTGCCTCCCGGCGCATCGCGGCCACGAGATCACCGACGAGGTGGCCGACGGCCCCAACAGCGCCATCTTTCCGCAGGCCGAAAACCGCCTGCACGCGCAAAAGGCGATATTGGTTACACTGCTTGCCCCGGCGAATACGAGAAGTCAGAGGTCAGAAATCAGAGGTCGGAAAGCAACAGCCAAACCGAAGACAGCAACGAAGAAGCGGTGATTTCATCCTTTATCCTTACATCCTTCATCCTTTAACTATGGCCGGTCGTCGCGATATTTTTGAGAAAGCTGTAAACGAAGGCAACTCCGCCGCCTGGGATCAGCAGTGGGAGCAGGCGATCGCCGCCTATCGCACGGCGCTGGCTGAGTTCCCTGACGACACCGGTGTGCTCTCCAACCTGGGCCTGGCCTTGCTGGCCATGAACAGGCTGGAGGAGGCGTTGATCGTTTACCAGCACACCGCGCGCCACAACCCCAGTGAGCCGGTTGCCGTTGAGAAGTCAGCGGAAATTTTAGAACAGCTTGGCCGGGCCAGTGAAGCCGCTCTGGCTTATCTGGCCGTGGCCGAGATTCATGCCTCTCGCCGCGATGCGGTCAGGGCCATTGAAAACTGGAGCCGGGCCGCCGAGATGGCGCCCGACAACATGCAAGCGCACCTGCGGCTGGCCACGGCTTACGATCGCACCAACCGGGCCGCCGAAGCCATCGCCGAATATCTCATCGTCGCCCGCCTGATGCAAAAGCAAGGCGACGGACAAAAGGCCTTGCAGGCCGCGCAACGCGCCGTGCAACTCGACCCGCGCAACAGCGAAGCCATGCAGGCGGTTGAGATGATCCAGCGCGGCGTGGCTCTGCCCTCGCCGCAACGCAAACGCGGCGGCACCGGCCCGCTCCGCAAGCGCCCCTTCGCCGACTTTGCCAAAGAGGAAGTCAGCGCCGGCCAAAGCCAGCAGGCCGAGAAAAAATCGAATCCGCTCATTACCACTCGCGAAACAGCCATGACCAAACTGGCCTCGTCGTTGTTCGATATTGGCGACGAGGAAGCCGAACCGGCGCGTCAGGGACAAGGCGGCTTATTCAAAAAGGCCATCACCGATCCATTCAAAAACGCGCGCGACAGCAAAGGGCAAATCATCACCTACGTCACTCAAGCCATTGACCAGCAGACTAAGGGCGACATCAACTCGGCGGCGGCCTTCTACGAAAAGGCGCTCCGGGCCGGCCTGGAACTCGCCGCCCTCAACTTCACCTTGGCCGCCGCCTATTTCGATCTCGAACGTTACGCCGATGCCATTAAACAATTTCAATTAGCCACCAATCACCTCGATTACGCCGCCGGAGCGCACTTCGGCCTCGGTTTGAGCCATGGCCGCGACGGCGAAATGAAAGAGGCCATCAGCCACCTGCTCGACTGCCTGCGGCTGGTGGACATGGGGACTGTCGAGCCTGCTCAGGCCGATAACCTGAGCGGGCTGTACGAGAACTTCCAGGAAAGTCTGGAGCGCAGTAATCAATCGGATGAAGACCTGACGAAGATTGGCGAAACCTTGATCGCCTTCCTCTCCGGCCCCAACTGGCACGCCCGGGTGCAACAAGCCCGCCAGCAGTTGAACTTGCAACAAGACGCGGATACGGGCCTGCTCGTGCCGCTGGCCGAGATGCTTTACATCCCCGGCGCGGAACACGTAATGGAAGTGATGAACACCATTGAAAAATATGTGGCCAAGGAGTGGCTGGAGACGGCAATGGACGAGGCCCACCGGGGCGTGGAATTATCACCCACCTACCTGCCCATCCATCTCAAGATCGCCGAAATCCTGGTCGCGCAAAACAAACCCCAGTTCGCCATTGCCAAATACAACGTTATCGCTGAACTGTACCGCGTGCGCGGCGAGTCGCTTCGCGCCGGCCGCATTTACGAGCAAATGGTGCGCCTGGCGCCGATGGATCTCGACATCCGCACCAAGCTGATCGATTTGCTCATGGCTCAGGGCCGCCTTGAGGACGCCGTGCAACAATACATGGACCTGGCCATTGCCCACCAGGACCTGGCCGATCTGGAAAAGGCCCGCCAAACGTACGCCGAAGCCCTGCGCCTCGCCCAAAGCCCGGGCGTGGATCGGTTGCTCGCCACGCAAGTTCTGCGCCGCATGGCCGACATCGACATGCAACGGCTCGATTGGCGGCAGGCCCTGCGCACCTACGAACAGATCAAAATATCTGATCCCAACGACAGTGAGGCCCGGGCCACCGTGATCGATCTCAACTTCCGGCTGGGCCAGGTCCGCCAGGCGCTGGTGGAAACCGATGACTGGATCAAGCAATTGCTCACTGCCGGCAACATCGCCGGGGCCGCCACTTTCATCGAAGGGTTGGTAAACAACCGCACCGACGACATCGGCCTGCGATCGCGCCTGGCGCGACTTTACCAGCAAACGGGCCGTAAAGCAGAGGCCATCGCCCAACTCGAGTCCATTGGCGACTTGCAAATTCAGGCCGGGCGCAAAGCCGACGCGGTTCAAACCATTCAAGCCATCCTTGCCCTGGGGCCGGACAACCCGGCAAGCTATCAGCAATTGATCGCCGAACTGCAAGCAGGGGGGTAAAGGACGAACGACCGAGGACCGCTTCTCGAGACGAAGGACAACCCCTGGCCCAAGTCTTTCGTCGTTGGTCATTCGTCATTCGTCATCCGTCTTGACCGAATTTCTTACCGAACTCGCCTTTATTTTCCAACGACTCGACTGGCTCAGCGTCGTTGATATTCTACTAGTCACCGTAGTTTTCTTCAGCATACTTGCGGTGATGCGCGGCACGCAGGCGGTGGTGCTCCTGCGCGGCGTGATCTTGCTCGTGGTGGCCGTCGCCTTGTTGGGCGGTTTCTTTCGCCTGCGCGCCTTCACCTGGCTACTCCGCAGTACCCTGCCCGCCCTCCTCCTGGCCATTCCCGTCATCTTTCAACCAGAGATCAGGCGCGCCCTGGAACGGCTGGGCCGGGCCAGCGTCTTTCTCAGTTTTAACGAGAGAGAAACGCACAGCCAGTCCGTCATCACCGCCATCTGCACCGCCTGCCAGCGTCTTTCGGAAAAAAGATACGGCGCGCTCATCGTCATCGAGCGCGAAGTGGGCCTGCAGGAATATATTGACACCGGCGTGAAGATGGAGGCCCTGGTCTCCGCCGAACTACTGGCGCAAATTTTCTTCAAGGATACGCCTTTGCACGACGGCGCCGTGGTTTTGCAAAACGGGCGCATCATCAGCGCGGCCTGCGTCCTGCCGCTTTCCACCGAGACGAACCTCGCCCAACAGCAATTCGGCCTGCGCCACCGGGCCGCGCTCGGCATCAGCGAAGTGTCGGACGCGGTGGCCGTTGTGGTCTCCGAACAGACCGGGACGATTTCGGTGACTCATAATGGTAAAATGATCAGGCGGTTGGATGCCGCCCGCCTGCAAAACATTCTCACCGCCTTCTACCGCCCTCAGGCTCAAGCAGGCTGGCGCTGGTTGAGACGCGCCGAACCACAAAAAGACGCGGCCCAAAAACCTCCCGAAACAGGGTTATAAAGGCGACCGGCGGGTCGCCCTTATTTTTGAAACGACATGCTCCGCTGGTTAATCCGAAACATCCCAACGCTCATCCTTTCGCTGGCCCTGGCGGTCACGATCTGGATCATCGCCCTCAACGAGGAAGACCCGTTTGAAGAAAAAGTTTTCCCGAAGCCGCTAGCCGTGACCATTGTTAATTTGCCAGACGGCATGGTCCTCGTCGGCAATCCGCTCCCCACGGTGGATGTCAGCATCCGCGCGCCCAAGTCGGTGTGGGATTCCCTCACGCCAGAGCAACTGCGTGTCACCCTTGACCTCAGCCAGGCGCAGAGCGGCGATTTTACTTTGCCATTGAACCCCACCATCGACAACCGCGACGCTCGCATCACCGGCATTACCCCGGCGCAAGTCCAGGTGTCCATCGAGAACATCGTCAATCGCGCGGTGCCGGTGCGGCTCGAAGTGAGCGGGCAATCTGCCACCGGGTACCAGGCCGGGAGCGGCGCTGTCATACCTTCACAGGGTTTTGTCTCCGGCCCGGCTTCGGTGGCCGACTCGGTGAGTGAACTGGTGGCCCGGGTGGACTTGAGCAACACCAAAGAGTCCATCAAAGACAATGTCTCGCTCTTACCACTGAGCGCTTCGGGCCAGATCGTGTCCGGTATCACCGTCACTCCGGCAACGGCGGCGGTGAACATTCCGGTCAAACAACTGGGCGGCTTCCGCGATGTGGCGGTGAAAGCCATCGTCGAAGGCCAGGTGGAAAGCGGTTACCGCCTCACCAACATCGTCGTCTCCCCTCTCATCGTCACCGTCTTCTCGTCCGACCCGGCGGTGGTGGCCAACATGTCGGGCTTTGTGGAAACCGAGACCATCGACATTAGCAACGCCAACGACGACAAGGAAGCTCGCGTTGGCCTCAAGCTCCCCGGAGGTGTGTCGCTCGCCAGCCCGCAAACCACCGTTCTGGTGCAAGTGAGCATCGCCGCCATCGAAGACAGTGTGACGATTAAACGCGAACTTGAGATTCAAGGGCTGGGGCAGGGCTTGAACGCAACCGCCTCGCCGACCACGGTGGACGTGATTCTCGCCGGCCCCCTGCCCACCCTCGACGCCCTCACCCCCGCCGATGTGCGGGTGGTGCTCAACCTGCTCAACCTGCCACCCGGCTTGCACCAGGTGTCGCCCGAAGTGGTAGACTTGCCGGAGCGTGTAACCGCGCAAGCGATTCTGCCCGCCACCATTGAAGTGCTGATCACCGGCCCCGGCACGCCGACCCAGACACCCAGTCCGACACCGACACCGACACGGACCAACACCCGCTCGCCGGCTCCGGCCCCCACCCAGACTCCTGCTCCGAGCGAGACGCCAACCGAAACCCAAACACCTGTGCCAACTTCCTGAACCTTATGCCAAAACCTCTCGTCGCTCTCGTGGGCCGCCCCAACGTGGGCAAGTCAACGCTTTTCAATCGCATCGTCGGCGAACGCCTGGCGGTGGTAGACGACATCCCTGGCACGACCCGCGACCGACAGTTTGCCGAAGCCGAATGGAACGGCCTGCGCTTCGACATCGTGGACACGGGCGGCATCGAAGTGCTGGGCCGCGATCCGTCGGCCAAGCCGCTCTCCGTTGACTCGGCCGACTTCATTCCTCAGATTCGGGAGCAAGCCGAACTCGCCATCACCGAGGCCGACGTCGTCGTCTTCGTCGTTGACATTCTCACCGGGGTTACCGCCGCCGATTTGGAAGTAGCCGAAATTCTCCGCCGCTACCAGAAAAATGTGAACGGCGTTCCGCGCCCGCCCGTTATTCTGGCCGCCAACAAAGCCGACAACGTCAAACGGCTTGACGAGGTTTACAACTTCTACGAGCTGGGCATAGGCGAGCCGATCGGCGTTTCGGGGTTGAATGGGTTGGACACGGGTGATCTGCTGGACGTGATTGTGGCGGCTCTCCCGAAACCGGAATCCGTTTCAGAGGACGAGTCGGTCAAAATCGCCATCGTCGGCCGCCCCAACGTCGGCAAGAGCAGTCTGCTCAACAAATTGCTGGGCGAGGAGCGCGTCATCGTCTCACCCATCCCCGGCACGACTCGTGACGCGATTGATACCAGGCTGGAGTATGAGGGCGTGGCCATAACATTGATTGACACGGCGGGCATCCGTCGGCGCGGGCGCATTGAAGTTGGCGTTGAGAAGTACAGCGTCCTGCGAACGTACAAAGCCCTCGATCGCTGTGACGTGGCTCTGGTGTTGCTGGATGCAATAGAAGGCATCGCCTTGCAGGACGCGCACATCGCCGGGATGGTGCTGGAGAAACATCGGAGCGTGGTGGTCGTCGTCAACAAGTGGGACGCGATTGAGAAAGACTCGTTTACAATGAACGTTTTTAGCGAGAAGGTGCGCGACCAACTGCACTTTATGGATTACGTGCCGGTGCTGTTCATCTCGGCCAAGACCGGCCAGCGGGTCGATCAGGTTCTGCCGGCGGCTTTGCGCGTCCAAGAGGAGCGACTCGTTCGCATCCCGACTTCGGAACTCAACCGCATTGTGCGCGACGCCGTGACCAAGCACGCCGCGCCGTCCAAGACGGGCCGGCGGCTGAAGATTTACTATGCCACGCAGGTGGACACCAACCCGCCGACGTTTCTCTTTCATGTCAACGATCCCAAGCTGGTGCATTTCACCTATCGCCGTTTCCTTGAAAATCAGATTCGCGAGACGTACGGTTTTATAGGCACGCCGCTCAGGCTAAGCTTCCGAGCCAGCGGCGAATAGGGCTATAATCTCCCCCATCTTGTAGAGCCGCTTCGCAAAGAGCGAAGCGTTGACAATTCGCTCTACATTCAGGAGCTTTATCAGTGGAAATTCCAGAAACACCTGCGCAAGAAGCGCAACCGCAAGAAACACATACCACGAGCGTCGGCCACCGGGCCAAATCGCTCTTGCGCGAGATCATTGAAACAATTCTGCTCACGGTCGTCATCTTCGTCACCGTCAATTCCATCACCGGGCGGTTCAAGATTTTCGGCGGGAGCATGGATAACACATTCCATAGCGGGCAGTACATCATCGTCAACCGGCTGGCCTACAAATTCGGCGCACCCGAACGCGGCGATGTGATCGTCTTTGTGCCGCCGGGCACCCCGGCCAGCACGCCGGTCGAACGCATCCTGGGCCTGCCCGGTGAAACCGACTACATCAAGCGCGTCATCGGCCTGCCGGGCGATAGTATTACCATTAATGGCGGCCAGTTGAGCGTTAATGGCCAGGTCTACGAAGAGCCTTACATCAAAGAGCCGATGCGCAGTTTTGGCGACCAGACGTGGGTGCTCAGCGCCGATCAATACTTTGTCCTTGGCGACAACCGCAATGCCTCAAAGGACTCGCGGGATGCCAGCGTCGGGCCGATCAGCGCCAGCAGTATTGTGGGCCGGGTGTGGGCCGTCTACTGGCCAATTTCCGATTGGAAGCTTGTCGTACACTACCGCTATCCATAAAATGCAACCACAGATTACACAGATTTTGATTCCTCGTCCGTGAAATCAGTGCGCTTCGCGTCCGTGGTTCCAAAATGACATCACCTTCAGATTCTGAACTTCGCGCCATCGTCGAACGGGTTGTGCGGCGGACGCTGGGGGAGTTGCCCCCGCCCCAGCCTTCCCTTATCGTGGGACAACACCACGACAGAGGCGGGAGTATAGCTATCGGCGCTGACCACGGCGGCTACCCTCTCAAGGAAACGCTCAAAGCGCATCTGGCATCGCTCGGCTACAACGTCATTGACTGTGGCACGCACTCAACCGAGGCGGTGGACTATCCCGATTTTGCCTACGCCGTCGCCAAGCTAGTAAGCGACGGCAAAGCGTGGCGGGGCGTCGTGATTGACGGGGCGGGCCTTGGCAGTTGCATAGCGGCCAACAAAGTGCCGGGCGTGCGGGCCGCCTTGTGTTACGATCACGCCACCGCCATGAACAGCCGCGAGCACAACGACGCCAACGTGCTGACGCTGGGCGCAGGCCTCATTGGCCCCAGCCTGGCCAAGCAAATTGCCGAGACGTGGCTGAAGACCGAGTTCGGTGGCGGGCGGCACGCCAAGCGGGTGGATAAGATTGTGGAAATTGAGCGGCGGTTTTTGAAAGGGTGATAATGATGATCTCAAATCGCATCGCACCTCAATCAGTGAAACAAGACGCCGAACGCTGGACTTATGAGCGCTACTTGCGCGAGACCGCGGAAGGCGAATACTTCGCAGTCATTGGAGGGCAACGGCTCATGGCTCCAAGCCCGAATCGTTTGCATCAGGTTGTGCTGATCAACCTGGCTAGCCGTCTCAAGGAATTTGCGAGGCAAAATCGGATCGGCACGGTCATGATTGCGCCATTCGACGTGTTCTTTTCGGATGATGAGTTTGTCCAGCCTGATCTATTGCTGATATTCAAAGAACACGCCGAACGCCTGACCGACAACGGGGTCATAGGCGCGCCCGATCTCGTCGTAGAAATCGTCTCACCAGGAAGCGTTCGCGCTGATCGGGTAACTAAACGCCTTTTGTACGCCAGGCATGGCGTGCCAGAATATTGGATTATCAGCCCGACAGAATACGCAATTGAAGTCCTGTCGCTGAAAGAGGGACAATATGAGTCGGTTGGACTCTATGAAAATGAAGAATTGCTCGCCTCGCCTTTGTTGGCCGGGTTATCAATCAAAGTCAACACCATTTTCGAAGAATAGGCTTGTTGGATAACATGGCGCTTGACTCTAAAACTGTCGAACGAATCGTCGAAAGCGTGACCCGCCAGGTGCTTTTGCGAATGGCGGAAGAGCAACTCGCGGCGCGCACCAGCCAGCAGTTATGCAGCCGCGAGTGCGAGAACGGGCTGTGTGTGCAGGTGTGCCTGGAGCGCGTGCAGTCGGTAATTGCCGCCGGGGCCGACCGGGTTGCATCGGGAATCGGCGCTCTCCCGGCAGACCAGGCCATTGCGGCCATGATCGATCACACCCTGCTCAAGCCCGAGGCCACGCCCGATCAGATCGCCCAACTCTGTTACGAAGCCCGCAAGCACAACTTCGCCAGCGTGTGCGTCAATTCGACTCACGTCAAGCTGTGCGCTCAACTGCTCAAAGGCTCGCCGGTCAAGGTTTGCACCGTCGTCGGCTTCCCGCTCGGCGCGAACCCGCCTGAGGTGAAAGCCTTTGAGACTCAGCAGGCGATTGACGAGGGCGCGACCGAGATTGACATGGTGATCAACATCGGCGCGATCAAGTCGAAAGACTGGGAACACGCCGCCCGCGACGTGCGGGCCGTGGTTCGCGCCGCGCACGCTAATGGCGCGATTGTCAAAGTGATCATCGAAGCCGCCCTGCTGACCGATGAGGAAAAAGTGGCCGCCTGCCTGATCAGCAAAGAGGCCGGAGCCGACTTCGTCAAAACGTCCACCGGCTTCGGGCCGGGCGGGGCCACCGCCGCCGACGTGGCCCTGATGCGAAAAGTGGTCGGGCCGGGCCTGGGCGTGAAGGCGGCGGGCGGCATCCGCAACCTGCTCGACGCCCAAAAGATGATCGAGGCCGGGGCCAGCCGCATCGGGGCCAGCGCCGGGGTGAAAATCCTGGCCGAGGCCGGGGGAGCGGCACAGGCGGCCCCTGTTGCGCCAGCAGGCAAATACTGAACCGCGAAGACGCGAAGAACGCAAAGAAATAAAAGAAAAACTTTGCGCCCTTTGCGTCTTTGCGGTGAGAATCTCTGAGGCCATTATGCAAATAGCTCGCGTTATCGGCTCCACTGTTGCCACCATCAAAGACGAAAAGCTGACGGGCCGCAAACTGCTCATCGTGCGCGAGGCCGACGAGACCGGCAATCCACAGGGCAAGCCCTACGTGGCTGTTGATACCGTGGACGCCGGGACGGGCGACCTGGTGCTGGTAGCCGCCGGGTCCTCCGCCCGTCAGACCAACATCACCAAAGACTCGCCGGTGGATGCGGTGATTATGGCGGTGATTGATTCGCTGGAAGTGAGTGGGAAGGTGACGTTTAGGAAGAGTTAACTCTCTCGCCTAAATTTTCCTCCCCGTGTATACTACGCCCACTTCACCCAAAGGGTAACAATCCATGCCCGAATTTGACAACGACCTTCAATCCATCCAAGAAGCCCGAACTCTCACCAATGCCGCCCGCCAGGCGCAGTTGCAGTGGATGAAAGCGGGGCAGGCCGAAGTAGATCGTGCTTGCGCGGCGATGGCTGAGGCCGCTTATCGGGCCTCCGAGCGGTTGGGCCGCATGGCTACTGAAGAAACCGGCTACGGCGTGCCGGTGCACAAGATGCTCAAGAATCATCTCTCGTCGAAACTGCTGTGGGAGGCGATCAAAGACATCAAGACCGTCGGCGTGATCCGGCACGACGAGAAGAAAAAGATTTACGACATTGCCTGGCCGATGGGCGTGGTGGCGGCGCTGACGCCCAGCACCAACCCCACCAGCACGACCATGTTCAAAATCCTCATCGCCGTCAAGGCCCGCAATGCCATTGTAGTGGCCCCTCACCCGGCGGCGGTGAAGTGCTGTGTCGAAACAGCTCGCGTCATGGCCGAAGCCGCGGTACAGGCTGGCGCGCCGGCCGGGCTGGTCTCGTGCATGAGCAAAGTGTCCCTGCCCGGCACGCAAGAGCTGATGAAGCACAAATACACCGCCCTCATTTTGGCTACCGGCGGCAGTGAGATGGTGCGGGCCGCCCACTCGGTCGGCAAACCGGCTTACGGCGTCGGCCCCGGCAATGTGCCGTGCTACGTTGACCGCTCGGCAGACCTCAAACGCGCCGCGCGCTACATCGTCGCCAGCAAGGCCTTCGATCACTCCGTCATCTGCGCCACCGAGCAAGCCGTGGTGGCCGACAAGCCGATTGCCAACGAACTCGCCGACCTAATGAAGGCCGAAGGTGCGTACTTTGTGGATGACGCGCAAGCGAAGGCGTTGGGCCGACTCTTGTTTCCAAGCGGCCACCTCATTGATCCCAAGACCGTCGGCAAAAGCCCGCAACAGTTGGCGCAAATGTGCGGCATTACCGTGCCCGACTGGGCGCGAATTCTGGTGGCCCGCCTCAACAAGGTGGGGCACGACACGCCGCTCTCCGGCGAGAAGCTGACGACGGTGCTGGGCTGGTACGAAGCCGACGGCTGGGAGGCGGGGTGTGAGCGGTGCATCGAGTTGATCAACTTCGGCGGGCGCGGCCACTCGCTCGTCATCCACGCTCAGGACGAAAAAGTGATCATGCAGTTCGGATTGGAGAAGCCGGTGTTCCGAATCGTGGTCAACACCTTCGGCACCCTCGGCGCCACCGGCTACACCACCGGCCTCATGCCCTCCATGACTCTCGGCTCCGGCGGCGTGGGCGGCGCAATCACCGGCGACAACATCACCGTTCATCACATGTACAACGTCAAGCGGTTGGCGTACGAAATCACGCCGCCGCCGCCCGAGGCGATGACCGAAGAACCGGCCCGGTCGCCCACGGCCACGGCGGCGACCCAGGCCTCATCGCCCGCCGAAATCGAAGAAATTGTCCGCCGCGTCCTCAAGGAATTGAAAGCGGCGTAATCTCCAATTGCTAATCTCTAATCTTAGGAGGAATTCAAAATGCCCGTAGATGTCGCAATGATCGCTCTGGGAATGGTCGAAACCAAAGGTCTGATTGGCGCAGTGGAAGCCGCCGATGCCATGGTGAAAGCCGCCAACGTCACTCTGATCGGGAGCGAATACGTGGGTGGTGGATTTGTGACGGTGATGGTGCGCGGAGATGTGGGAGCAGTGAAAGCAGCAACGGATGCAGGTGCCGCGGCGGCGCAGCGTGTTGGCGAGCTCGTGTCCGTGCACGTGATCCCTCGTCCGCACAGCGATGTTGAGATGATTCTTCCGAAACGGCCTGCACAGAAGTAAACCCCCAATTGACCTTCCGAGGGTTTTCAGGAAACACCTGAGACCTTCGGAAGGTTTTCGAAGTCCAATCTTATGATTGACTACGCACTCGGTCTCGTTGAAACCAAGGGCCTCATTGGGGCAATTTCGGCGGCGGATGCGATGGTCAAAAACTCTAATGTTGTCCTTGTTGGCAAGGAACGAACGGATCCGGCGATGATCACCGTGAAAATCGTGGGGGATACGGCAGCCGTGCGTTCAGCGGTGGAAGCGGGAGCAGCGGCGGCTCAACGCGTGAGCCAGCTGATTTCCAAACATGTTATTCCCCGGCCTGCAGAGGGAATCGAGGAATTATTGTACGCCAAGAGCTCACGCACGCGTGAAGAAGTTGAGCAAATCCTGGGCGGGGGCGGGGCACGGGAGACGGAAATAGAGGAAGAGGTTCCGGAAGAGGAATACAGCATGCCGGAAGGGTTGAGCGCCGATGAGCAGAAGTACTTTGAAAAACTGGACGGCATGACGGTGCATGAGTTGCG
>CAYSIV010000164.1:0-5222 GCA_964431175.1 uncultured Anaerolineales bacterium
CGTCAATCGTGATGCCGGGCGGAGTGCCGACGCTGGCCCCGGTGGCGACGACGATGTTCTTGGCGGTGTGAGTCTGCTTCGAGCCATCTTTGGCCATCACTTCCACCGCCGAGGCCGACTTCAACTCGGCGGCCCCCAAGTGAACGTCAATTTTGTTCTTCTTCATCAGGAACTCGACGCCTTTGGTCAGCCGGTTGGACACCTGACGCGAACGTTTGACGGCGGCGCTGTAGTCGAGCTTCAAGTTGTCGAACGAGAAACCGAATTCTTTGGCCCGGTGACGGAGGGTGTCGGCCACTTCGGCGTTTTTGAGCAGAGACTTGGAGGGGATACAACCGACGTTGAGGCATACCCCGCCCAGCCACTGTTTATCAATGATGGCGGTCTTCCGCCCCAACTGCGCGGCGCGGATGGCGCACACGTAGCCGCCTGGCCCGGCGCCGATGACGATGAGGTCGTAGTTCATTTTGAGTTAGTTCCCTTCAGGAGTTGCGGGCTGATCCAGCCCAAGTTTGGCGCGGATGAAGGCGCGTATCCGTGTCATGCTCTCAGCCGCCGGGCGCACATCTTCGTCAGACGACGAGCGGCCAGGATACAGAATGTCTACGCCAAAAAGATCGAGCCGGTCGAAGTCAGCTTTGTAGGCTTCCAGTTCCGGTTCGATAGCGACGCACTCGGAATACAGAGCAGTCAAACTGCTATCGGCATATTCAACCGGCTTCCCCTGCTCTACCAGAAAAGCCTTTGCATATTTTTCAGCGCATTGTTGAGCGTGAAAGCAGATTGCATCCGTGAGCGCAGGCTGGTCGCGCATTGCCTGTTGCGCGACGCGGTAATCACTGTCAGCTTTCGCGATCCACTTGAAGGTAAGTTCTTCCATAAGCGCGTTTACAGGTTAAATGTACCGAATCAGGATCAATTTGGCTGCTCATTCCACAGGAACTTGATTGATTTCAATGTAGCGATCAATCTCTTCACGATGATCGTCATAATAGGCAAGCGCATCGAAGACTTGCGCCAGCCGCAGATAGGGAAGGTGGCGAACGATTTCTTCCGGCGCTTGTCCGAAACGCCAATGCTCGACAATAGCCCGCACCGGCGTGCGCGTGCCTTTGATGATCGGCTCACCGCTCAGGATGTTGGGGACGCGCTCAATGTGGGGGTATTCAGTAGGTTTCGCCAGCGCGTCCTTTGCCGCGGCGGCGCGAAGCAACTCGCGTAGCTCGTGTATTTCTTTCTCAATCGCGTTGAGCCGAGTATGGATAGTTGGGATATCTGTAGCCAGTTCGGTCATAGTCTCACCTTCCGCTTTCGCGGATTATACCTTCTTCTTTCCCTCACGGCACATAAGCTTGTCTCAAGCGCGCACGCATTTTGCGCACACATTATTATCCCAACACTTTTACCCCCACCCCTCCAACACCTCCTTCACCTTCGCCACAAAATAGTCTGCCAACGCGCCGTCGAGAATGCGATGGTCGAACGTGAGTGTGATGTAGCACATGGGCCGGATGGCGATAGCGTCGCCAGAGGTAACCACAACCCGCTTCTGGATCGCGCCGACGCCGAGGATGGCGCACTGCGGCTGGTTGATGATAGGCGTGGCGAAGAGCGAGCCGGACACGCCGTGATTGGTGATGGTGAACGTGCCGCCCTGCACTTCGTCGGGCTTCAATTGCTTGGCGCGGGCGCGGTTGGCGAGGTCGTTCACGGCGCGGGCCAGGCCGAGCAGGGATTTCTCGTCGGCCTGTTTGACGATCGGCACGATCAACCCTTCTTCGCCAAGCGAGACGGCCACCCCGATGTTGACATCACGCTTGAGCAGAATCTTATCATCGGCAAAGGAACTGTTGACCATCGGGAAGGCCTTGAGCGCGGTGGCTGTCGCCGCCATAAAATAAGCGGTAAAGGTGAGATTGATGCCGTCACGGGCGAACTGGGCCTTGTTGGCTTCGCGATGCGCCGTCACTTTGCTCATGTCTACTTCGAACACCGTCGTGACGTGCGGCGAGGCGTGCTTGCTCCGCACCATGTGGTCGGCGATGGATTTACGGATGTTGCTCAGGGGCATCAGCGTATCGCCAGAGGCAGGTTGGGGAATTTGAGATTTGAGATTTGAGATTTGAGATTGAACAGCAGGCATCTGCAACTCCGGCGGGCGGAAGAGGTCGCCGTCGCCCGGTTTCTCCCAGGGAGCAAGTTCTTCAGAACCTCCCGAAGGTTTACCCGCTCCGCTTTGCTCCAGAGCGCTTCGTAAACCTTCGGGAGGCTTGGCGGCGACATAGGCCAACACATCTTTCTTGGTGATGCGCCCGCTTGCGCCCGTGCCTTTCACTTGCTGAAGATCAACCTTGTGCTCGGCGGCGAGCTTGGCGACGACGGGGGAGATGAAACCAAGATCGCGAGTCGGAGCCGGAGGGTTTGGAGTTTGAGGTTTGAGATTTGAGATTTCCGGTTGGGCGTGAGTCAGCACTTCGCCCGCGTCGGCGGGGAGGGTTTCGCCGGGTTGGCCGATCCAACCGAGCAATGTCCCGGCAGTGACGGTCGTCCCGTCCGGAATCAGAATCTTGAGCAGGACACCATTCGTGATGGCCGTCACTTCGGTGTCCACTTTGTCGGTGGTCACTTCCATGATCGGCTCAAACTCCTTCACCGCCTCGCCTTCGTTCTTCAACCATTTGCCGACCGTGCCCTCGACAACCGACTCGCCGAGTTGGGGCATGACAATTTTTGTGGGCATGAAACTTTCTCCAGGTTGCCAATTCTCTAATCCTCCAATCCTCATTGATCAGAGAATTAGAGAATTGGAGATTAGTAGGCCGCCAGTTCCCTCATCGCCTTCGCAATCTTCTCCGGGTTCAGCATGAACCAGTCTTGCAAAGGATGGCTGAATGGCACAGCCGGAACATCAGGGCCGCCGAGGCGCTTGACGGGCGCGTCGAGCTCGGTAAAGGCTTCGTCGGCGATGATGGCGGCCACTTCGCCACCGTAGCCGCCGGTGAGGTTGTCTTCGTGAACGATGAGCGCCTTGCCGGTCTTCTTCACCGACGACAAAATCGTGGCCTTGTCTACCGGCAAAAGTGTGCGCAAGTCCACTACTTCGGCGCTGATGCCCTCTCGCGCCACGATCTCCGCCGCTTGCAGACAATAGTAGTGCATGATGCCGTAAGCGAACACGGTGAGATCGGTGCCTACGCGGCTGATGTTGGCCGGGCCGATTGGAACGGTATAATCGCCTTCCGGCACCTCACCTTTGATCAAACGATACCCTTTCTTAGGCTCGAAGAACATTACCGGGTTCGGGTCGCGCACCGCCGATTTGAGCAGACCTTTGGCGTCTTTGGGATTGGACGGGATGACGACCTTGAGGCCGGGGATGTGAGCGAAGAAGGCCTCCACGCTTTGCGAGTGATAGAGGCCGCCACCCACCCCGCCGCCGTAAGGCGAGCGAATCACCATCGGCACTTGCCACTCGCCGCCAGAACGGTAAACCATGCGCGCCGCTTCGTTGAGAATCTGGTTAAAGGCCGGAAAGATGAAGTCTGCAAACTGGACTTCGCAGATCGGCCTCATGCCGTACAGCGCCGCTCCGATGCCAATGCCGACGATGGATAACTCGGACAGCGGCGAATCGACGATGCGCCTGGGGCCATATTTTTCATACAATCCTTGTGTCGCCCGAAACACCCCGCCGCGCGGCCCCACATCTTCACCAGTGATGAACACGCAATCGTCGCGAGCCAGTTCTTCATCCATCGCCTGCCGGAGGGCTTCGATGAGAGTCATCTCAGGCATGGTAGGCCTCCTCGGCGTACACCGGGCCAAGCGCCCACTCGATCTCAGGATAAAGCGCGCTTTCGGCAAATTTTTGGGCGTCGTCCACTTCGGCCACCGCTTTCCGTTCGTAGTCGTCATTCAACGCCGCCGGCAAATAGCCCTGCGACTCAAGCTGCGCTTTGAATAACAACAGCGGGTCGCGCTTCTTCCACTCGTTCACCTCTTCGCGCGAGCGATATGAACGATCGTCATCGTCCGAGGAATGCGGCACGGGGCGATAGGTCTTTGACTCGATCAGCGTAGGGCCACCCCCCCGCCGGGCGCGGTCGACCGCCTCTTGCATCACTCGATAAACCGCTACCACGTCGTTGCCATCCACCACCAGGCCTGGCATGCCAAAGGCGGCGGCGCGGTCAGCCACATTTGGAACCGCCATCTGCAAATGAGCCGGCACCGAGATTGCATACTGATTATTTTGCACCAGGCAGATAACGGGCAATTTATGCACGGCGGCCCAGTTCAAACCTTCGTACCACTCTCCTTGTGAAGTTGAGCCTTCGCCGATGCACGTCAACACCACTGCATCATCGCCGCGCATCTTCATCCCCAGCCCGATCCCGGCGGCGTGTGGAATTTGGGTGGCAACGGGCGCCGAGGTTGAAACTACTTTGCTGCGCCGCAGGCCAAAGTGCGACGGCATCTGCCGCGCCCCCGACGAGACCTCGCCCTGTTTGCCGTAGAGCGAGAGCATGAACTCGCGCGGCGTCAGTCCAAAGCACAGCATCAACGCCAGGTCACGATAATACGGCACCAGCCAGTCCTTGCCAGGCTTGAGGGCAAAGGCCGCGCCAATGTGGCTGGCCTCGTGGCCCATGCCGGAGATGTGGAAGACAATTTTGCCCTGGCGGTGCAGGACCCACGAGCGCTCATCCAGGCGGCGCGACCGGAGCATGGCGTAATACATTTCGAGCAGGGTTTCCTTGCTCAACTCCATGTGTTATTCCTCCTTGGAGATTGGAATAGACCGTCGATCACGAAAGTTCGGGCGGCAGTTGCCCTGCCACCTGCCGCGCCGCAGTTTAACTGCGGGGCGAACAGGCTTTCGTTGCATATTGCTAGAAGGGTTCGGCAATTCGATCGGAAAGATGACCGGGCCGCGAGTGAAGGTGGGAGGGAGGAAAGAGAGCGCGTTTGGGCAATCGGTCATCATCGGGGATGCCGGGGAGCGCCTGGAGGGGTTGAGTTGTCTACGCCAAATTCTCCGCCACAATCTCGGCCACATCCTTCACCTGCATCTCGCTCTTGGCCGCCCGACCGGCGTCGGTCATCATCACCATGCAGAACGGACAACCCACCGCCAGCGTATCCTTGCCAGTGGCCGCCGCCTCGCGGAAACGATTCTCGCTCACATGCTCCTGACCATGCTCTTCTTCTTTCCACATTTG
>CAYSIV010000164.1:5232-13608 GCA_964431175.1 uncultured Anaerolineales bacterium
ATGCTGTCCGGTTGCGCGGCAGTTCCGATACGTTCGCGCCTGTTTTAGCCAGAGCGCTTCGCGGCGCGTCGTACACGTTGTTGTGCCGTCCCAGATAACAGGGATCGTGGAAGACGACGTTAGATTGCTTCTCCGGCTTCGTCTTCAACTTGCCGGCCGTGAAAAGCTCGTCAATCAACTGGGTGTGATGAACCACTTCGTAGTTGCCGCCAAACGCCGGATACTCATTCTTCAAGGTGTGCAGACAGTGCGGGCAGGTGGTGACAATCCGTTTTGGCCGCTCTCCGAGCGCTTCATTCAACATCTCCACGTTGCCGGTCGCCAACTCAAAGAACACGGCTTCGTTGCCGCTCCGCCGGGCCGAGTCGCCGGTGCAACGTTCCATCTTACCGAACACCGCAAAACTGACTCCGGCGGCATTGAGAACTTTGGCAAACGCCTGCGCTGTCTTCTGGGCGCGAGCGTCGGTGGCCGGGGCGCACCCCACCCACCACAAAATATCCGGCTCCGGGTTTTGCTCAATAGTCGGCACGTTGAGTCCTTTGGCCCAGTCCAGCCGGGAGTCGGCTGGCACATTCCACGGGTTGCCGGCGCGTTCCATGCCCTTGAAAGCTTGTTGCAGTTGTTGCGGGAAGTTGCTCTCCATCAGCACCAAGTTGCGGCGGATGTCGAGAATGTCGCGCATCGGCTCGTTGCCAACCGGGCAAACTTCGACGCACGCCCCGCATGAGGTGCAAGCCCACACCGCTTCGGCGCTAATAGCAAATTCCAACAAGTTAGCCGACTCTTTTCCGGCCGCAAAGTCGGCGCCGTGCTTGTTGAGCCAGTAGCGCTTGTTGATCTCCAGCGCCGAGGGCGAGAGCACCTTGCCAGTGTTGTAGGCCGGGCAAGCGTCCTGGCAACGGTTGCACATGATGCACGAATAAGCATCAATGATCTGCGGCTGTGAGAGATGCTCAAGCTTCGTCGCCCCAAACTGGGTCAGAGATTCATCTTCAAAGTTAATCTTCTCAAGCTGGCCGATGGAAGCGCGCTTGGGCTTAAGCAAAAAGTTGAGCGGGGCAAAGAAAATGTGGATGTGCTTGGAATAAAGAAAGTAGGGCACGAAGATGAGAATTGCTCCCAACGCACCCCAGAAGAAAACGTGTTGCATTACAGTGATGGCCGTCTCTGGCAAGTCGGCCCACCAGAAGGCAACCAAGCTGGCAAACGGTTGCCACACATCCGGGCCGGTTTCGGCGAGGTGGAAGCTCTCGCCCAGAAAGCGCGAGCCAACGTGCAAGAGGATGAACAAGCCGACGATCAGCGAATCGCGTTTGATGCCGATCACGGCTTTGGGGTTAATCAACACCCCTTCGTGGAAGCCAAAGACCTTGGGGCCAACGAGGAGACGGCGGATCATCAACCCGGCCATGCCTACCAGCACGCCTACACTCAGCAAATCTGCGCCCATTCGATACAGGTCGCTGATTATGCCTTCGCCCAGGAACACAAAGCCAGGGAAGAAGCCTTGCAGGCCGTCGCCAATGTTCACCAATAGGTAGTAGGTGAAGCCCCAAGCCACAAAGGCATGAGCCAAGCTCGGCAATAAACGGCGCTTAAACACCGTTTTTTGCGTTACGAAGATCAGGCTGGCGTTAACGGCCCGGCTCACCAGTTCGTCCCTCCCAATCGCGCCCGTGCCACGACGAACGATGCGAATAATGCGATCCGCTGTGCGATAAGCAAAATAGGCCGAACCCAAAGCAAGCAAGACGAAGATGATTTTTTCGACAAGAGTGAGCATGGGCCAATCTCCGGTGAAATTTGCCAAAGTCTAACATAGATAACAGCGAAAAAAAGACAGAATACCTTGGCGATAATATTCTGTCTTTCAGCGGTTGCGATAAACTATCTGGGCTGACTCAGGTTCAATCTTGCCAGAAACAGAGCGCTCATCATGTCCTACTCACCCTATTCAGCTTCCAGCCAAGGCTTCTATCCGCCTCTTCTTTCCGTTTCCATTCCCGTTCCCGTTACTGATCCCTGGCTGGCTGACCATCACAAAACTTTCCACATCTTTCAGCGCCGCCTTGTAAATCCTGATCAACTCGCGATCGTTGCCTTTGTAGCGTCGCAGGGTTTGGGTGGCGCACATGCAACAACCGCGCATCGCCCGGTAAGAGTCGGTTTCACACTCCATACACCCGTCCAATCGGATCATCATCAAGCAAAAAGCCAGCACTTCGGGGTGATCCTCCTCCAAACTCAGCACTCGATCCACCAGCTTCTGCCACTCCGGGCCGCGCTGTTCGCGCAACATCGGAATCGCATAAGGTGGAAACATGATTTCATTTTTTGCGTACATCCCCAGATTCCTCCTGCCACTAGAATTAGCGGATATTTTAGAGATCGCCACCAGTTAAAAGCAAGGTACTAGGGTACTAATCCGACTCGGTACAATGTCACGAAACGTGCGTTCTCCTTTAGAAAAGCCTCTCCTTTATAGCATGGTAGAATCAGATTCACCGAATTGTGATGAAAGGTGACAAATAGCCCATAATGAAAGTTTTAGTGACCGGTGGTGCTGGCTTCATTGGCTCGCACACCATTGATTTATTGCTTGCCAAAGGCCATGCCGTTCGCGTGTTAGATAACCTCACGCCGCCTGTACATGTGGCCGGGCAATGGCCGAGTTACCTGCCTGACAAAGTTGAGCGAGTGCATGGTGACGTGCGCGAGCGTGCTGCCTGGGAAACCGCCCTCCACGGGGTGGACGCCGTTATTCATCTGGCCGCCTACCAGGACTACCTCCCCGATTTTTCCAAATTCTTCCACGTCAACTGCGTCGGCACAGCGCTGTTGTTTGAGGTGATCGTCGAGAAGAAACTGCCCGTCTGCAAAGTTGTGGTCGCCTCATCGCAGTCATCTTACGGTGAAGGCAAGTACACCTGTCCCCAAGACGGAGTCATTTTCCCCGGCCCTCGCGCTGAGTCTCAACTGCGCGCCCGCGACTGGGAAGTCAAGTGTCCCAAATGCGGCGGCCCGATCCAAATGGAACTGACCGGCGAAGGCGCCTGGGTCAACCCGGCCAACGCCTACGGCGTGAGCAAATACACCGAAGAGATACTGGCCATCAATCTCGGCCAGCGTTACGGCATCCCTACGGTGGGCATGCGCTACTCGATTGTGCAAGGCGCGCGGCAGTCATTTCGCAACGCTTACTCGGGCGCGCTGAGAATCTTTGCCATGCAGGTGCTTGCCGGTCAGCGCCCCTCTGTTTACGAAGACGGCCAGCAGATTCGCGACTTTGTTTACGTGGGCGACGTGGCCCGCGCCAACCTGCTCGTGCTGGAAGATGATCGGGCGAACTATCAGGCCTTCAATGTCGGGGGAGGCCGGGGTGTGACCGTCACCCAGTTTGCCAGGGTAATGGCCGCCGCCGCCGGGCGGCCCGACCTGGAGCCAAACGTCACCGGCGAATACCGTTTCGGCGACACCCGCCACATCTTCTCCGACACGGCCAAACTGCGCGCCCTCGGTTGGGAGCCGCAGGGCAATATCGAACGCAACTGCCACGAATACCTGGCCTGGGCTAAAGCCCAACCCGGCTTCCGCAACTACGCCGACGAGGCGCGGGCCTACATGCAAAAAGTGGGCGCGGTGCGCGGAAGCGAAGGATGAAGGATGAAGGGTGAAGGATGAATGGCCCGATTCATCCTTCACCCTTCATAATTCATAATTTTAGAAATGGATTTTGTTGACACCTACCTCTCCGAACTCGAAAAGTCCGTCCGCGAACTTTCGCGCGACGACATGCGTAAAGTGTGCGGCGCCTTGATGCAGGCCTGGCGCGAAGAGCGCACGATCTTCATCATTGGCAACGGCGGGAGCGCGGCCACGGCCTCGCATATGATGAACGACCTCAACAAGCTGACGATCACGCCCGGCAAGAAGCGCTTCCGCGCTCTGGCCCTGACCGATAACATGCCGCTGGTGACGGCCTGGGGCAACGACACCTCGTTCGACGTGTGTTTCTCCGAGCCGCTCCGCAACCTGATGCGCCCCGGCGACTACATCATCGCCATCTCCACCTCCGGCAACTCGCCCGACTTGCTCAAAGCTGTGGAGGCCGCCCATGAAATCGGCGGCACGGTGATCGCCTTGCTCGGCAACGTCGGCGGCAAACTGAAGGATATGGCCGATCTTGTCGCCCGCTTCCCCGACTCGCACCAGGGCCGCCAGGAAGACGGGCACGTGATCATGAATCACATCATCGCCGGAGAATTGAAAGAACGAGTGAAGGCAGAAGGCAATAAGCAGTAGGCAGTTTTTCTGCTCACTGCTTTCTGCCTACTGCTTTCTACCTGCTGATGCCCGAACTCTCCATCATCGTCCCGGCCTACAACGAAGCCAGCCGCATCGGCCCCAGCCTCGAAAAAATCGCGGCCCATCTGCGCGCCCAGCCATACACCTGGGAGTTGTTAATCGTGGACGACGGCAGTCGCGACAACACCTCTGAGGTGGTGATTAAACACATTGACGGCATTCCCGAAGCCCAACTGATCGGCTATCAGCCCAACCGGGGCAAAGGGTTCGCCGTCCGCACCGGAGTGCTTGCCTCTAAGGGTCAATGGATTGCTTTCCTTGACGCTGACCTCTCCACCCCGCCCGAAGAAATTGCCAATGCCCTGAATTACTTGAAGGCCGGGGACGATGTGGTAATCGGTTCGCGCGGTTTGCGCGACTCGCAAATCGAGCGTCGGCCACCGCTCTTCCGCCGCTTTGCCAGCTTCGTCTTCGACACCATGAAACATCTGATCGTCGGCTTGTGGCAATACGCCGACACGCAGTGCGGCTTCAAGGCCTACCGGGCCGGCGCCGCACGCCCGCTCTACGAACGCTCGATCATCGACCGTTTCATGTTCGACGTGGAGATTCTCTATCTGGCCGAGCGCGCCGGGCTGAAGGTGCGCGAAATGCCCGTGCACTGGACCGACGCGCCAGGGAGCAAAGTGCGGTTTTGGGAAGGCATTTACCACATGTTCAAAGACCTGGTTCGCATTCGCTGGACTCATCGGCGGCATTTTGTGATGGCGAGGAAAGAGCAGAAAACCTGACCAAACTTCCGAAGTCTTTGAGACTGGCGATCCGCGTCCCCGTCCTTGCCGGTCGGCTCGGTAGAAAGCCTGACTAAACTTCCGAAGTCTTTGAGACTTCGGAAGTTTTTATTTCGGGAGTCTCGTCACCCTCTCCACATGACAAGCAGACCTGTAACAAACCGGGGAAAGATGATAGTCTTCGCTCCATCTGATTGTTTTTTTCAAGGAGCAAAGCAATATGGCAACCCTCACCCCACAGGAAGTCTTCGACTATCACCGCCAGGGCCGCCCTGGCAAAATTGAAGTCACCCCCACCAAGCCGCTCGATACCCAACGCGACCTTTCACTGGCATATTCGCCCGGCGTGGCTGAAGCCGTGCTCGAAGTGGAACGCAACCCCGAAACCGCTTACGAATACACTGCCAAAGCTAACCTTGTCGCCGTTGTCTCCAACGGCACGGCCATTCTCGGCCTGGGCGACCGGGGCGCGCTGGCCTCCAAGCCGGTCATGGAAGGCAAAGGCGTGCTCTTCAAGAAGTTCGCCGACGTGGATGTGTTTGACATTGAACTCGACACTCACAACGCCGACGAAATCATTCAAGTGGTCAAGGTCATCGCCCCCACGTTCGGCGGCATCAACCTGGAAGACATCAAGGCCCCGGAATGTTTCTACATCGAAGAAACACTGAAGGGCCTGCTCGACATCCCCGTCTTTCACGACGACCAGCACGGCACAGCCATCATCTCTGGCGCGGCGCTGTTGAATGCGCTTGAAGTCACCGGCAAGAAGATCGGCGATCTCAAAATCGTCGTCTCCGGAGCGGGCGCGAGCGCTATTGCCAGCGCCGAGTTCTACGTACGGCTCGGCGCAACTCGGGCGAACATCCGGCTGGTGGACACCAAAGGCGTGGTCTACGTTGGACGAACAGAAGGCATGAATCCTTACAAGGCCCGCTTCGCGGTGGATACCGACGAACGAAGTTTGACTGACGCGATGCGAGGCGCTGATGTCTTCCTCGGCCTGTCCGTCGCTGACATTCTGGCTCCGGCGATGGTCAAAACCATGGCCGAGCGCCCGTTGATTTTTGCGCTGGCTAATCCCGACCCGGAGATCAAATATGAGCTTGCCAAAGAAACCCGACCCGATGCGATCGTGGGCACAGGCCGCAGTGATTACCCGAATCAAATTAACAACGTCCTCGGCTTCCCCTTCATTTTCCGCGGCGCGCTCGATGTGCGCGCCAAGTCAATCAACGACGAGATGAAAGTGGCGGCGGCGAAAGCCCTGGCGGCTCTGGCTCACGAAGACGTGCCCGACAGCGTGCTTCATGCTTACGGCGTTGAGTCGATCAAGTTCGGCGAATACTACCTCATCCCCAAACCGCTCGACCCGCGGGTGTTGCTATGGGAAGCGCCCGCCGTGGCCGAAGCGGCAATGCAATCCGGGATGGCTCGAACCACGATTGATGTGAAGGAGTACCGCGAGCAGTTGGCGGCCCGCCAGGGGCAAGGCCAGCGTGTGCGCCGCTTCATCATCAATAAAGCCAAAGTGGCGCCCAAACGCATCGTGTTCGGCGAAGGTGAAGAGTCCAAAATTATTCGCGCGGCGGCCCTGGTGGAGGAAGAAGGAATTGGCCGCGCCGTATTGCTGGGCCGCCCGGAGGTTATCCAACAAAAAGTGGCCGATCTGGGTTTGCACTTCACGCCCGTCGTCGTCAACCCAAATGGAGATGACCGGCGGCTTGAGAAATATGCTCAAGCCTACTTTGAACTGCGGCAACGCAAAGGCGTTACGCCTAAACTGGCCCGCCAGGACATGAAAGACTCGAATCGCTTCGGCATGATGATGGTGAAAATGGGCGAAGCTGAAACTTTCATCTCCGGTCTGACCTACGAATACCCTGAAGTGATCCGCCCTGCTCTGCAAATTTTCCACGCCCGCCCCGGCCTCGGCCATGTGGCTGGGGTGTACTTGATGATCGTCCGCAACCAAGTGTATCTGTTCACCGACGCGACCGTGAACATTGAACCGTCGGCGGAAGACCTGGCCGAGATCGCCTCCCTGGCCGCCGACTTCGCCAAACAACTCGACATCACGCCCCGGGTAGCGCTGTTGAGCTTCTCCAACTTTGGCTCGGTGCCGCACCCGCTCTCGGCCAAAGTGCAAAAGGCAACGAAGTTGATCAAGGCCAAACGGCCTGATTTGATGGTAGACGGCGAGATGCAGGCTGACGTGGCCGTATCGGCCACGCTTACCGAAGAGCGCTTCCCGTTCAGCGCCGTCAAAGACGCCAACGTGTTGGTCTTTCCCGATTTGCAGTCGGCCAACATCGCCTACAAACTGCTCAAGCATCTGGGCAATGCGCAACTCATCGGCCCGATCCTGCTCGGTATGGGCGCGCCGATCCACGTCCTGCAAGCCGGCGACGGTGTAGACGAGATTGTGAGCATTGCCGCTGTAGCGGTAATGGATGCGAACAGCCGGTAAACAAAAAAACGTCCCGAAGGTTCTGTGTGACGCCTTCGGGACGTTTTTTAACTCAAGCCAATCTTATGAGCGCATAAAACTGATCAGCATCAATCCAAGCCAGCAGGAATTCATCTATGGACACTTGCTTTGGCGCATCTGCGAATGCCGGATCATTCAGATAAATCCTTTCCTCGTCCAGTCCGACGACAACCACGGCGTGGCCCGTTGTTTCATGCCAATAAGAGAGTTGCCCGGTTGCAATAAAAGCGATGGACGGCAAGCCGGCTTCCAGATTCAGCCGCAGGTTTTCGATCTCGCCTCTTTCCACCAATACCGAAACGCCAAGCGCCACAAGAAAACGCAGGTTGCCAAAAGGAGCGCCGATGGACTTGCACGCGCAGGAGCTTCAGCAGATGATCGTAATCACTTGCCTCCTGCAAGTAATCAAGCACCATTGCGGCGCACGCCGCCAAACATTCAGCCTGCCGGCGTTGTTGCCGGTGCGAGACGGGAAGCAATAGCATTGGCGCGATTTTGCATTTCAACAATTTGTTCAGGCGAGGGAGAGATGATTTCGCCTGTAAGCGCATCAACATCTACCGAACCAACTGTTGCAACTTCGCCAAGCCCCGGCAAGTGCAGGCAGGCTGGCGACTGCCAGAAAGGCCGTTCGCCCACCACCAAAGTTGGCTCTTTAGCCAAGATCATCATGCTGACTTCCGTCCCTAAGAAACCAGCCGCGCGCCGCCGAGCTTCCGTAAGGGACACTGTAATCTCACCTATAAAGTGCACTTCCACGTGAAACGGGCCGTTTGTAGCCGAAGG
>CAYSIV010000165.1:0-13604 GCA_964431175.1 uncultured Anaerolineales bacterium
CGGGACAAGATTATCATATTTTGAATTGACCAAGTTATTTTTGGACAAATCCTTAGCGTACATTCAACGGATTCTGGCCCAGCCAATCTTACGAGGGTACCTGCACTTCGCGCTTTATTATGACTCGCGTGATTACACCTCTCTGACGGTTGAGGCGATAACAAGCGCCCTAAACGCAACGGAGATTTCAGATTATGAGGCCACAGTGCTGATTGACGCTTTGCCACGTCCCCTGGAGCGCGCGGTTGGGTTGCGTTTGCGCCGATCTGGAATCCCGGCCAAAAAAGTGCGAGGAGTCAAAAAGGATGAGAACGATGCCCTTGTGCGTTTGGCCGACGCAGTTTGCGGGTTTGTGCGAACGGCTCTTGAACAGAGGTCATCTATGCGATCTCTGTTGGAGCAAAGTCTTGACTCGGGGGTTTTGAAGGATGTGTCGCAGAAATAAAAATGCCCCCGTGATTAGGGGGCACAGCCTAGCCTGTAAAGGCACCCACCGATACCGGCAGTATTTGGCTGAACTTCCAATAACATTCTATACCTCTGACCAGTATGTGTCAATGATTTTTCTTGCTTCTCAAATACCCGATTATGACTGACTCTGCTCTCTACCAGACCCAAACCCTCTACAATCTCCGCCTCCCAACCCGCGACGGCATCGAACTCTCCGCCAACCTCTGGCTGCCCGTTCCCAAATCTGAAGGCGAGACTTTCCCCGCCATCCTCGAGATGATTCCCTATCGCAAAGACGACTGGCGCTACAACTCTGATCACCAGCATGGCGCGTATTTTGCCCAACGCGGCTTTGCCTTTTGCCGCCTCGACGTTCGCGGCACGGGGAGCAGTGAAGGGATTGCTTACGATGAGTATACCCAGGCTGAGACTCGGGATGGTTACGACGTTGTCGAATGGCTGGCCGCCCAGCCGTGGTGCAATGGCAACGTGGGCATGTGGGGCATTAGCTACGGCGGCTTCACCGCCATTCAGGTTGCCATGCTCCAGCCGCCGCACCTCAAAGCCATCATCCCCATGTACGCCACTGATGACCGTTATACTGACGACGTGCACTACCTTGGCGGCTGTCTCACCGTGAGTGAGTTGGCCCAGTATGCGGTGAGCATGGTGGGGATGAACGCCATGCCGCCCAAACTGGATTATGTCGTAGACGCGAAGTGGGCCGAACAATGGAAGGAACGACTCGAAAAGACTCCGCCGTGGCTCATTGAATGGCTGAAGCAACAAACCGACGGCTCCTACTGGCGCAATGGCTCGCTCGCGCCCGACTACTCGCGAATCAAATGCGCCATCTTCAACATTGGCGGCTGGATGGATGAGTACGTCAACTCGGTTCTACGAATGCAGGAGCGATGCACCCAAGCGGCGGGCGTTAAAGGCCTCATCGGTAACTGGGTGCATTCTTACCCCGACTCGGCCTACCCCGGCCCGAACCTTGATCACCTGCACGAGATGGCGCGTTTCTTCGACTACTGGCTCAAAGGAAACGATAACGGGGTCATGGATGAATCGCCGCTGACACTCTTCCGTTTCGAATACACCGACCCCAAAGCCTTCCCGCCTCACTTCAACGGCCAATGGATCGGCGAACCCGCCTATCCCCTCAAACGGTCTCAACAGCGCACTCTTTACCTGGGTGATCGAGAATTGACGTTTGACGTTTCTCGTTTGACGCCTCAAATTGACCACTACCCTCACCGCCCGACTCATGGAACCCGGGCCGCCTTGTGTTGGGGAGCCGGTTCTGCCCCCAACGGCCTTGCCCGCGACCTGCGCCCCGACGAAGCCCTCATCCCTACTTACACCAGTGAGCCGCTGACAGAGCCGCTCGACGTGATCGGCTTCCCCGAAGCTGTGCTCTATCTCAGTTGCAGTGCGCCCGTTGCCAACGTCGTCGTCCGCCTGGCCGATGTGGCCCCGGAGGGCACGTCTTTTCAAGTGACCGCTGGTGTTCTCAACCTGACTCACCGTGAGGGTCATACGAATCCCCAACCCTTAATTCCCAATCACGTTTATGAAATCCACGTTCCGATGAGAGCCGTCGCTTACCGTTTCCTTCCTGGCCATCGCCTCCGCCTGAGCGTGTCCAGCGCTTACTGGCCCGTCATCTGGCCCTCGCCTTACCAATCCGACAATTACTTGCACCGCGGCCAAACCACCCCCTCGCGTTTGATACTTCCAGTCGTCTCAGCCAGTTCCCCGGCTTTTCAGCCTCCCAGCTTCAAGACCACACCGCCCGAACTCCTCCAGCTCGGCGGCGGCAGTGACGACCCGCCTGTGTGGCAGATCGTCGAAGACGTGATCAGCCAGACGGTGACGGTCAACGTCTACGAGGGCGGGGCGACGCTTCTGCCAGATGGCCGCTCGTTGTTCTCCTCGGAGCGGATCGAGATGACGGCCCATCACGTCGATCCGCTCAAGACGTTCATGTGCAACGACGTGGTCTATCGTTTGGAAGAACACGGCTACAAGACGGAAATCCGCTCCTCTGGCAGTGTCCGTTGCACCGAGACCGAGTTCATCATGGATATTCAACTTCAGGTGATGCTCAACGGCACTCCCTTCTTCCAAAAATCCTGGCTGGAAAGCGTGCCCAGACAGCTTATGTGATGTAATGAATTATTAATGACTCTGGGCTATAACTTCGGCATACCTTCACCACAAAGCCTTTAGCGCCCGGGCGGTGAATATACAGGAGTTGCCATGATCAAAATCCCTTCTTCCGAAATCACCCCCGAACACGTTTATCTCTCGCGCCGGGAATTCATCAAGAGCATGGGCTTTGTCGGCCTGGGCGGCCTGCTCCTGTCGGCGTGCGGCGCGAAACCGACGACCTCTGCCTCAGGCGAGGCGGGCCCGAGCGGCACTTCCGCCGGCCTGGCCGACGAATTGGGCGACCCGGCCACCTCATTTGAGGTGGTCACCAATTACAACAACTACTATGAGTTCTCCACCGACAAAGAGTCGGTGGCCCCATTGTCCAAAGACTTCCAAACGTCGCCGTGGACGGTGCAAGTAGGCGGGCTGGTCAATAACCCAAAGACTTATGACATTGACGACCTTCGCCAGGGCTTCGATCAGGAAGAGCGCATTTATCGCCACCGCTGTGTGGAAGCCTGGTCAATTGTCGTCCCGTGGAATGGCTTCCCGCTGGCGAAACTGTTGAAGGAAGCTGATCCGAAATCCGAGGCCAAGTATGTGCGCTTCGAGACTCTTTATGATCCACAGCAAATGCCGGGCTTGAGCAGTCCCTGGTACGCCTGGCCTTATGTGGAAGGCTTGCGGCTGGATGAAGCCATGAGCGATCTGACGTTAATGGTCACCGGCCTCTATGGCCAGGACCTTCTCCCGCAAAGTGGCGCGCCGCTGAGGCTGGCTGTGCCGTGGAAGTATGGCTTCAAGAGCATCAAGTCCATCGTGAAGATTGACCTGGTGGACCAGATGCCGACCTCGCTGTGGATGGCTGCCGCCCCAAACGAGTATGGTTTCTACGCCAACGTCAACCCGGAAGTGGATCACCCGCGTTGGTCGCAGGGCACCGAACGCCGCCTGGGCGAGCTTGGCCGTCGCAAGACGCTGAAGTTCAACGGTTACGATGAAGAAGTAGCTTCTCTTTACGAAGGGATGGATTTGCGGGTCAACTACTAAAAGCTTTGCCGCGAATTTCGCCAATTATCGCGAATTGACATGTAAGTTCGTGTTCATCACGCAATTTGCGGCTGGATTTATGCCTGTATTCAAGTTTACCAAGTTTCAGCTTGCGGTTCACATCGGCTCACTCATCCCATTGACTCTATTGATCTGGGATGGTTTCACCAACCATCTGACGGCCAACCCGATTCAGGACATCACCTTCCGCACGGGCAAGACGGCGCTGGTGCTGTTGGTGCTTTCGCTGGCCTGCACGCCGCTCAACAGTTTCTTCGGTTTCAAGGAAGCGCTCAAGGTGCGGCGGGCGTTGGGGCTGTATGCGTTTCTCTACGTCTGCTTGCACTTCCTCACCTTCTTGTTCGACTACACGTTCGACCCGGCCTTGCTTTATGAAGCAATATTTGAGAAGCGTTACGCGCTAGTCGGGTTCTCGGCCTTTCTTATCCTTCTGCCGTTGGCGCTCACTTCCATGCAGTGGTGGATGAAGAGGCTTGGGAAAAACTGGAAGCGGCTGCACCGGCTGGTTTACGTGGCCGGGCTTTTAGCAGTCGTGCATTACGTCTGGCTGGTGAAGTCGGACATCCGCGAGCCGCTGGCTTATGGCGGCGTGGTGGTGCTGTTGCTCATTGCCCGCATTCCGGCGTTCAAGAAGGCAGTCATGAAGTTGCGCTCTGGACTGATCAAACGGTTGGGCGCTGACCCCACGCCGGACAGGGTTTAATCGTCGGTGATATTAGCGTCAGCTACCTCAACCCCGCCTCTTTGGCCCGCAAATCGGCTCAGGCGTCTGCGCCCGCCCGATCTTTCCGTGCCATCAGATAGACTGCCTCCCCGGCGATGTAGCCGGTGAGAGTGCGCTCGACCAGCTTCTCGATGGCGAAATGGGGGCCGAAGTCCGCCTCCACCTCGCCGGGCTGCATTGGCCCCGCCACACCAAACAGCCGATAGAGCAGCCGCTCCCACCAACGCAGGGGCCACTGATGGACGTAGATCAGGAAGCGGCTGTGGGCGTGGGTCAGCGGCAGGATGTTGCGGAGGTATGCCCGTCGGTCAGGCAGGCTCAAGTCGTCGTACACGCCCCAATCTACCAAGAAATCGAATGGGCCGCGCACGCGCCGCAATTCGGTCAGGTCATCTTCGATCCAGTTGACCGTGACACCGGCCGCCGCGCCACGCTGTTGGCAGAGGGCGATGGCGGCGGGCGAGTAGTCCGTTCCGGTTACGTCGAATCCGTGTTGGGCCAGGAAGATGGCGTTGCTGGCCGTGCCGCAACCCAGGTCAATGGCCTTGCAGGGTTGGATGCGCCCGCTCTCCACGGCTTCCACCAGTTCCTTGCGCGGGCCGAGGTCCCACGGAGCGCGCATCTTGCCATAGATAAACTCGTAGAACCACTTCATGCGCTGGCGGCCTGCGCGCCCTTCCGCCGGAGCGCCATTGCCAACGCCACGACTGCCAGCACACCCACAACCAGCCCGCCCCAACTAGCAATGTTGAAGGCGGCGCGCGAACAGCCGCCCGGACAGTAAAACAAGATGGCGCTGAGATCGATAGCGAGCAGGAACAAGATGCCGACGACCAACGCGGCGATCAGCCCGTCCCGACGCCCAGAGCCGGCATTTCGTAAGCCAAGTATCCACACGGCAAACATGGCGACGTAGACCAATGAATAAACCAAAATTTGACCTTCGTCGTTCTTTGTGAAGCCAGGGATGATGAACGAAAAGTCGAGGAAAGCGCGCCACAACTCGATCATCAAATGGGCGAACGAGAGCGCGATTGCGCCGCCGAGAGAGGTGAACCAGGTTTTCATGATGATCTTAATCCTTTCATTCCTATTTTCTATACGTCCATCACGACCTGTCAGGTTTTAGAAACCTGACAGGTCTTTCGGAGCGCTATTTGACCGGCACGATGAGATAGGTGTACAGCGCAGCCAGATCGTCGCCGCTCATCGCCGCGGCGTTCTTCCAGGGCATCGTCTCCGGGAACGGTCTATTGCCGGGCCGGATGCCGGAGCGCATCATCTCGAAGAACTGTTCCTGGCTCAAGGTGGAGACAAGCGGGCGCGGGTTGGGAATGGCTGGGCTGACCGAGGTGGCTTCTGTGCCTGTCACGTCGGGGCCATGGCAGCCACGGCATTCGCCGAAGGTGGCTACGTACTTGCCGTACTCGGCCGTCACGCCCTGAGGCGGGGCGGTGATGACGTCAGGCGCTGGCGACTCCGGCGGCCCGAACATGCCCGCACCGAACATGGCTGCCCCGATGAAGTTGAGGTTGTCGCCGGTGGGGCCGGCCGACTCTGCCGCAGGCAGTGAGCGCAGATAGGCGACGATCGCTTCGGTGTCCTCATTGCTCAACTGCTTGTAGGGCATGAGAGACATCATTCCAAGCAGTTGGCCATCCTGATTAACGCCGTGGCGTAGGGCGCGAAAGATCTCGCCGTCGCTGTATCCGGCCAACTTGCCGCCAGGGGTTAGGTTTTCCATGATCATGTCGCCGATAAAGCCAAACCCTTCGGAGGCGGGCAAATTCCAGCCGCCGCTCAACGGATGCGCTTCGGTAGGCATACCGTCGGCGCCCACAGCGCTGTGGCAGCCAATGCAGGAGAGATTCACCAGGTATTCGCCGCGGGCGATCTGTTCGGGCGTCCCGGCGACGGTTAGCTCCGGTGCAGGGGCCACACCGGGAAAGTAGGTGCTGGCCAGCCCTTTGCCGCCGAAGAAGGCAACGGCCGCAAAAACCAGCGTGAGCAACCCGGCGCCGAGGCCGCCGGCAATCTTTACCCACAGCCGCTTGGCGCGCACGGCCCGCCACGTCAGCCAGCCGGCGCCGACGGTGATAACAATCAGAACGAGGAAGATGAGGATGTTTACGAACATTGTGTTTGTCTCCTGAATGTAGACCGCCGCGGTTTTCGCGCAGCGAATCGCGTCGGTCTGCTGTTTGATCACAGGGAGCTACGCCTTCAACGGTTCGGCTGCTTTAGCCGACGCTTCCCGCGCGAACATGACGCCTGTGACGATGATGATGATGTGAACCACGCGCTTCTGTCTCGTAGAAGTACGCCGGTGCAATGACCGTGTGTAGGTCTTCTCCCAGCCGTGCCGTTGCCCCGGATTGGCTTACGCCTTCTACACAGGGTTGCGGCTCTCTGAAAACCATTGTCAACATTGTCTGGCCGGCCGCGGTTGCAGTTCGCGGCTAACGGGAAATGCCCAGCTATCGTGCACGGTGTCCCGACTGTTTGGGAAAACCTGGACCGGCATAGTCGGGACACTGTCGTCGCTACGCCGTCTTGGCTTTGCCTGACATGAGCATGTAGCCCGTCCAGACTACCCAGCCGAACGCCAGGAGAAAGTAAGCGTAGTAAAAAATGGACGCCACGCCGGCTAAAGGAGCATCGGGAGTTGTAAGGGCGTCCACACCGGTGCCAAGCTTCAGAACATAGACACCCAGACCGGCAAGGGCCGCCAGAAAGCCAACAATCGCCAGAGGGCGCGGCATCTTGCGGCTTTGGTAGCCCAGCCAAGTGAACAGCCCTAAGCCCACGATGTAAACGGAGATATCTGCGATCATGAGAAGCGGATTATTGAAATCATAGGACATGAAGGCGCCGATGATGAGGAACAGCAGTCCGCCGACGATGGAGATCGCGACCGCAACCAGGCTCAACGTCGCCGCCTCAGCACGGTACAGGAGGTAGAGACCAACGACGAAAATGATCCCGGCCAGGTTGCTGGCTATCGTTAACGTCACGAAAAGCGGGCCTGACGGCGTGCCGGTCGGTCCGGCGGTCATATAACCGACCACCGCCAACACTACGCTGAGGATGCCGGCAATACCGGCGATACGAAGGAAGTTGTTGTTTGACATGAGATTACTCCTTTGGTTTGTTCTTTGGATTTTTTGATTTCACACAGACGGATGATTGAACGAGTAATTTTCTTTCGTTTTCTCCATCACCTCCTTCAAGAACTCGAGCAACTTATCCGCAATCGTTTGTTGGCTCTTTGTGTCGGTGCGCCCGCCGCGATTGACAACGAGCGGGCTAACGGCACGTTACGACGCATGAATTCAAAGGCTCTGCCCGCGCGCTCCCGGATCCGGGATCTCCCCGCCGAAGGCGGATTTGGACCTACGCGCTTCCAATTCCCCGGCCAGCGCATCGAAGGACTCGGCGGTCAGGCCGGTCAGCGCGGCGCGTTCGGCCGCGCTCAGGTCGTAGTCGGCGAGCGCGGCGGCGGGGTCGGCGAACAGGGCCGCGCGGAATTCAACTTCGGCGGCGGCGCGGCGAATGATGGTGATGACGGTTTCGGCGGACACGGGGGTGGTCTCCTTTTCTGATTTGTTGCGTCCATCGTAGCAGGCGATCGTGAGGAGATCGTCTATTGGCTTTCCCTCTTGCCCCGTTTGCCCTATACTCTCGGCATGGCTACGGAATTGCGCCTCTCGCTCCTCGGCGGCGTTCACATCACCCTCGGCGGCGAACCGGTCACCGGCTTCATCTCCAACAAAGCCCTCGGGCTGCTTTGCTACCTCGCCGTCACCGCCCGACCCCACCAGCGCGATACGCTGGCCGGCCTCTTCTGGGGTGAACTGCCCGAGGCCGACGCCAAAGCCAACCTGCGGCAAGCCCTCGCCAATCTCCGCAAACTCACCGGCGATTTCATCGAGACCGATCGGCAAACCGCCGCCTTCAATCGCGCGCTGCCGTATTGGCTGGATGTGGAAGAGTTCGAGCGGGTGCCGGCGGATAGCAGATCGCAGATAGCAGATGGGCAGTCATCGCCCATCCCCTTCTATCGCGGCGACCTCCTCTCCGGCTTGCTCCTCCGCGATGCCCCCGCCTTTGACGATTGGCTCACCGTCGAGCGCGAGCGGCTGCACGGTCTGGCCCTCGACGGACTGCGCGCCCTGGTGGCGCATCACGCCCGCCACGGCGCGTATGCCGAAGCGATTCCGGTCGCGCGCCGCTGGCTCGGATTGGAGCCGTGGAACGAAGAAGCCCACCGGCGGATGATGGAACTGCTGGCGCGCATCGGCCAGCGTTCCGCCGCCCTGGCCCAGTTCGAGGCTTGCCGCCGCGTGCTGGCCGACGAATTGGGAGTCGAACCCTCGCCCGAAACGATCGCCCTCTACGAACGCCTCCGCGTCTCGACCCGCCGC
Source organism: uncultured Anaerolineales bacterium (assembly GCA_964431175.1). GTDB lineage: Bacteria > Chloroflexota > Anaerolineae > Anaerolineales > VGOW01 > VGOW01. The sequence continues at coordinate 8,830 of CAYSIV010000165.1, forward strand.
TACAACTTGCCGCCGACGGCCACGCCTTTCGTGGGCCGCGCCGAAGAACTGGCGCAGATCGCGCGCCTGTTGGCCGATCCCACTTGCCGATTGACTACGCTCACCGGGCCGGGCGGGAGCGGCAAAACGCGGCTGGCTCTCGAAGCCGCCGCGCGCGCCGCCGACACCTTTCTGAACGGCGTGTGTTTCGTGCCGCTGGCCGCCGTCAGTTCGCTTGAATTCGTCCCCGGCGCCATGGCCGAACCGCTGGGCCTGACCTTGAGCGGCAAGGCCGACCCGCGCGATCAACTCGTGTCTCACCTGCGCGATAAAGACCTGTTGCTCGTGCTGGACAATCTGGAGCATCTGCCGGGAGCCGACGAACTGCTGGGCCGCATTGCGCTGGCCTGCCCCGAAGTGCGGCTGCTGGTGACCTCGCGCGAGCGATTGAATCTGCACGGCGAGCAACTGATCGAATTGAGCGGGCTGGACGTGCCGCCGGGAGCGGACGGCGAGTCCATCACCGAATACAGCGCCGCGCAACTGTTCCTCAACAGCGCACGGAGCGTCCAGCCCGATTTCGCGCTCGATGGCGAGAATCGAGCCAGCGTGGCGCGCATCTGCCGATTAGTGAACGGCCTACCGCTGGCCATTGAACTCGCCGCAGTCTGGGTCCGGCAATTCTCATGCCGCGAGATCGCCGACGAGATCGCGCGCAGTCTGGACTTTCTGACGACGGCACAGAAAAACGTGCCGGCCCGCCATCGCAGTCTACAAGCGGCGTTCGAGCATTCGTATGCCCTGCTCTCGGCGGACGAGCAACGGGCCTTTGCCCGGCTGTCGGTCTTTCACGGCGGATGCGACCGCGAGGCGGCTGCGGCAATTACCACTTACCAGTTACCCGTTCTCGCCGCCTTGTGCGACAAATCCCTCCTCCGCCGCGACGCCGCCGGGCGTTATTCGAGCCACGAACTTCTACGGCAGTACGCCGACGGCAAACTGCGCGCCGACCCGCTAATATTCGCCGAGGCGCAGGCGCGGCATTGCGAACACTACATCGGCTTTCTGGGCGCGCGTGAAGACGCGCAGAATGACGCGCGACAGAACGAGGCGCGGCGGGAGATCGCCACCGAGATTGATAACATCCGCGCGGCCTGGGGTTGGGCGGTAGCACATCAACGGATCGCCGCGCTCGAGCCGGCGCTGGAGAGTATGCGCGGTTTTTACGAGCATGCCGGTCGGTACACCGAGGCCGCCGAGTTGTATGAGGCAGCCGTCGAAGCCGAGCGGGCCTCGGGCGCCAAAGGCAGCCCGTTGCGCGGCAGACTGCTGTTCGGGCAAGCTTGGTTTTATCACCGGCTCGACCGCTTCGAGGCGGCCAGCACACTCATTCAACAAAGCTTGACGATTGTTCGCAGTGCCCAGCCACCCCTCCCGGCCGAGGAGGCGCTCTGCCTGCAATGCCTCAGCAACATGGCCAGGGTGGCGGGTGATTTCGCCCAAGCCATAGCGTATTCTCAGCAGGGCCTATCTCTGCACCGCGTCGCCGGCAATCCACGCGCCATCGCGGCTTCACTCAACACCCTCGGCGCGGCTTTCAACGAGCAGGGGAACCTCGAGGCCGCGCAGCGGATTCATGAGGAAAGTCTGGCGATCAGGCGCGGGCTTGGAGATCGAAATGGGATGGCCGTCTCACTCGTCGGTCTGGGGAATGTGGCGATCACGCAGGGCAAGTATGCCGACTCCCGACCGTTCAACCGCGAGGCCCTCGCCATTTTTAGAGAGATTGGCTATCCGATGGGTGTGGCTGTCGCGCTCAACAATCTGGGAGTCGCCTGTTATATGTTGGGGGAGTACGCCGAAGCCAGACCCTGGCTCCAGGAATGTCTGGCGCTCTGCCGGGAACTGGGGCACCGGCATATCGCGGCCCATACTCTCGGTAATTTAGGGGGCGTGGCCGGCGCGCTCGGTGAATACCGCGAGGCGTGGCAGAATACGCGCGAGGCCTTGCAGATGGCGCGGGAGGTCGGCTCGGTTTCGGCGACGCTGGTCGGGCTGGTGAGCGCCGCCGTTTTGCTGGCCAGGCAAGAGGAAAGAGAACGGGCGGCCGAAGTAGCGGCGCTTGTCTGTCACCACGCGGCGGCCAACCGGGAGACGAAGGACCGGGCCGGGCAACTGCTCGCGGAACTTGAGGCGCAGTTGCCTGGCCCGACATTCGAGGCCGCGCGACAGCGTGGCCAGGCGCGAGAGTTGGCAGACTTGGCGAACGAAGTCTTGAAGTCTTAGCCCTACGGCCCCTTGAGATAGCCGTAGCCATTCATGGCCTTCAACACCCGCGCTGGTCGCAGGCCACCGAGCGCCGCTTGGGCGAGCTTGGCCGCCGCAAGACGCTGAAGTTCAACGGTTATGAGGAAGAAGTAGCTTCTCTTTACGAAGGGATGGATTTGCGCGCGAACTACTAAAAACGTTGCCGCGAATTGATTCAAAAAAATTGCGCTTACCCGCGCAAGTCGCGGCTGATTTATGCTTAAGTTTAAGTTCACCAAGTCTCAGATCGCGGTTCATATTGGCTCGCTCATGCCGCTGGCACTGCTGATCTGGGATGGCTTTACCAATCATCTGACGGCCAACCCGATTCAGGCCATCACCTTCCGCACCAGCAAGGCGGCGCTGGTGTTGTTGGTGCTCGCGCTGGCTTGCACGCCGCTCAACACCGTCTTCGGCTTCAAAGCGGCGCTCAAGGCGCGCCGGGTGTTAGGCCTGTACGCTTTTCTTTAACGTCTGCCTGCACTTTCTCACCTTCATCGGTTTAGACTATGGTTTCGACCCGGGGTTGATCTACGAAGCGATCTTCGAGAAGCGCTACGCCCTCGTCGGGTTAGCCGCCTTCTTGATCCTGCTGTCGTTGGCAATCACCTCTACTCAAGGGTGGATGAAGAGGCTGGGCAAAAACTGGAAGCGGCTTCACCGGCTGATTTATGTGGCCGGGTTGCTGGCCGTCATTCACTATGTCTGGCTGGTCAAATCAGACATTCGCGAGCCGCTGGCTTATGGCGGCGTGGTGGTGCTGTTGCTCATGGCCCGCATCCCAGCCTTCAAGAAGGCAGTCATGAAGTTGCGCGGCGGGCCGATTAAGCGGCTTGAAGCTGACAAGCGCATTGCGTAGCGGCTATTATCGACAACCTCATCGCGCGGCACGTGCGATAGACTGCACGCAACTCCCTTGCCGAGTCGTTCACCGCATGTCAAACCGTCAAACCGAATCCGACATCCGTCTGGCCGAGGTCATGGCCGCCCTGTCGCTGGCGATCAACTTAAGAGCTAGTTCAACCTCTGCTATCCTGCACGTCTCGCAATAATCCACGCTGAGATGCTACGGCGATGGCCGCGGCTCGAGAGTCAACGCCCAATTTCCTATAAATGCTGGAAAGGTAAGCCTTGACCGTCCGTTCGCTGATGCCCAACCGTGTAGCGATTTCCTTGCTCCGTTCGCCCCGCGCCACCCCGGTCAGCACATCCCGCTCGCGGTCGGTGAGGGAGATCTCGTCGCGTGAGGCCTTTTGAGTTGTCGTACTGTGATTGAGTACACGCGCCAGTATGTCTGGCTGGAGTAAGACCTCACCCCGCGCCACTGCACGTAAGGTATCGAACAAAGTTTGGCGCCTGGTGTCTTTGAGCAGGTAACCGCGTGCTCCAGCCCGCAAACCGCGCACCATGAGTTCGTCTTCGTTGTACGTGGTGAGGATGACGACTGCTACCTCAGTCCAACGTGCCCGAATCTGCTCAATGGCCTCCAGCCCGTCCATTCCCGGCATACGTAAATCCATCAGTACGACGTGCGGTTGCAGCTCGCCCGTGAGGCGCACGGCCTCTGCGCCATCGCCCGCCTCACCTGCCACTATGAAATCCCCTTCATCTTCGAGGAGCAATCGCAGTCCATCCCGCACGACCTCGTGGTCGTCGGCAATTAAAACCCGGATCGGTTCAGCCATGAACGCTCTCCACAATCGGTAATCGTAATGTTAGCGTGGTACCTTGTCCCGGTATGCCAGTCACTTCAAGCGCGCCGCCCACTAGTCGCGCCCGTTCGCGCAGGCCAGTCAGCCCGTAGTGCCCAGCCCGTCCATTTGCTTCTGTTGAGTCAAAGCCCGAACCGTTATCTCTGACCACAATTTCCAGCCCGTCATTTGCTTTAGCCAAACGCACCCAAGCCTGGCGGGCGCGCGCGTGGCGGGCAACGTTGGTGAGTCCCTCGGCGATGGCGCGGAAGGCGTGTTCCTGAAGTGAATCAGAGATGGGTGATGGCAGAGTGCAATCGAGTTCACAGGGGATGCCGGTTGCGGCAGTGAATCGTTCGATTTCCGCGCGTACTCTCTCCGCCAAGCTTCCCGACGCAAGATCCTCGGCGCGCAAATCGTCAATCGCCCGGCGGGCGTCAGCGAGCGTCAGGCGCGCCCGAGTCATGGCTTGCTGGGCAATGATTTGTGCACGTTGCGGGCGACCGCGCGTGAGTTGTTGATCCACAGCTTCAAGTTGTAGGATCAACCCTGCCAGGCCCTGCGCCAGCGTGTCGTGAAGTTCGCGCGCCATGCGCTGGCGTTCGTTGATCAGAGTGAAGCCTTCAACGCGGGCTGCGTATTCCGCTAGTTGGCGGTGGGCGCTTTCTAAATCTCGATGAGCCGTTTCAAGTTCGCTCAGTAACTCCTGCGTGTGCCTGCGTGCGTTAGCCTGCCGGAAGAACAGGATGACGAAGGCGATCACGAAGAATGTCTGCGGCGCCGCCAGCAGTAGGAACG
>CAYSIV010000166.1:0-13516 GCA_964431175.1 uncultured Anaerolineales bacterium
CGGAAATTAGGAGATAAGGAGGCAAGGTGATCGGCAAGATGGGCTACGGCCAGCTCAACCGGGGATTCGTAGAGCTCGACGTTGTCGAATTCGTCGAGGTTGGCTTCGGCGTCGCGCACGGCGGACGAGAAGCTTTCGACGCCGATGACGTGAGCGACTTTGGAGGCAATGAAAGCCGAGAACAGGCCGACGCCGCTATACAAGTCTAGCACGGTGTGGCCGCCTTGCAGATCGAGAGCCGCCACCGCCAAATTCACCAGCCGCTCGGCCTGGGCGGTGTTGACCTGAAAAAAACTGCCGGGCGAGACTCGAAACGGGCGGCCAAGAATTTCGTGGACAAGATAGTCACTGCCGATCATTGCGAAGGGCGCGCCGTCTTTATTCACCGTGGCAACCGAGACAGGCAGGTCGAGTACAACGTCGGGCGGCTCGCCTGAATCGGACTCGAAGATGAGCATGGTTTCGCCATCCGCGCCAACGCGAACGCCGATTCGGTCAACGTCCAGCTTTTCGATTTCAAGCTGGCCGAAGAGCTCCATGATCTCCGGGCGAGCGATATGGCATTCGGAGATCGGGTTAACAGATTGACCAGATTTGAAACCCAGTTTGCCTTCGGGCGTTTGGGAGAATTGGACATGGTTGCGGTAATGAAGCGGGTTGGGTGAGGGGATTGTCTCGAGCACGTTGGGCGACTCGAGGCCGCCGATGCGTATCAGTTGATCGACCACAATTTGCCGTTTCCATTTCAACTGCGCTTCGTAGCGCATGTGCTGGAAGTGACAGCCGCCGCAGACGCCGAAATGTTTGCACACCGGCGCGACTCGATCCGGCGAGGGGGACAACACGTCGAGCAAACGGGCGCGGGCAAATGTCGGTTTCTCTTCGACGATCTCGACGCGCACTGTCTCGCCGGGGATGGCGAAGGGCACAAAGACGGCGCGGCCCCCTTCGGGGTGGCGGCCAATCGCGTCGGGGCCGTTGGAGAGGGTATCGAGTGTCAGGTAATCAAGTATCATGCGCCAGCATTATAATCCGGCGCATGAAAGTTTCTCTAATTCTCACCGTGCTCAACGAAGGCGAACACATCCGGCGATTGTTGGACTCGGTGGCCCGGCAGAGCCGCCTGCCCGACGAAGTGGTGGTCTGCGACGGCGGGTCAAAAGATAGCACCCTCGCCGTCATTCAGGAATACGCGACTCGCCTGCCGCTGAAGGTCATCGTCGCGCCTCGAGCCAACATTTCGCAGGGGCGCAATGCGGCGATTCGCGCCGCCACTGGCGACATCATCGCCGTGACCGACGCGGGCGTGTGGCTGGAGGAGCGGTGGCTGGATGAGTTGCTGGCGGCTGGCGGTTGGACGAGGGACGATAGACGGCAGACGGCAGACGTCGGTCGTCGGTCGTCGGTCGTCGCGGGTTTCTACAAGTCTGACCCGCAAAATGTGTTTGAGGTGGCACTGGGAGCCACGACACTGCCCGACATGAACGAGATCGACCCGGCCAGGTTCTTGCCGTCAAGTCGGAGTGTGGCTTTTCGCAAAGGGGCCTGGAAAACAGTGGGCGGCTATCCGGAGTGGTTGGAGTTTTCGGAGGACGTCATGTTTGATTTGGCAATGCGTGAGAAGTTCGGCGCGTTTGCCTTTGCCCCAAAGGCCGTCGCCCATTTTCGCCCGCGCCCGTCGCTAGCCGCGTTGGCGAAGCAATATTTCAACTACGCCAAAGGCGACGGCAAAGCGGATTTGTGGCCGAAGATTCATTTCATCCGCTACTTCACGTATCTGGTCGCCGCGCCGCTGGTGGTCTATGCGGCGGTGGCCGTTTCACCGTGGTTGTGGGCCTTGGGCGCAGTGGCCGGACTGGCCTACATCCGGCGGCCAATGCAGAGGTTGGCGAAGAGGACAGCGGATTTGAAGAATTGGACGGATTGGTCGAAAGCCCTATTCTGGATCCCGGTGATTAGAGTGACAGGCGATGTGGCGAAGATGATCGGGTATCCGGTGGGCGTGTGGTGGCGAATTAAGAATCGTTCCTTAAGCAGAGGATAAGCTCTTCTTGCCGATACAGCCACACCGCGCGGGCGGCGCTTCGTCGCGCAAGTGGGCGACAATTGGTTCCCGCATTAGTGCGCCAGGGCAGGCGCGCTTCAAGAGTGGCAATGGCTTCGCGGCGCGCCAGGGCGCGCAACACGAGGCGATCAGGATCGGCTATTCGCAAGTCACCTTCCCACTTCGCCACGTCAAAGACGAAAGCCAACGTCTGGCTATTCTCTTGTGGCCGGGTGTGCTGAAGCGTGTACAGCAAGCGGCCAGAATCGACAACTTCCAAATCGGTTTCCTCGCGAACCTCTCGCGCTAGCGCATCGGTGAGCAGTTCGCCATCTTCGACTCTGCCGCCAGGCGTCCCTAACTTGGCGCAGGATCGTCTGGCCCCTGCTGTTCCAGTAACAACATTTCATTGCCTTTCTGAAACAAAGCGGCGACAACCAGATTAAGCCTCATGACGTAGGGGGCGAAGCAGTCGGAGGAAACGCGACAAGTTCCGCAAAGTATTTGCTCGACTGCTTCGCCCCTACAACGGATGCAAGGCGGGCAAAATACCGTGGGCGAGTTGCCGATTCCGCTGTTCAAAACGGTGATCATTCCGCCAGCAGTTGGCCGCACAGGGCGTCAATAAGGTTCGTGTTGGTCTGAATCAATTCCCCGGTGAGCGACTTGAGCAGGTTGATGAATTTGGGAGTGCTATCGTCAATCGGATCGATGGCAGGGTCGGGCCGGGTCTGGAAGCGATAGTAATAGCGCGGCTCGTCTTTGACAACTGGCAAAAGTTGCCGCAGTTGGTAGTCCACCGCATCGCCATCCAGCATAATGTTGAACAGGGGCTGCACCCACTCGGCCAGGCCCCAGTCTTTGGCCTGCTCGTAGAGAATGGGCCTGACCATGTCGCCGGTTCCCAGCGAGACGACGAGAAAGCTCCGGGCAGCGGGAAACATCTTTTTAGCTTCGACGTAGACGCACATAGCCGGGTTGTTAGCCACCACGCCACCATCCACGAAAGAGTAGCTGGCATTGGGCATTTGAATTTTGACCGGCTCAAAATACGACGGGGCGGCTGAGGTGGCCCGCGCCGCCAGCCGCATCGGAAAATCCAGGTTCGGGTCGAGCTTGGCCTTCTGGCGCTTGAAAAAAAACGGATCGCGCTTCTCGATCTCGTAGCTGGTGATGAGCACTTCGGTGAGCGCCTCGGAAAGGCGCGTCTCACCGAAATACTTTGCCAGGGTGGCGTCAATGCCATCGGACGGATATTTCTCGTCGAGCACGCCGCCGGCAGAACGGGCGGCGTGCAGAGCCGAGCGATGGAAGATGACCGGGCCGTCAGTCTCGTACAACCCGATCAGTTCCTGGGCGGCGAACTGCGGCTTGGTTTTGTCGGCTCCCGGCTTGGCCAGGCCCAGGGCCAAGATGCCCCCGGTGGACGTTCCGGCGATGATATGAAACAACTCGGCAATGCGTTTGTGGGTGCGCTTCTCAAGCTCGGTTAGGATCACCGCCGGAATCACGCCCCGCATGCCGCCGCCGTCAATAGATAGAATTTTGATCACTTCAGACATAATGGCCTCTATTTGGAAATAGCAACAAGCCCGCCCACAAAGAACTCGCCGCTTGCGCCGTCGGGCAGACGCAAAGGCAACCGTTCTTGAGTATTTATATCATACATACCAATCCGCAGTTGATACTGCCCCGGCTGAACATCAATCGGCAAACGAATAGCAATCTGATCGATCACTTTTTCCCCGGTGTGCCAAGTCGTCGTGGGTCGTAGCTCGCCCACCGGCTGGCCGTCGTATTGAGCGGCAATACCTTCCCCGGCAAAAACGTGGACGAAGACCTTCAACTGCCGGGCAACATCGGCGTTTGCGCGCCAGATAAGCCGCAAGCGAACGACATCGCCCGGGCGAGCCGCCGCATCAATGACCTCAACCGACTCCAAGGTGATGGCCTCGCCAAACTGCCCATCAACCGGGATTGTCTGAGCCGCCTCTCCACTGCCCGCAAAACTTACCACCCGCAAAGACCCGAACCACTGTTCACCTAATCGGAAGATGTGGGTGGTCAACCAGGTTTCTATCAACCGCTTCGGGTCACCTTTGGTTTCTTCTGCGAAGACCATCTCTACTGCGCTCTTGTTGAGTGTGAGCTGAGCAAGTTCTCTTTCGACAGCGGCGCTGTCCAACGGCCAGGAGTCGCCCACAGCGTAAACATTGATGTTGGGGCGGCTGACTAATAGCGAGGCAAGAGCATCAATTTGATTCGGAGGGTAAACGAGCAAGGTTAGAGATTCGGTTTGGGGCAGGCTGTCGGCTAAAGCCTCGTAATCTTCCGCAAGCTTTTCTGGCTTAATGAACACTTCACGGTAGACTTCGCGGCGCAGTTCGGCTTCAAGGCCAGTCACTTGCCACACGCCAATCATTGGCGCGCCTTCTTGCTGGCCTGAATAATGCCCGATTTCCCGGGTTAGCAACCCGGGCCAGAGGGCGCCCGGCCACTCATCAAAGACATAGACGTTTTGCCCGGCGAACAGCCAACGCCCCAGGTCGGCCGGATGCGCTTCACCCAGCCCTCTCACATCCACCCGTAACCGGTCAAAGTATGCAGCCGCCGAATGAATATTAACGTTCCCCGTCAGCACCACAGGCGGCATTAAACGATCCGCCTCTCGTTCGAGCACTGCCAGCGCGCCCTGGCGAACCGCCGTGGCATAAACGCCAGTAGAAAAGCCTAGCCGTTCCAGGCGCGGCAAACGAGCTTGGACAGGAGCGACGACAATGACTGCGGTGTTCGCCATTGGCCATAAGACAAGAACAGCTGCCAGGTTCGCGGCGGCGAATGACACCCGGCCCAATTTGCCGGTTATCGACACAAGGCTGTAAGCCGACAGAAGGGCAACCGGCATCGCCATAAAGGAAACGTATCGCGGTGGAATACTTTGGCTGATGGAAATAAAGATTGCCAACATGCAGAGGGTGCTTAAAGAAAGGCCAACAACTCCGGCCCGTTTTGGAGCCGAACTGGCCAGCCAGGCGGCACAAGCCAATCCAATGAGAGGCCAGCCAACAAACGGTGGAATCAGATCGCCCAAAGAACTGAAAGCTTGTTGCAGATTATCAAGCTGTTTCCCGGCCTCACCCTGGCACACAATTGGCGGGCATCCAACCAGGCCAACTTGCTGGCTCACCAGTTTCTGATCGTTGTAGCCCAGGCGAGGGTAAAGTGCGCCAACAAATATGACGACCAGCCCAGCCGCTAACACCAGCGCCGTCAATTGTTGCCGGGCCAATTGGCGTCGCCTTGGCCGCGAGGCGGGCAATAGCACACTGACCAGCAACAGGAATACCAGATATAAGCCGCCAAAAAATTTTGCCAGAAATGCGGCGGCTAGTGAAACCGCTAATGGGGCCACCAGCCGCCACTGGCCTGTCATCGCCAGCCGCAAAGTAAAGATAATTGCCAGCGAGCCAAAGGCCGCCATGAGCGGGTCGGCCAGCAATTGCCGTTCGTGAAACACAGCTTGCGGCAAGAGCGCGTAAAACAGACCGGCCAACAGGCCTGCTTTGCGGGAGCCAAGCAAACTGCCGCCAGCGATACAAGCGGCGACACTGAGCATAGAGAATAAACTGACAACGGCGCGCCCAATCCAGAGCGGCCCCGGCCCCCAGGGCTGGAACTGGGCAACAAGCACACCCATCAGGAATTTGCCGTCCATGAACAAAGGGTAAATCGTATTGTTCAATGAAAAACGCTGGGCCCAGATCAAATGATTGGCTTCATCTATAAACACTGGCAGGCTATAAAGATCGGCCAGCCGTACCCACAAGGCAAGGCAAAGAATCGTTATGCTGGTCAACAAAAATTGGGGGCGTTGCGAGGCGCGGTGGTCCTGGCGCATAACTCCACTATTCCGTTAATTAAGCAAATGGTCAAGGGGCGATATGAACTTTGCTAAGGCGCAATCCTATTGGATGGAATTACTTGAGCAGTCTCGTGGAAAAAGCGTCGTTTGAAGGGGAGCCGATGATGACACCCTCCCCCGCCATCTGGGAAACATCACTTTCAAACCGGATCAGCACCCGGTGGCCTTTGGCGTTGGAGATGCGGGCCGTGAATTCGCCGACGATGCCCGTGGCCGACCAGACCTGACCGCGCCGCACCTCAGGGCGCTTGACACCGGTAGCAGTGAGGAAGAAGATGCGGGCCGGGCCCGTGCCATCGTCAATCCAAAAGGCGTTAGAGGCAACCTCAACCACCTTGCCCGTCACCGTCACCACTCTGCCTTCAAGCCCGTCGCCAACCTCGCCAGTGTGCACGGAAATCGGCTCCGGCGCAGAACCGATCTTGCCTAGCGAAACCTGCCCGGCGTCTTTCACCAGCAGAGTGCGCTCGCCATTGCGTACCCACAAATAGCCGCTGGCTTGGATCGCCTGGCCGACCAGCATGTTCGGCAACGTTCCACCGCGCAAGAAGATGGCCAGGCCCCGGCCCGACTCACCCTGAGCATAAATCAAGTGACTGCCAAACAACGGGTAAGGCCCGGTCACGCGCCCGACAAATGTGATCCATGATCCGCCTTTGGCCGCCTTGAAATCGTCGCTCTCGCCAGCAACTGACAACGCAACGGCCGTCGGCGCTTCCGCGACCATGAAAGCGGTTGGGGTAAGCGTGGGAGCAGGAGACGAATCTGGTTGTATGAGCGCGGGAGCAAGAGTCGAATTCGGCTGGCCGGGCGTGGCCCGAAGCGGGGCGCCGTCGGCGTCGTGGCCGTTCATCACCTGGCCGCTGTTCGTGGCCCAGTTGTTGTCGCTGTCCGGTGCGGTTGCGTTGATGCGCTCCATTGAGGCCCGCAATGACGAGTCGCCTGCGGGCCATGCGCCGCCATTACCATTCGCCGTATCAATCACGTTGCCTGTCGGGTCGCGCAACGCCAGAACAAGCCCGTCGTTACTCAACGAGCCGGTGTAAATAAAATCGGCGGCAATGTCGCTCACGGTAGTGTCGTCGGTGCGCTCCAGCAGGAAGAAGCCGCCCGCCGGGGCGTTGCCGCTCAACGCAATCTCTTTCCCGCCAATGATCAACGTCCAGCCCGCCAGATCAATCGCGGCCCTCGTCGCGTTGAGTAGTTCAATCCATTCGTCGTTGGCGCTGGCTGGCGACCCGCCCCACATCACTTCGTTGATAACCACAGCGCGAATCGGGTAAGAGACAGAGAGGCTCGTGGGCGCTGACGCGAGAGCCGGTTTCGGGGTCGCCGCCGCGGCCGGGGACGATGGCGGGTGGTTCATCGCCCCGATGGTGGCGGCTTGTTTCTCAAAGTCGGCAACGTCATTATCGGTGTCGGCGGCATTCGGGGCGCGGGCGACGGCTTCATCGTCGAGGCCGGCGGCGTTGCCATCGAGGGTGTCGCCAACCTCAACATCATCAACAAGCGTTCCGAGCGCATCCGTCAGAACAAGGTATACGCTGTTGTTCATCGCCCCAGGCAGGTTGCCGACGACAAGATACTCGTCCGGCTGGAAGTTGATGAGCGAACCGCCGCTGCTGAACACGAAGGTGGTCGTGCCGGGCGCGTTGAAGTTGAGCGCGCTCTCAGACGAGTCGCTCATCGTCAATGTCCAGCCCGACCCTTCAAGCAAATTGATCGCCGCCGTTCCGTTGTTATAAAGTTCCACCCACTCGTCGGTGTCGGTGATGGAACCATTGCCCGGCACGCTGTTAAACGCCACGCCATCGCCGCCGGCGTTGTCGCTCCAATCCTGCTGTGGATCGGTGATGACTTCGTTGATCACGACTCGGTGCGGCCCGCTGGATGGCGCGGTGGTGGAGGTGTGAGTCGGAACAGGTGTCGGGGTGCGAGTCGGGCGGGGTGTCCGAGTCGGCGAGGCAGTGAAGGTCGCGGTTGGGGGCGACGGCGGGTGATTGGTTGCGCCGACGGTGGCCGGTTGTTTTTCAAAGTCGGCAACATCGTTGTTTGAGTCAGAGGCGTTCGGGGCGCGGGCGACGGCTTCATCATTGAGTCCGGCGGCGTTGCCGTCGCTCGGGCCGCCATCAGGTGCGCCGTCACTCATCGTATCGCCTTCGGGGTCGTCGCCAATCTCCACGTCATCTATCGTTGCCCCATCGGGACTCTTCAACACAAGATACACGTCATTGTTCATTGCCTCGGCTGGGTTGCCGATGACAAGATACTCGCCCGGCTTGAAGTTGGCGAGCGAACCGCCACTGCTAAAGACAAAGACGGATGGGCCGGTATTGTCGAGGAAGTTGACGGTGGCTGTCGCCGAGTCGGTCATTGCCAAAGACCAGCCAGTGCCGGCTTGCAAGTTGACGGCGGTTGTTCCGGCGTTGTAAAGCTCGAGCCACTCGTCGGTGTCGGTGATGGCGCCATTGCCGGGAATATTGTTATACGCCACGCCATCGCCGCCGGAAGTGTCGCTCCAATCTTGTTGCGGGTCGGTCACAACTTCGTTGATCACAATGACGGGCAAAGTTGTCGGTGTGTTCGAAACGAGCGGGGTGTTGGTCGGCGTGAGTGTTGGCGTTGAGGTTGAGGTGGGAGTGAAAGTTGGGGTGGGCACAAGAGCCGAATTTGGCTGTTTGGGCGTGCCCCAAACGGGGTTGCCGTTGACGTCGAGGCCGTTGACGACGTGGCCGAAATTCGTCACCCAATTACCATCGCTGTCGGGCGCGGTCGAGTTGATTCGCTCCATCGAAGCCTTGAGAGTCGCATCGCCAGCGGGCCAGGAGCCGCCATCGCCGTTGGCGGTGTCAATGAGGGCCAGCGATGGATCGTGCAGGCTGAGAATACGCCCGGCGTCGGCGAGGCCGCCGGTATAAATCTGGTCGGCGGGGATGTCGCTCACGGTGGTATCGTCAGTGCGCTCCAGCAGGAAGAAGCCGCCGGCCGGGATGACGCCGCTCAAGGTGATGATGGTGTCATCGGGTGGGATGCCGTCGTCAATGATCAACACCCAGCCGGAGAGGTTAATGGCCGCACTAGTGGTGTTGCGCAATTCAATCCACTCGTCGTTGGCGCTGGCGCTCGTTCCCATCCACGCCACTTCGTTGATGACCACACTCAATGCCGAAAAAGCGGTGGGTGTGAGGCTGGGAGTGAGAGTGGCAGTGGGAGTCGGGGTGTCAGTCGCAGTGTTGGTTGCGGTTGGGGTGGCGGTAGGGCAGACGGCGGGCGGCGTGAGCGGCAGGCCGTTGGCCGATAGAAGCGTGGCCGCGACCTGACTGAAGCTGACACCGGCGTTTGGCAGGCGAGCAACAGTTTCGTCGGCGGGGCTGGTGGCATTGCCATTCGGCACGCTGCCAGCGCCCAGTTGCACGTTGTCCATCACTGCCCCAATTGAATTGCTCAGCGTCAATGCAACATTGTTGTTCATCGCGTCCGTCGGGTTGCCAATGATCAAATACTCGCCGGGCTGGAAGTTGTCGAGCGAACCGCAGTTGCTAAAGGCGAGGCTTGCCGTGCCGGTGTCGCTCAGGAAGTTGAGCGTTGCGTCTGTGCCGTCGGCCATTGTCAGCGTCCAACCGGTTCCTTCCAGCAAGTTCACCGCATCAGTTCCGGCGTTGTAAAGCTCAACCCATTCATCAACAACAGTGACCGCGCCATTGCCGGGAATCTGGCTGAAGGGGATGCCATCACCGCCGGTGTTGTCGCTCCAGTCCTGTTGCGGGTCGGTGACGACTTCGTTGATGAGGATTAGCACGGCGGGAGGCGTGGGAGTCAGCGTTGGCGTCGGGGTGTCAATCGCAGTATCAGTTGGGGTTGGAGTGGCCGTCGGCGGCAGGTTATTAGTCGCTCCAATCGTTGTCGGCTGTTGGGTGAAATCTATCGCATCGTTGCCGATGTCGGCGGCGTTTGGCACACGGGCCACAGCTTCGTCGAGCAGACTGGCGGCGTTGCCGTTGGGGGCGTTATTGGCAGTGCCATCGCCTTCAAAGTCGTTGACCCCTAATTCCACATCGTCTATCAACAGGCCGCCTGGGTTTCTGAGAGCCAGGTAAACATCGTTGTTCATGTCGGCGGGCGGGTTGCCAATGACGAGATATTCGCCGGGCTGGAAGTTGGTGAGCGAGCCGCCGTTGCTAAAGGCAAATACCGAAGTGCCGGGCGCGCTCAGAAAGTTGATGGGAGCGCCGGGGCTGGTGTCGGTCATCGTCAGCGTCCAGCCCATTCCCGCCTGCAAGTTAATCGAAGTTGCTCCGGCATTGTAGAGCTCGATCCACTCGTCGGTGACGGTGACACCGCCTGCGCCGGGAGGTGAAATGAAGCCTGATCCGCTCCAGTCCTGCTGTGGGTCAGTCACCACTTCGTTGATGACGATGATTTCGGGCGCAGAGGTGGGTGTGTCGGTGAAGGTTGCGGTTGGGGGCGGCGTTTCAGAGAGCGTGGGTGTGTCAGAGGGCGTTGGCGTTTCTGTGTCTGTTGGCGTAGAGGTGGGAGTGAAAGTCTCGGTGAGAGTTGGGGTGGCAGTGGGCGGCAAATTATTCGTCGCGCCAATCGCGGCTTGTTGTTTGGTGAAGTCCGCCGCGTCGTTATCGGTGTCAACGGCATTTGGCGAACGGGCAACGGCTTCGTCAGAGACGTTAGTGGCATTGCCATCAGGCGCGTTGTTGGCAACCCCATCTCCCTCAAAGTCGGTGTTCCCCAGTTCCACGTCGTCTATCCGCACGCCAGTATCGGTGTTCAGCGTCAAATAGATGTTGAGATTCATGTCGCCGGGCGGATTGCCGATGACCAGATATTCACCAGCTTGGAAGTTGGTGAGCGAGCCGCCACTGCTGAACACAAAGACCGACGTGCCGGGTGCGGCGAAGTTCAAAGTGGCGGCGGACGCCCCGTCGTTCATCCCCAGAGTCCAGCCTCCCCCGGCCAGCAAGTTCACAGAGGCCGAGCCGGCATTGTAGAGCTCGATCCACTCGTCGGTGACGGTGACACCGCCTGCGCCGGGAGGTGAGATGAAGCCTGATCCGCTCCAGTCCTGTTGTGGGTCGGCGACGACTTCGTTGATCACGATGACCGGCGGGATGGTGGGCGTGAAGGTGGCGGTTGCCGTAGGTGTGTCAGAGGGCGTGGGCGTGTTCGAGGAGGTGACGGTGGCGCTGGGCGTCTGGGTGGGCGTGTCGGTTGGAGTCTCTGTTGCGGTGGCGGTAGCAGTTGGAGTGTCAGTCGCAGTGTCGGTGGCGGTTGGAGTGGCGGTGGGGCAGATGGCAGGCGGCGTGAGCGGCAAACCGTTGGCTGAGAGGATTGTGGCGGACACCTGGCTGAAGCTGGCGCTGGCATTCGGCAGGCGGGCAACGACTTCATCGTTCACGCCGGTTGCGTTGCCGTTCGGCACGCCGCCCGCGCCGAGTTGGACGCTGTCCATTACCGCCCCGACAGCGTTGTTCAGTGTCAGCGCGACGTTATTGTTCATCGCGCCGGTCGGGTTACCGACGATGAGATATTCGCCCGACTGGAAATTGCCGAGTGAGCCGCAGTTGCTATAGGCGAGGCTTGCTGTGCCGGTGTCGCTCAGGAAGTTGAGCGTTACGTCTGTGCCGTCGGCCATTGTCAGCGTCCAGCCGACTCCTTCCAGCAAGTTCACCGCGCCGGTTCCGGCGTTGTAAAGCTCGATCCACTCGTCAACGTCCGAGATTGCGCCATTGCCGGGAATCTGGCTGAAGGCCAGGCCGTCGCCGCCGGCATTGTCGCTCCAATCCTGTTGAGGATCCGTCACAACTTCGTTGAGGAGGATGAGCAGAGCAGGAAGTGTAGGAGTTAGAGTAGCAGTAAACGTCGGGGTGGGCGTCAACGTGTCGGTTGGAAACGTGGTTGCGGTTGGCGTTTCGGTGTCGGTGGGTGTGCTGGTAGAAGTAGGAGTCGAGGTGTCTGTGGCCGTGTCAGTTGGCGTAGGAGTCCGTGTTTCAGTTGAAGTGGCGGTGGGCGGCAGGTTGTCGGTTTCGCCGATCGTGGCCTGTTGCTTGGTGAAATCTACAGGATCATTATCGGCATCAGCGGCATTTGGAACGCGGGCGACGGCTTCGTCAGAAACGCCAGCGGCATTTCCATCAGGCGCATTGTTGGCAACCCCGTCGCCTTCAAAATTGGCGGCGCCAAGTTCAACATCATCCACCAACGCGCCGCCCGGATTCCTCAAAACCAGATGCACATCATTATTCAGATCGGCTGGCGGGTTGCCGATGACGAGATATTCGCCAGGCTGGAAGTTGGTGAGTGAGCCGCCATTGCTGAGGACAAAGACCGGCGTGCCAGGCGCGCTCAGGAAATTAATTGGAGCGCCGGGGCTGGTGTCGGTCATTGCCAGAGTCCACCCTGTTCCGGCCTGCAAGTTAATCGAGGTCGTTCCGGCATTGTAGAGTTCGATCCATTCATCAACCAGTGTAACTGCGCCTGCGCCGGGAGGGAACATGAACCCCGATCCGCTCCAATCCTGCTGTGGGTCAGTCACCACTTCGTTGATGACAATGCTCTCAGGAACGGGTGTGGCCGTATCCGTGAAAGTCGCCGTTAGCGTCGGCGTGTCAGACGGTGTCGGCGTGTCTGAAGGGGTGAAGGTAGGGCCGGGCGTCCAGGTTGGCGTTTCGGTGGCAGTGTCGGTAGGAGTCGGCGTGTCTGAAGGCGTGTCAGTCGGTGTCGGAGTGGCAGGCGCCTCGGGGGCGCTTGAAGAGTTCTGCGGTTCAGAGACAGCGCGAAGGGCAAAATCGTTAGCGTTGTTGTCGGTGTCTTCGCCGTTGCCGGCAAGCGAGTCGGCTTCGCCTGGCTTGCGTTCAATGCTGGAACTGTTAGGAGGGTTTATAGCGAAGGCCACCCCTTCAAAATCGCCAGCCGTGCCAAAACCAACTTTGTCTACAAGCGCAGAGCCGTTGTCATACACAAGGATAGTGTTGTTGGCGGCAATACGATTTGTCGTGAACGAGTAGAAAACATCTGCCGCTGGCGAGCCGTTGTAAGTTGTTGGGGCAACCAGAACAAAGCTGTGAGGTTGAATGGTGACGGCAGGGAATGAAGCGACAAGGTTGCTTTCAGTTCCGGCGGCTGTTTTCCGGGTTAGCCGCCAACCGTTGAGAGGGATCGGCAGGTCAGTTGGGTTGTAAAGCTCTACAAACTCGTCGTCGCCCGGAGCAGCCGCATCGCCGCCGGCTTGCACTTCGCTAATGACAATGTGATTGGCCGTAGCCGCCCGGGCCTGCCTCCCGTCCCCAGGTAAGAGGAGAGCAAACAGGCCGAAAGCGACGACACAAAACAGGGTAAGTTCGCGCAGGCGCTGGCGGCGAACAGAGGCGCATAATGTGGCCTTCTCAGTCCAGATTGCGTCAAAATTCACAATTAATATATTAAGGCCAAAGCAATAGGAGTCAAGTACCTATTCTCTGCGGTTGCCGCCTTCGTAAAGATCGCTACTATACTGCGCGCGGGCACTGATTGCGCCTTTTTGCTCCCGCTGGATTGCCAAA
>CAYSIV010000167.1:0-8837 GCA_964431175.1 uncultured Anaerolineales bacterium
TGAGCGTTGTCCAGCGTGCCGCCGTTGGCCAGCGTAGCGGCGAACACCGACTGGATAGCCTGATTGGAAACGCGCGGGTCGCCTGACACGCCGATCTGTGACTTATACTCTGGCTTCAACAGGTCGGCCCAGTCCTGCGGCACATTTTTCACTACGTCGGTGTTGACCATGAACGACAACACGCCGTAGTAGTCGCCGTACCAAAAGCCTTCCGCATCCTTAGCATCGGCGGGGATGGTGTCCCAGGTGGAGACCTTGTAAGCCGAAACCAAACCATCGGCTTTGGACGAGGCGCCGAAGGCGAAGCCGACGTCAATCACGTCTGGCGCTTGCGGGCCTTTGTTGTCCTTGTTGGCCTTAATGGCTTCGATCTCGTCGCCTGAACCACCGTCGGGGTTGAGTTCGTTGATGGTCAGGCCATACTTGGCCGTAAAGCCAGCGAGCGCTTCACCGTAATTGCACCAGTCGTGGGGCAGAGCAATCGTGGTCAATTGACCTTCAACCTTGGCCGCGGCCACCAGGGCATCCATTCCCCCCCCGTCAGCGGCGGAAGCAACCTTGCTAAAGTCCTTGGCGGCACTGCCACCGCCGCAAGCCGTGACGGTCAGCGCCAAAATGACGGCGAACGCGCTCAGCTTGAACAACAGCGCTTTTTTATTGTTGAACATTTCTTCTCTCCTTGAGGATTTGTGAGAATACAGTACTGTGAATACGTTTCAGGTTACGGCGTTTTCGGTTCCGGAATAGACTCACCTCCCATCGTTGCTACGACGATTTTGCATGATAAGTTGTTATTGCACGACTTGAGTAAAGGGGACGTTAAGTAGGTTTAACAGGGCAGAGTATAGTCGCCTCTGCCAGACAAGTCAATTTAAAATTGCTGACGTTTTTAAACCCGGCCCGGCGCTCTCCAGCCCGCTCACTTTCGCCTATAATATGGCTGTTTCCAATCTCCCAGCGCGAGGCCGCCTCCATGCCCGACTCTCTCTCATCCATTCTCAACCGCGTTCCCCTCTTTGCCAACCAGCCCGATCTCCAAATCACCGAGCTATCTGGCGGCATCACCAACCGCAATTATAAGATCGAAACTGCCGACGGTCAGGCGTTTGTTCTGCGGGTGGGTGGAAACGACACCGGCCTGCTGGGGATTGACCGCCGCGTCGAATACGGTTGCACCCTGGCCGCCTCTCGCGCGGGAGTAGCCCCTGAACCCGTTGCCTTCGTCGAGCCGGAAGGTTATCTCGTCACCCGGTTCATCGCCGGAGGCGTCCTCCCCGCCGAGACGATTGGCTCGGCAGAGAACATTAGGCGGGTGGTGGGGGCGATCAAAACTTTCCACGCCCTCGACGGCTTCCCCGGCTCGTTCTCCCCGTTTCGCGTGGTCGAATCCTATCTCCCCATTTCCCGCCAGCACGAAGCCCCGCTTCCCAACAACATAGACTGGTTTCTGGCGACTTCAACCGAGATTGAAAAGGCAATGCTCCGCGATCCTTTCAGGCCGGTGCCGTGCCACAACGATTTGCTCAACGGCAATTTTCTGGATGACGGCGCCGGCATCCGCATTTTGGATTGGGAGTATGCCGGGATGGGCGACCGTTTTTTCGACCTCGGCAACTTCTCGGCCCAGCACACCTTCACCGCAGAGCAAGATGACATCTTGCTCTGCGAGTATTTCGGAGCGCCGACCCAGGCCCAGCACGCTCGCTTGAAATTGATGAAGATCATGAGTGACATGCGCGAAGCGATGTGGGCAATGGTGCAGTGCAACGTCTCGCAGATCGAGTTCGACTACGTAGGCTACGGCCAGAAGTATTTTGACCGAATCGAAGCGGCGGCCAAAGGCAAGAATTATCAGCGCTGGCTGGTTGAGGTGTGAAAGAGACCTCTTCGTAGGCTTTGTGCCTTCGAGACTTCGTGGTAGATTGTTACCCGGATTTGGGTAAGTCCAACAGGAGAATCATTATATGACAATAGACTCTGCTGAAAAAGAAGACAACCGTTTGGAAACGGCAATCGCCGTGTTCATTGCCCTGGTCACAGTCATTGGCGCGGTCGTTGCCTGGCGGGCCTCGGTGGCCGCCGACGGCGCAGGCGACGCCGACTTCGCCGGTCTCCAGGCCTCTCTCAATGCGGAGGAGACGCACGCCCTCAACTTTGTCAACGCCTACGAGCATTATGGCGCGTATACTGCCTATTCCCGTTACACGCAATTGGGCAATGCGCTTGATACAGACTTGTCCAGCGCTACGAATATGACAGAGGAAGAGGCCTTCCTGCTTGACCGCCAACGGGCTGAGGCCTATGACCTCGGCAAAGCTAATCAGGATTTATTCCCTAACCGCTTCCTGAACCGCGACGGCAGTTACAGTGTGGAGCGCGAGATGGGCGAAGCCTGGGCCGATGCTGGCAAAGAGAAGGACCTCAACCCCGATCCGCGTTATGCCGAAGCGGACAGCCTGCGGACGAAGACCAACCGTCTGCTGATAACGTTGTCGGCGCTGGCGATCAGCCTGGTGTTTTTCACTCTGGTCGAAACCGCCGGCGGCCGGTGGCAAAAACTGATGATCGGGCTGGGCCTGCTGTTTGCCGTCGGCGGCGCAGTGGCGGCGGTGGTCATTGAATTCGCCCGGTAAAGGTGACGATTATGAATGCTAACCCGCCTGACCAAAACGCAGATCGATTCAAAAAACTCATTGCCTTGTTGCTCGCGGTGATAACAGTGTTCATCGCCGTCGTCACCTATTTGCAAAGCGACGCCGGATCGCGCGATGATGCCGCTAACCGCGATACTAAGCGCTACGCGCTGGAAGCCTTCGGCAAACAGGTGAGCGGTGATGCCCGCGTGAACTTTGACTATAACAGCGCCTATCAAAGCTATTACGAACTCGACCTGTTAGCCGTCTCGGCGGCAACGGTGGGGGACGAAGCCGCCGCCCGCCGCTACGAGGCTCTGCGCGATAGGATGCTTGCCCTCAGCCCGATGCTGGCCGCTCCTTACTACGATCCGGAGACTGACGCCCTCAACGTGGCTAAATACGAGGCAGACACTTACCTGGTGGAGATCACTGCTTTGCAAGAGCGGTTTGCCGCCGCCTCGGCCGTGAAAGATGCCTGGGATTCCAAGGCGAATACCTACATCGTGCATCTCACTCTTCTGGCCACGTCGCTCTTTCTTTACGGCTTGTCCACCACCATCTCTGGCAAAGCGACACGATGGATTTTTGCCGGGGTCGGCACAGCGGTGGCTGTGATAGCTGTCGGTTGGGCCACAGTGGTGTTTCTCCAGCCCGTTAACGACCTGCGGCAATGCCAAACCGCTGGCGTGTATGCCATTGACGCTTACGCCCAAGGGGTGGGGCTGGCCTATCAAAATCAATTTGAGCCGGCGATTGCCTCCTTTGACAAGGCCCTTTCGTGCCGGCCCAACTACGCCAATGCCCTCACCGAACGCGGCCAGGCCAATACTTCGCTCGGCAACTATAGCGCCGCCGCCGCCGACTACGAACAAGCGCGAGTCGCGGGCGATAGGAGCGCCAATGTCGCCGGAGATTTGGCCTGGGTCTATTACCTGCTGGGACGCTTTGAGGATGCGGCCAGCCTGAATCGTGTCGCGCTTCAGGCCGCCCCCGACGAGTTGTGGATTCAATACGACCTGGGCCTGAGTCTGCTGGCCGCCAACAAACTTGACGAAGCCCGGGCCGAGTATCAAGTGGGGATGGAATTGGCCGCCCAACAAGTGGCCGACGCCAAAACTGCCGGGCAGGAGCCGCCTTCGTTCCTGTGGTGGGGGCTGGAAGATGCCGCCCTCGGCCTCGACGAACTGATCGACACGATTGACTCCGATGGGAGCAGTCCGCCGCGCAATTCTCTGGCCGACCCGGCCGCTGCCGGTGAAGCCGCCTTTGCGATTTCCAACCAGCTCAAGAGTTTGTCGGTTGCGCTGGAATACACCGGCCGGCCGCCACAGGGCGAGTTGACAGCCATCATCAGCCCCTTCACCTTTGCCCAGCCCGTGCTCGATGACGGGGGCAACGTGGTGGATTACGATCCCGCTGACACCTTCGCTTACGGCACTGACGAAGTCTCCATCCTCTTTGACTACGAAGAGATGCAGGACGGACAGGAGGCGGTGTTCAAGGTGTATGTCGACGGCGAAGAAGACCCATCGTGGCGCGTGGCCGAGCCCTGGTCGCTGGGCGCGTCGGGTTCAGCTGAGAAGCTATTGAGCTTCGCTTACAGCAACACCCAAGTGCTCGCGCCCGGTCTGTACACTGTCGAAATGTACGTCAACTCAAACCTGGCCCAGTCGGGGAACTTTGTTGTTGACGAAGGAGAATAGCTCAGGATGCTACCCCATTAAACGATAGGCCGACACCCTGAACGGAGTGGGCGCAATCAAAGAGTGTGGGTAATGCATGACAGCTCAGATTTATTACGTTTACATCCTTGAATGTTCCGACGGCTCGTACTACGTTGGGTCAACTGCCAACCTTGAGCGACGACTCGCAGAGCATCAAGCTGGTTTGCTAGAGAAGAGCTATACCAGTTCACGCCTGCCTGTAAAGTTGGTCTGGTCGGCAGAGTACCCGACACATGATGACGCTTTTCAACGCGAGCATCAAATCAAAGGTTGGTCACGCGTGAAGAAAGAAGCCCTCATTCGCGGCGATTGGGATGGGTTACATGAAATTGTGAAGCAGGAACGGAAAAGACGGAGAATCAAGCTCCAAAAAGAGTGAAGCATCCTGAGCGCAGTTCCGCGTGTTCTTTGCGGAACGAAGTCGAAGGATGCGGGTCTCGCGAAGGGGCCGCGCCCTTCGACTTCGCGGCAGAACAACACTGCCGCTACGCTCAGGGTGCTCTCATTCGATCAAAGGAGGCATTTTATTCATGCAATCACACGCACAAGCCGTGATCATCGGCGGCGGGGTGGGCGGCTGTAGCATCGCCTACCACCTCACTCTCATGGGCTGGAAGGATGTGGTGGTCGTCGAGCGGCACGAAGTCACCAGCGGCTCGACGTTTCACTCGGCCGGCCTGGTCGGCCAGCTTCGCACCTCCTCCAGCCTCACCAAGTTGATGCGCTACAGCACCGACCTCTATCGCCGCCTGAAGGACGAAACCGGCGTTGACCCTGGCTGGCGCGAAGTGGGCAGTCTCCGCATCGCTTCTTCGGCCGGGCGCATGGAAGAACTCAAGCGCATTGTGGGCTACTCCAAAGCCTTCGGCATGCCTCTGCAGATGCTCTCGCCCAAAGAGTGCCACGATCTCTTCCCGCTCATGTCGCTCGACGGCGTCCAGGGCGGCGTGTACCTGCCGACCGATGGCTACATTGACCCGACCGGCCTCACCAACGCTCTCATGGCCGGGGCCAGGAGTCGCGGGGCAACTTTCCTCACCGGCGCCCGCGTCGAATCAATCACCGTCGACAACAATCAGGTGACCGAAGTGGTGACGGACAAGGGGACGATCAAAACCGAGGTGGTGGTAAACGCCGCCGGGATGTGGGGCAAGGAAATCGCCCTCATGGCCGGCATCAACCTGCCTATTATTCCGATGGCCCATTTGTACCTGATCACCAGACCCATCGCCGGACAACCGCCCACCATGCCCACCATGCGCGACCCGGACCATCTGGTGTATTACCGTGAAGAGGTGGGCGGCCTGATCGCCGGCGGCTACGAACGCCAGCCCGCGCCCTGGTCCCTCAACGGCATTCCGCGCGACTTCAACTTCAAACTGCTGGAGCCGGATTGGGATCGCTTCACCCCGCTGATGGAAAATGCCATCAAGCGCGTGCCCGCCCTGGAGACTGCCGAGATCGTCCAACTCCTCAACGGCCCCGAGGGCTTTACGCCTGACTCCGAATACTTGCTTGGCCCTACGGCGTTGCGCGGCTTTTGGGCCGCCTGCGCTTTCTGCGCCCACGGCCTGGCCGGGGCAGGGGGCATTGGCAAAGTGATGGCCGAATGGATCATCGACGGCCACCCCGAGTGGGATATGTGGCGGTTGGATGTGCGTCGCTACGGGTCGCAATACAATAGTCAGCAGTACACGCTGGATCGCACCGTCGAGACCTATGCCCAGTATTACGACATCCACTACCCGGCTGAGGAGCGGGGGTCGGCCCGGCCTTTGCGCCTCTCGCCGGCCTATCAGTGCCTGGCCGAGTTGGGCGCGGTCTTTGGCGAGAAGGGCGGCTGGGAGCGGCCCAACTGGTTCGGCCCCAACGAGCGCGACGCCAAGCACACCCACCGGCCCACCGGTTGGGGCCAGCACAACTGGTCGCCGGCGATTGGTATGGAGCATATCGCCACTCGCCAGCGCGCCGGTCTGTTCGACGAAACCTCGTTTAGCAAGATCGAAGTGTTGGGGCCGGGAGCGAGCGCATTCTTGCAGAGATTGTGCGCGAACGATCTAGACAAGCCGGTTGGAACCGTCGTCTACACCCAAATGCTCAATGCGCGGGGCGGCATCGAATGTGATTTCACCGTCACCTGCCTGGCCGAGGATCGATTCATGATAGTCACCGGCACGGCCTTTGGCACGCACGACATCACCTGGTTGCGCCTCAACGCGCCGACAGACGGCTCTGTTTACATCAACGACATCACTTCATCCCGCACTTGCTTTGGCCTGTGGGGGCCGCGTGCCCGCGACATTTTGCAGAAGGTGACGCAAGATAATGTGTCCAATGCCGCCTTCCCTTATATGACGGCCAAACAAATCACCGTCGGTAACATCCCGGCCCTGGCTCTGCGCGTCACCTACGTTGGCGAACTGGGTTGGGAGTTTTACGCGCCGACCGAGTACGGCCAGCAGTTGTGGAACACGCTGTGGGAAGCCGGGCGCGAGTTCGGCCTCGCCGCCGCCGGTTATAAGGCGATTGACTCTCTGCGACTGGAGAAAGGGTATCGTTATTGGAGCGCCGACATCACCCCCGACTATACGCCGTTTGAGGCCGGGCTTGGCTTTGCGGTTGCCCTCGACAAACCCGTTGACTTCATCGGCAAGCAGGCGTTGATTGAAGCCAAAGCCAAAGGCTTGACCCAAAAGCTCTGTTGCCTGACACTGGCCGACCCGGACACCGTCGCCTTCGGTAGCGAGCCGATCCGGTCTGACGACAATGTGGTGGGCTGGGTGACCAGCGGCGGCTACGGCTACAGCGTGGGCAAAAGTATCGCTTACGGCTACCTGCCGATTGAACTCGCCAAACCGGGGACGACGTTGACGGTCGAGTGTTTTGGGGTGGAGATTGAAGCGGTGGTGGAGAAAGAACCGTTGTATGATCCTGGTGGGAAGAGGGTAAAGATGTAGTATTGGTTCGAAAAACGCTCTGTGATATGATTCTGTTGGAAGGAGTGTTTCACTATGACTGTCGCACTCGAACTCCCATTTGATCTATTTGAAGCAACCCGGCTCAAGCCCGACGAAATCAAGCGCGAATTGGCTGTGCATCTGTTTCGCCTGGGCAAGCTTTCGTTCGGCAAGGCGCGCGAACTGGCCGGGATGAACGTCTGGGCTTTTATGCACCTGCTCGGCCTTGAAGGTGTGCCAATTCACTACGACGTTGCCGAATATCAAGAAGATCTTAAAACTCTGCGCGAGTTGAAACGGCTGTGATCGTTGTTTCCAACTCATCCCCTCTCGCCGCGCTGGCGGCGGTCAATCAGACGCGCCTGCTTCAGAAATTGTACGAGCGCGTTCTGGTTCCTGAGGCCGTGTGGCAAGAAGTGATTGAACAGGGCGTAAACAAACCAGGGATCGCTGAGTTGAGTCGCGCGAATTGGCTGGAACGCCGCCCGGTGACAGACAAGACTCTGGTGATGGCGTTGCAAGATAGCCTCGACCTCGGCGAATCAGAAGCAATCGCATTGGCCCTCGACGTGGGGGCCGATTTGCTTTTGATGGATGAACGGTTGGGCCGCCGCGCGGCGCAACGGCTTGGCTTGCGGGTCACAGGTGTGCTTGGTGTTTTGATTGAAGCCAAACACAAAAGCCTGCTTCCAGCTGTCAAACCGGTGCTTGACCAATTGCGAGATGAAGTTGGCTTCAGATTGAGCGAAGTGTTATATCAACAGGTTTTGGAAGACGAAGGCGAAGCGGCGTAATCATTATGCCGGACGACTCCGCACCCCCAGAAAAAACCGAATCGCGCCAGACTCCCAGCCAACCCGGCGGCCTCACTCTTGGCGACGGCGCTCAAATCACGATCGGGCAAGGCGACATCGTCGGACGCGACAAGATCGTCAACGTCTTCGCCAGCAAAGAGGACGCTCGCACGCGGCGCGACCACCTCATCCTGCTCAACAAAGTCAAAGAGTTTTGGGTCAAGGGCGTGCTGGAGAAATCGGTTCATAGTGAAGCTGTGATTGAACTTGGCAAAGAAGTGGCGGCTGAGGCGGTTGACCGTCCCCACCCGTGGGACATGACGCTCGAAGTTCCCGAACAACCCAGCCAGCCCATCTCGCCGGACAAGAAAATCATCGCACTCTTTGACGAGGTGGAGCATGCCCTGCTGATTCTGGGCGCGCCCGGCTCCGGCAAAACCATCACCTTGCTCGAACTCGCTCGCGACCTGATCGCCCGCGCCGAGAACGACCCCGCTCAACCCATCCCTGTCGTCTTCAACCTCTCCGCCTGGGCCGAGCGCCGCCAACCCCTGGCCGAGTGGCTGACCGACGGCAAGCCGCCCATTGACGCCCGCGAGGTGGACGTCAACCGCTTCCAGCCGCACGCCTCCAGCCCGGCTTACGTTAGGGAACTGGGCCATCGCCAGTACGCGGTGGTCTACGACATTCTGCACCAGTTGGAGCAGATGACCGGCGCGCGCGGCC
>CAYSIV010000167.1:8847-13504 GCA_964431175.1 uncultured Anaerolineales bacterium
CCGAGTGGCTGACCGACGAACTAAGCCTCAAGTATCAAATCCCACGCAAGATTGGCCGCAAATGGCTGGCCGCCGATGACATCCTGCCTCTGCTTGATGGGCTGGACGAAGTGCGGATCGAGCACCGTGTCACCTGCGTCGAAGCCATCAATACCTTTTACGGCGAACATAGCCTGGCCGGAATCGCCGTGTGCAGTCGCCACAAAGAATATAGCCTGCTCACAGCCAAGCTCAAATTTGGCGGCGCGATATTGATTCAGCCACTCAACGATGAACAGGTAACGGACCACCTGGTCAGCTTTGGCGCCAAACTGGCCGGGCTGTACAAAGCCTTGCGCCTCGACACGACGCTGAAAGAATTGGCCGCCTCGCCCCTCATGTTAGGTGTGATGAGTTTAGCTTATTCCGATGTGTCATTGGAAGATGTGTTGCGTGGCAAGCTGGACTCAATTGAGGAGCGGCGCAAGCATTTGTTTGATGTTTATGTGGAGCGGATGTTCAAGCGCAAAGGTGCTGATAAAAGCTATTCCTCAGAGCAGGCGATGAAATGGCTCTCGTGGCTGGCACGAGGGATGAAGACGCATGGGCAGACGGTATTTTTGATTGAGGGGTTGCAACCAGACTGGCTATCAGCAGATTCACGGCGGCTCTATCGGGTAGCTATTAAGCTGATCTTTGGGCTGGTCGTTGGGTTGGTCGGTGGGCTGGCTTTTGGATTGGTCGGTGGGCTGGCCGTTGGGCTGTTCAGCGGCTTGGCCATTGGGCTGGTCGGTGGGCTGGCTGTTTACAGATTGGTCGGTGTGGAAGAAACCGGGAGTGAAATAAAAACCGTTGAGAGACTACGCTGGTCATGGACAGGGAGAGTGCGCGATGGGCTGTTCCGGGGGTTGATCATGGGGCTAGTCTCAGGGCTGATCGTTGGGCTGTTCTTCGGCGGGCTGGTCTCAGGGCTGATCGTCGGGCTGGTCTTTGGACTGGTTAGTGAGCTAACCCTGGGGCTGTTCACGGGGCTGACCATGAGCAAATTGGAGGCGAAGACCGCCCCTAATCAAGGGATATGGTTATCAGTTCGAAACGCTATTCTATTTGGGCTGGTTTTTGGGTTGGGCAGTGGGTTGGTCGGCGGGCTGGCCTTCGGGCTTAGCGTTGGGCTGGGCGGTGGGCTGATCCTTGGACTGGGCGGTGGGTTGAACCTTGGCGGCTTTGCCGCCCTCCAACACTACCTCCTCCGCCTCATCCTCTCCCTCACCAGGCGCCTGCCTTGGAACCTCACTCACTTCCTCGACTACTGCGCTGACCGCGTCTTTCTGCAAAAAGTCGGCGGCGGCTACATCTTTATTCACCGGCTGTTGCTGGAGTATTTTGCGGAGAGAGAACCACTGAAGCATTGAGCAAGATGAGGTCACTGAGCGATCATTTCAGTGGAGTCAGTGCCGGTCAGTGGTTCAGTGATTCAATACCTCGCCCCTCCCCTTTCTGTTTTATAATTCGCACACTTCATTGCCCGATCCAATCGTTCGCGGCATCTTCTCTCGAATCGCAGAAAGGCGACTGAATGGCCGACCCTCTCAAAATCCTCTTCCTCGGCGCTGAAGTCGCCCCGTTTGCCAAGACCGGCGGCCTGGGCGATGTGGTCGGCTCACTGCCCAAAGCCTTGCGAGCGATGGGCCACGATGTGCGCGTTGCCATGCCCGCTTACCCGGCCATTGAAGCCGCCCTTCAAAGTGGAAAGTGGAACTTGAAGGCACTGCCCTGGGATTGGAAAGTGCCAACCGGCGCTGGTCTTCTCCCGGCGGGGCTGTTGGAAGGTCAACTGCCGGGGAGCGATGTGCCGGTCTATTTCGTCGCCGAGCCTAACCTGTTTAGCCGCCCGGAGATTTATGGGTATGACGACGATGCCTACCGCTTCTCGTTCTTCTGTCGCGCGGCGCTCGACCTGATCCCGGCCCTCAACTGGCGGCCTGACCTCATCCATGCCCACGACTGGCACACCGCTCCGGCCCTGATGTGGCTCGCCGTCACCGGCCAGTACGACGAACGCTATCGCGGTATCCCCAGCCTCTTTACCATTCACAACCTTGCCCATCAAGGGCGCAGCCCGCGGGATGTGCTTCACTATCTCAGCGTCGAGACTCCGCCCTTGCTTGAAGAACCTTATGGCTCGGTCAATTTTATGGCCCGCGGAATCCATCACGCCACCCTCATCAACACCGTCAGCCCCACCTATGCCCGCGAAATTTTGACGCCCGGCGGCGGCGCCGACCTCGACGCCCTTCTGCGCTTCCGCCACTTCGACGTACACGGCATTCTCAACGGCCTCGACTACGACACCTGGAACCCGGCGACCGACAAGCGCCTGGCCCGTCCGTTCGATGCCGACACCGTCAACGACCGGATTTATAACAAACGCGCCTTGCAGGAGCGCGCCGGCCTGCCCGTCCGCGATGAGGTGCCATTGGTGGCGATGGTCAGCCGCCTCGACTGGCAAAAAGGACTGGACATCATGGGCCATGTCCTTCACCTGCTGATGAACGGCCACGCCGGCGAGGCCCAATTTGTGGTTCTGGGCACCGGCGCGCGCGAGTATGAAGACATGTTCGCCCGGCTGGCGGGCTACCACAAGCAGAAGATGACGGCCTTCCTGACCTATGCCGGAGACCTTGCGCCGCTGATCTACGGTGGGGCCGACATCTTCCTCATGCCCTCTCGATTCGAGCCGTGCGGACTCGGCCAACTGATTGCCATGCACTACGGGTGTGTGCCGGTGGTGCGAGCCACCGGCGGTTTGGCCGACACCGTTCGGGATGGCCTCACCGGCTTCACCTTTGACGACTACAGCGCCGAAGCCTTCTGGAACGCCCTGCAACGCGCCATCTATATTTACAACATCGATCGCGAAAGTTGGCGGGCCATCCAGCATCACGGCATGACCGAAGATTTCTCGTGGCAAAGCTCGGCTGGCGGCTACCAGCAGTTGTATCAGTGGGCCATCGCCCGCGCCCGTGGTTACTAAAAACAATTCGCGATAATTCGTGAAATTCGCGGCTAAGAATCTTTTCCGTTGACAAGGACACCTATGAAGGAAAAGTTTATCGACCTCAAAAACAGCCTCGCCGAAATTCATGACCTCACCAAAATTTCGTGGGTGCTGGGCTGGGATCAACGGGTGATGATGCCGCCGAAAGGCGCGGCCGCGCGGGCCGAACAATTGGCGACTTTGGAAACAGTGCGGCTGGAAAAATTCACCTCCCAGGAAATGGGCCGCCTGCTCGACGACTTGCGGCCTTACGAAGAAAGCCTGCCTTACGACTCCGACGAAGCCAGCCTCATCCGCGTGGCGCGGCGCGACTACGAAAAGGCTCGCCGCGTGCCCACTGAACTGCAGGCCGAGATGGCCCGCACCGAGTCCAAAGCCACCGAGGCCTGGATCGAAGCCCGCCAGAAATCCGACTTCTCAGCCTTCCTGCCGCACTTGCAAAAAGTGGTTGAACTCAAACACAAATTCGTGGAGTGCTTCGACGAGGTGGAGCATGTCTACGATCCCTTGCTCGACGAGTACGAGCCGGGCATGAAGACGGCGGAAGTGCGAGCCGTGTTCGACGACTTGAAGAAAGACCTGGTGCCTCTCATTGCCGCTATCAGCGAGCGCACTGATTCGGTGAGCGACGCCTGCCTCCACGGCCACTTCCCCGTTGACCAACAGCGCCGGTTCTCGTTGAGCATCGTCGAGCGCTTCGGCTTCAACCCCGACTCGTGGCGGCTCGACCCCACCGTTCATCCCTTTGCCAGCAGTTCGGCCACCACCGACATTCGCATCACCACCCGCTACCGCGAAGACTTCATCAACCCCGCCATGTTTGGCGCCATGCACGAGTGCGGCCACGGCCTTTACGAAAGCGGCGTCAGCCCAACGTTGGAGCGCACGCCGCTTTGCCGGGGCGCCTCGCTCGGCCTGCACGAATCGCAAAGCCGCATGTGGGAAAACCTCGTCGGGCGCAGTCGGCCATTTTGGCGGCACTTCTACCCCAAACTACAGGCGGCCTTTCCGGATCAATTCAACGCGGTGGACATGGAGACGTTCTATCGCGCCATCAACAAGGTTCAGCCGTCACTGATCCGGGTGGAAGCCGACGAGGCCACTTACAACCTGCACATCATTCTGCGCTTCGAGCTGGAGCAGGAAATGATGGAAGGCAAGATCGCTCTGCGCGACCTGCCCGAGGCCTGGAATGCGCGCATGAAGTCTTATCTTGGTGTGGACGTGCCCAACGACGCCCAAGGCGTTCTGCAAGACATTCACTGGTCGAGCGGCGGCATCGGCTACTTCGCCACCTATTCGCTGGGCAACATCATCTCCTGCCAGATCTGGGAGAAGGCGCTGGCGGCCCTGCCTGACCTTTACGAGCAGTTCGAGCGCGGCGAGTTCATGGCTTTGCGCGAGTGGCTGCGCGAGGCCCTGCACCAGCACGGGCGCAAGTTCACGCCGAAGGAAATGTTGCAGAAAATTGTCGGGCGCAGCTCCCCGGAGCCGGGTAGTGGGGACGACCCGATCAACGTTGGGCCGTACGTGAAGTATCTCCAGACAAAATATAGCGAAATCTACAACCTGTAAGAGCCTGTTTGATAAATCGAGTTTTGGCCGATTTTTGTAGGGCGA
>CAYSIV010000168.1:0-11212 GCA_964431175.1 uncultured Anaerolineales bacterium
CCTTCTCGTTTCTCGAAAAGTTCGGTGAGGGCGTATTGCAACAACGGCAGTGCGCCAGGTTGCTCGCCGACTTCGCGGATCATGGCTGAGGTCAACCCAGCTTCCAACCGCAGGGCGGCTCGTTTGGCCGGGCCGAGGATAGCCCGCTCCAATTCATCGGGGGTGAGGGCCATGACGAATTCGGATCGCCGCTGGACGAGTTCGCCGAAGTCTACGTAGCGCAAAGGCCGGTCGGTGAAGTCGGCGCGCAGGGTGAGCACCAGGCGCATTCGACTGCGCTCATCAAGAACGGCTGTGACTAGATTGGTCAATAGTAAAGCCCTTTCTTTTTCATCTGCGATCAACGTGAACACTTCCTCAAATTGATCAAGCACCAACACAAGTTCCACCGACTCGTCGGCGGGCAGAATGCGGTTGACTGCGCGCAGGAGGCCACGATTGCCGTCCCGCAACTGCGCCAGCAGACTCGGCGGCGGGTTGACGGCCACACGCAGTAAAGCCGCTTCCAGTTCCTCAAAGGGGTGCGGCCCCGGCATGAAATCCACGATGAACCAATTTTCGGATCCGGGCAGGCCGCCACGCCGGAGGATCGGGAGCAGCCCCGCCTTCACAACCGATGACTTGCCACTGCCGCTTGGCCCGACGACGGCCAGGAAGCGCGACAGGTCGCCACCTTCGCCCAATCGCGCCAGCAGTTGTTGAATCAGACTCTCGCGCCCGAAGAAATCTTCCGAGTCAGCCTCGTTGAAGGCGCGCAAGCCTTTGTAGGGATTGATGGGTTCAGTTTCAGCCTCTTCGTCCGGCGATGAAATGAGGATGGGCCGCGCCGTCAGACTGCCCTCCAAGGCGCGACGGAAATCGTCAAGCAGGCTCAATACATCGTGGTAGCGATCTTGCGGGTCTTTGGCCGTAGCCCGGCCAATGACCTCGTCCAGCGCGGCAGGCAATCCAGCGCGGCGGGCTGACAACGGCGGCATAGGGGCAGTAATGTGTTGTTGGATGAGGTCAAATGGGGTCGGCCCGGTGAATGGCAATGAACCGGTCAACATCTCATAGAGCATGACGCCGAGGCAATAGATGTCCGTCTGCGGTTTGACCGAGAGCGACCGGATCTGTTCGGGCGACATGTACTGGGGCGATCCCATCACCACATCCATCTGCGTGTGCGTTTCGAGATTGGGGTTGCCGAGATTTTTAGCGATGCCGAAATCGGCCAGATAGGCGTTGCTGTCTTCATCCAGCAGAACGTTCGCTGGTTTGAGGTCGCGGTGAATGACGCCGATGCGATGAGCGGCGTTCAGGGCCGAGCAGATTTGCTCCAGCAGGCGGACGGTCGTGTCGAGCGGGAGCGGCCCGTTCTGCATGAGCGCCTGTACGTTGCCCCCGCGTAAAAGGCGCATCACCAGATAGGCCACGCCCGGCTCGCGCCAGTAGTCGTAGAGGGGAACGATGTGGGGGTGTTCGAGGCGGGCCACCAGTTGGGCTTCGGTTTCGAAGCGGCGGATGAAGTCGGGATGATTGGCGTAAGCGGGGAGAATGATTTTGACGGCGACTTCGCGCTCGACGTTGGGCTGAATAGCGCGATAGACCGCCCCCATACCGCCAGCCCCGATGCGCTCGGCCAGAGCGTAGCCGCGAATAGCCCGCCCGGTTAAATCTTCCTGGCCAATCTCTTCAAGCGCCGGGGCCGGGGTGGGCGCTGGCGCGTCGGCGGGTTCAGGGCGGGCGGCCCTGGCTCGGCGGACAAACCCGGCCCGGTCGTCCAGCGGGATCGCCAGCGCCATCGCCAACCTTTCAGCGACCTGCACGGAAGGCCGCAGATCGTCGGCCTCGATTTTGCGGATGGTGATGGCGGCGCATCCCACCCGCCGGGCCAATTCCTCTTGCGTCAGGTCAAGGGCGCGGCGGCGCTCGCGAACAAAGCGGCTGAAGGACTCCTCATTGTTCATGTGTTTCTCCGGTGATTCAGATTGGAGACTGGAGATCAGAGATTGACCTGTCTCCAATTTCTAAAATCACTTTAGCACAATTGCTTGAGGCAAGGCAATAGATTTTCACGTTTGTATCGCTATTTCTATCGCTTGTGCCGGTGTGAACTATTTCTGGTAGGAGGTGAGGGGGATATCGGAATAGCGCTCGCCGTCGGCCAGGGAATACAAACCGACTCGAATGCCGTATTCACCCGGCGGCAGGTCGGGCGAGATGGGGTGGCGCTGGATGATCACGTCGCCTTTTTGCCAGTATTCGGCAGGCACGCCGAGGGCGTCGTAGGCTTCGGCCAGTGCGCCGTCGGGCCAGTTGAAGTGGACGAAGATGGAGACGGGCGGCGGGGCGGGTTCTTCGACTCGCCAGGTGAGGGTGAGGGCGGTGGGGGTGAGGTCGTAGTTGAGGAGGGAGAGGTATTTAGAATTGGTAATTGGTAATTGGCCGCTCTGCGTGGTTATTGAGGAGCGGTAGAGGCGGTAGTAGGTGGCGCCATTACTGCGGTTCCACTCGTAAACGGGTTCGCCGAGATCAATGAGGGGCGTTTGACCGTCGGGGTAGAGCATGAGACCGGGGCGGGCCGGCAGAAGAATACTGTTGGCGCAGTCGAAGGTGAAGCGGCGCACATCGTAATTGATCAAATGAGAAGTCTTCTCCAAGATGGGCGGGGCGCATTGCGCGAAAGAGGCAACAGGTTCGTGTTTGGGCACTTCAAAGACAAAGATAGAGTGGTTGATGACAGTCAGCGGCTTGAGATCCCGAAAGTAGGCGAAGGTGTTGGGCTGGTCGAGTTGGGCGCCGACGAAGTTGCTGGCCGAGATGGCGTAGAGGCCCGGAGCCGGGTCGGCAGGGGAGAAGCTGGGTTCTATTTTAGGCGGCGGCCACCCCGGCAGGCGAGTCGCGTTGATGCCGTAATAAGCGGGATCGGCCTGGCCGAAGTAAGAAAGGTTGACGGGGCGACCGTCGAGTGCCTGGGCGAGGGCCGGCAAGTCCTGTCCCCAGTCTAAGTTGGAGTCGGCCAATACTTTGTAGCCGTTCTCCGGGCCGACGAATTCGTTGAAATAGGCGAGAAAGTGAGGCGAGACGGCAAGGGTGGAGGCGGCGAGGGCAATGAACAATGAAGAATGAACAATGAACAAACGCGGGTTGCGTGTAGCGTGTTTTGTAACCGAGGCGGCAAGGATGTGGAGGAGAGGCAGTGCCGGGAGCAGGTAGCGATAGCCGACGTTGAGGGAGAAGATGGTGATGGTGGCAAGAAGGTAGAGCGCAGAAGAAAATCCCAAAATCCAAATTCCAAAATCCCAACGTAAGGCGCGCTGAGTGGCGATGTGCCACACGCTCCACAGGCCAAGCAATATCAATGGCAATGGTGTTTTGACTGCGAAGACGACGAGATGATAGTACCACCAGCCTTTGAGTGAGAGTTGGCCGAGAAGGTAGGCGGTGTGGCCACCGCTGGCAAGGTTGGTCAGGTCGGTAAGCTCGCGGATGTATTGGGCGAGCGGATGGGGGTTGATGGCGAAACCGTAGGTGGCCCAGGCGGTGAGGAAGGAGGAAGGAAGAAGGATGAAGGATAAAAGAAGAATGAAACGTGTTGCGTATTTCGCGTTGCGTAAACGAATAAGTTGAATGAGGCCGAGGAGGCCGAGGGTGGGGCCAAGGAGGAGGGCAGAGAATTTGCTGGTGAGGGCGCAACCTAAAAAGATGCCGGTGAGGATGGCGTTGCGGATGTTTGGTTTTTTTGTGAAGCGACACCAGGCGTAGAGGGTGAAAACGTAGAAGGCGGCGATGGGCAGGTCGGTGGTGGCAAGGGCAGAGTTGGCGAGAAGGTTGGGCGAGAAGGCGTGCAAGGCCAATGCCGCCATGGCGGCTTCCCAGCCGAATAATTCTTTGGTCCAGCGGGCGGTCACGGCTCCCAGGATCAAGCCCAGGAGCAGAATCGGGTAGCGTCCAAGAAACGTAAGGCGGTTGGCGTTGAGGCCGCGCCTCCACATCAAGTCGTTGCTGGCCTCGTCATACTTGTCAGCATACCAGCCGTCGAGGGTGCGCGGGTCGGGCAGGTTCGGTTCGAGGACGACGCCGAGGGCCGAGAGCCAGTGCGCCAGCGGCGGGTGGCCGATGGGGACGAGGTGGCCGGTGCGCAGGGCGGCGTAGCCGCGCAGGAGGGTATATCCTTCGTCGAAGGTGGGTGAGGTGGTGGTGAGTTGGGCGAGGCTGAGAAGATAGAAGGCAGAAAGCAGAAAGCAGAAGGTAGTAAGGCGAAAGACGGTTGAGCGCCCCTTAGATTGAGCACCGGTTACTGACTGCCTACTGTCCACTGCCCGCTGCCTTCTGTGACAACCGATGCCGCCACATCAGTCGCCACATGTCTTTGATGTTCTGCCCGACTTTCATTTTGGTAGGGCCGGGTTTGCGGTCGTAGCGCAAGTCCATTGGCGTTTCGCCGAACTTGAGGCCGGGCAGGAGCGAAAGCTTGAGCAGAATTTCAGTCATGCAGGCAAAGCCTTGCTCGATGATCAGTTGATCACCCCAGCGGGCGGCGGCGCGGCGGAGGGCGTTGGCGCGGTAGAGGCGGAAGCCGCACGAGAAGTCGCGCACACCGGGAATGGGAGTGAAGGTTTGAAAGAGCACACTCACGCCCCAACTGAACAGCTGGCGGTGAGGCGGGATGCCTTCCATTTTTGCGCCGGGCTGGAAGCGGGAGGCGATCACCACGTCGAGGCCGGTGTTGAGTTTGTCCAGCATGAGCTTGAGTTCGCGGGGCTGATGCGAGTTGTCGGCGTCCATACTGGCGATAAGACCATCATCGGGCGTGGCAGCTAGCGCGGCGGCGAGGCCGGTGCGCATGGCCTGGGCCAGGCCCAGGTTGCGGGAGTGTGGCGCGAGCCTCACCCAGTCGGCATTAAAGTTGCGGACGACCTGGGCGGTGTTGTCTTTGCTTCCGTCGTCAATCACAATGACGCTCAGATTGGGCAGGACGCTGGCCCGGGTTTCGGCAATGGCAGCGAGCAAAGGCGGGAGAGCTTCCTGCTCGTTGTAGGCAGGGAGGGTGAGGATGATGGGTGTTAGTTGCATTTGTATATCTTCATGTTTACCGTGGGGGTGGCGGCGCCGGTGTCTACCCCGTAAAGGTCTCCGGCAACTGATTTGAGATAGTGGCAATGTCTTTCTACAGACTCTAGATATCGAGAGTCGTGTTTGAATGCTGGATATCTGTCGGCAAGGATTACGTATTCGATTTTTCGTTCAGTGAAGTAGGTATCCAATACCTCATTCAGGCTGGAACGTGGCGGCATGTAAGTCAAAAAATAGGCTCCGGAGTTGTCGGTAAATCTGGCCTCGGGAAAGGTGTAAAACCAAATTGGGTCGGCCATCAGATGGGCCGCGGCAGGAATCTCGCGGCGCAGTTCTGCGCCGAGGCTCAGGTAGCTCACCTGGCGATTACGCCAGACGAGACTGATACTCCCGACAATATAGGCCGCGAACAGTGCAACTAAAAGCGCGGAGTATAGTTGGCGGGCTAGCTTGAGATGCCTTCCCTCGTTCAATTTTTTTGCTGAAGTTTCTATGTTTGCCAGCGCGATGGCATGCAGAGCCGAGAACCACGGAAACAACATCATGAGGTAATAAGGGTGACTGGTTGAGGGGATTAGAAAGAAAACTGTCGTGACCAGGCTCGACAATATCAGAAGGGTTTCAAAGTTTTTGCGCCAGTTGATGACGGCAACGATGAGAGAGATGATGGTAACAAGCAATTGAAACGGGCTAAGGCGAGTGAAACTTATGAACTGTCCGCTGAAACTGTGGGCGGCGATTTGTAGACGACTGGACAAGCTGATGGCGACGTTCGAGGAAGTTTTGACGATGCTACTAAAACTATTCAGCTGTTGCCACGCCATGTCGGGATCGGGCAGGAAGTGAGCCACGAGCCAGTAAATCAAACCAAGCCCATGTCCAAGCCCCACCCAGATTAAGCCCTTCCATTGGCGGGCATTGATCAGGCTTGCCAGAATGAGGAGATCAATGGCGATGAAGATGTGCAGGTATGCTAAGTGTGTGTCCAGCAAGAAGGCATTGACAAACCCCCACCCCAGCCATAGTTTGGGCGAGGGATTCTCTCGGCTGTGCAAAACCCAATAAATCAGGCCCAATCCTCCGGCCACGCCCACAAGTTCAGGCCGGACAAACCCAGAAAAGTAAAAGACGTTCCACGAGAAAAGATACAGAATAGCGGCCACTACTCCGATTTTCGTTGAGTATAACTTTTGCAGAACAAGCCCCAGCGCCACCGCCGAGACCAGCGTCGCGATGATGACTGAAAGTCTGGCCTGTATCAGGCCGTTCCCTCCCAATAAAAAAATCGCAGCAATATAAGTCGGAAATAGACGCCCGACGGCAACCATATTGTCGCCGAAACCAGAACGATCCAACCACACATCTTGCCCGAAATTGCCGTAACGCAAGAGGTTCGTCGCCATGGCACCCCACAAAACTTCGTCGTTGTGAACGGTCGGATAGATTTGTGAGGCAACAGTCCTCAAAATCAACCACGCGGCGCCTAAAATGCACATGCTAACGAAAAATACTGTCTGCTTGTTTTCAATTTTTGTCATGAGATCCTTATAAGTGAGCTGGCCCTGGATAAATATCCTGTATTTGGCCCCGTTAGTCGAGCCAGTAGTGGATGTTGGCGGCGAGGCCGGTGCGCATCGCTTGAGCCAATCCCATGTTGCGTGGGTGTTGGATCAGTTTTACCCAATTTTGATTGAAGTCGCGGACGACTTGAGCAGTACTATCTTGACTGCCATCGTCTATCACGATGACGGCGAGCAGAGGTGGCAGAGATTCCTGCTCGTTGTAGACAGGGAGGATGAGAATAAAGGGGGACAATCTGGAAGGCTTACTTTCCATAGGTTCCAGTGATTTTTTTCCAGACCAATTGATAATAATGCAAAGCATGATGCTGATCACCATCGCTGTACACAGGCGGGATGAGGCATCTGTTGCCAGAGTAGTAGAACGCGACCACTGATTCATCAGGGCGGGTTGCCGGTTTTAGATTTTCGGCAGGGTGTTGCGGCCACCATAACTCAAACCGTCTCGGCCAGGCGGCCTCATAGGTGAGCGCCGGATAGACAATGTTTTTTGAACTATCATTTTCGATAATAGAAGAAGGGCGATAGTGCTCCTGGAAGTAGTAGCGCCCCTAACACCTGTCCGTTGGGGCCAATAATTGTCTCAGGCAACCACCACCAATTTGAAGTGGCCTGGAACGTGGATAGTGAAAGCCAGCTCAAAGCAAAACCCCACCCCCAGCGCCTGTGATAAGCCGCCAGCCAGCCTGGCAACAAACAAGGTGCGATATAGCCTAGATATGTGTGGCTAAAAAACTGGAAGGCCGGCAGCGCTGTTGTCAGCAAAACGGATAGCATCTTCTCGGTCACATATTCCCAACATCCTTGTGACCAAGCCAGCGCCACATAGTTTTGTGTGGGCGTATCCGGTTGCAGGAAATATGCGCTTGAAGGAGTTACGACTATCCAGAATAACAGGGCGGCAGCACTGACGCCGATCAAATCCCAGCGCCATTTTTTACGGTTTCCAAGCGTAACAGCATTATGGGTTCCTACCTCTTCAACGGCTTGTAGTGAATGCGGTGCGGCGTGTCGGCATCGAGGCCCAGGCGCTTGTGGCGGTCTTCTTCGTAGTCGGAGAAATTGCCATCGAAGAAGCGCACCTGGCTGTCGCCCTCAAAGGCCAGAATGTGGGTGGCAATGCGATCGAGAAACCAGCGGTCATGGCTGACGACGATGGCGCTCCCGGCAAAGTTTTCAACCGCTTCTTCCAGCGCCCGAAGCGTATTCACGTCAAGATCATTTGTTGGCTCGTCGAGCAGGATGACGTTTGCCCCCTCTTTCAACATCCTGGCCAGCAAAACGCGGTTGCGTTCGCCGCCCGAAAGCGACTTCACTCTTTTCTGTTGATCGGTGCCGAGGAAATTAAAGCTGGCGACGTAAGCCCGCGAGTTCATCTTGCGCGTCCCAAGTGTCAAAATGTCCTCGCCGCCGGAGATTTCCTCCCACACCGTCTTCTCGCCGTCGAGCGTCTCTCGGCTCTGATCTCCATAGGCCAGCTTGACCGTCTCGCCAATTTTGAATGTGCCGCTGTCGGGCGTCTCCTTGCTAGTGATCATCTTGAGCAGAGTCGTCTTGCCCGCGCCGTTGGGGCCAATGACGCCGACAATGCTCCCCGGCGGCACGGCGAAGGTGGCGTTGTCGATCAACAACCGGTCGCCAAACGATTTGCTCACCCCCTTGCACTCAATGACAAGATCGCCCAAACGCGGCCCCGGCGGAATATAAATTTCCAGAGTCTCACGGCGTTCTTCCTGTTCTTGGCTGAGGAGTTTTTCATAAGCGGTGACGCGAGCCTTGCCTTTAGCCTGCCGCGCTTTAGGCGACATGCGAATCCACTCGAGTTCACGTTCCAACGTCTTCTGGCGTTTGCTCTCGGCCTGTTCCTCTTGTGCTAGTCGCGTCTGCTTCTGCTCCAGCCATGACGAGTAGTTGCCCTTCCACGGAATGCCGTAGCCGCGATCCAGTTCCAGAATCCACCCGGCCACATTGTCCAGAAAGTAGCGGTCGTGGGTGACGGCGATGACGGTGCCTTTGTATTGCTGGAGATGTTTTTCCAGCCAGGCCACTGACTCGGCATCGAGATGGTTTGTCGGCTCGTCGAGAAGTAAAATATCCGGCTCAGTGAGCAAGAGGCGGCACAGGGCCACGCGGCGGCGCTCCCCGCCGGAGAGAACGGTGACAGGCGTATCGCCCGGTGGGCACCGCAAGGCATCCATCGCCAGTTCCAGCCGATTGTCCAGATTCCAGGCGTCGTGCTTATCCAGTTCATCCTGCAATCGCGTCTGTTGCGCGATCAGCGTGTCGAAGTCGGCGTCGGGTTCGGCAAACTTGGCGTTGACTTCGTCATACTTGGTCAAAAGGTCTTTGAGAGGTTGGACGGATTCTTCCACCACCTGCTTCACCGTTTTGGCCGAATCGAGTTGGGGCTCCTGTTCCAGCATCCCCACCGTGTAACCTTTGGTTAGAACCGTCTCGCCGAGATAATCTTTATCAATCCCGGCCATGATGCGCAGAAGGGTGCTTTTGCCGGCGCCGTTGAGGCCCAGCACGCCAATTTTTGCGCCGTAGTAAAAGCCGAGCGAGATGTCTCGCAGGACTTGTTTGTTGGGCGGGTGGATGCGCCCGACCCGAACCATTGAATAAATGATTTGTTGATCGCTCAAGTGAAACTCCGGGTGATTTATTGGGGATATGAATGCCCGCCTATTATAATACTCGTCGGGGCACTATCCGGTTATGCAACTTTTCCTTTTTCCTTGTGTGCACGCAAAACATGTCAGGATGCTCGCGGCGGATTTGTAATCCGCCGCCAAACCGCCGGATTACAAATCCGGCGGGAGCGTGAGCCGGGTTATATTCTGACAACCTTTGCGCGCACACCTTTTCCTTTCCGGGGTGAAAAAGGAAGCTGACCGCGTATGTATAATAACAAGGTATCTGTTCACGAATTTCCTTAAAGGCGACGGTTTTACAACTCTTTAGGTGAGGCGGTGTTATAGACGACAACATAGCACGAGTCTCACGCACTAAATTGGATGAACTGTCTAAAGAAGATTTGATCATCTTGGTCGAGCGGCTGTTTAACGAGGTCGAACAGTTGCGGGTCGAGATTGAGAACTGAAACCGCCGCCGAGCGGCGCATCGTCCACGCGAGCGATTTGGGGCAGAGCGGCGACTCGTTTGCCTGTAGGGGCATGTTCAACGACGAATCCATCGTTGCCTATTACGGCGTGCCACTGGTTGCCAAGGGGCAGGTGAAGGGAGTGCTGGAGATATTTCATCACAGTCCCTTTGAAGCTGACGCCGATTGGCTGGGGTTTTTGGAAATGCTGGCCATGATGTATAACGCCATTGATTATCCTTTGCGCCAGTTCTTCCGCTGGCAACGGCCCGGCCTGCAATTTCGCAATGAGCCGAAGGGCGACCTCTTCGACCACTTGCCGGAACCCGATTGCCTGGCGGCCCGCCTGCTGGCTGAGTACCACCTTCAACCTTTCCACGAGAACAGCACCGCCAATAATTATCGTGAGAACTTGTATTACCTCGAACTGCTCGAACAAGCCTTTAACTTGACCCCACGCAAATTTTCTCAACAAGTGATCGCCGCCGACATTGGCCCCTCTCACTGGTTCTACGTCCAGGCCCTTCACGCCTGGCTCACGTGGTGGAATTGCCCTGAAGGCCGGCAAGTGACTCTCACCGGTTATGAAGCCGACGCTT
The DNA here is from genome assembly GCA_964431175.1 of uncultured Anaerolineales bacterium. Lineage (GTDB taxonomy): Bacteria > Chloroflexota > Anaerolineae > Anaerolineales > VGOW01 > VGOW01. The sequence continues at coordinate 10,341 of CAYSIV010000168.1, forward strand.
ACCGCGTGTATGCCAACTTCTACTCCCGCCACGATCACGCTCTCGCTCACATGAGCAATTTGCCCAACGTTCATTATCTGCCTCGGCGCTTTGAGCGCCAGCCTGCCGCCTTCGATATCATCACCATGCTCTTCCCCTTCGTCTTTAAGCGCGATCATCTGACGTGGGGCCTGCCTCTCAATATCTTTTCTCCACTGAGATTGTTGAGTGATGCTTGGGATAGCTTGAGGCCCGGCGGCGTGCTGATCGTCGTCAACCAGGGTGAAGACGAGCACCGCGCCCAGCGACAGTTGATGGCCGAAGCTGGCATCCCCATTTCAACCGCCTCGCAACAGGGGCATGTGTCGCCTCTCTTTCAATACGACCTGCCCCGTTTTTTCGTGACAGCTGTCCATGACTGACTTTGGCTCGCGGGCATTCGATCATGTCTGTGTCCTCGCCCAAAAGATTGGCCCGCGCCCCGCCGGAACATTGGCTGAACGCCAGGCTTTCGATTACATTGCCGGCCAGTTGGAATCGTGGAATTACAGGGTCGAGCGCCAGCCGATACGGTTTGCGCCATTGCCGCGCTTCTTTCCGTTGTTTGCTTTCGGCGGCCTGGCGATAGTGGCCGCCGGTTGGGGAGTCGGCGGCTGGCCCTGGCTCACCCTTTGGCTTCCCCTTTTCATCCTGGCTCTGCCGCAGTGGGCGCGCTGGTTCATTCGCCGCCGCCCTCGCATCGCCACCAGCGAAAACATCATCACCTACACTGCCGCTGACTCAGCCGCACCGACTCTCATTCTCAGCGCTCACGTAGACAGCGCCCGCGCCAGTGTCTTTCGAAAACAACGCTGGCTCTGGTTGCAAAGCAAAACCATGTTGGTTGTGTCTCG
>CAYSIV010000168.1:11222-11432 GCA_964431175.1 uncultured Anaerolineales bacterium
TGGCTTTGCTGGGCGTTGAGCTGCCCGTCGCGTTGCTTGTAGCGCTTGGCTTGCTCGGCACGCTCGTCGGCGGGTGGTGGATGGCACTTGAATTGCTCAATCAGCTGGCGCATCGTGGCCGCTTCTCGCCGGGGGCGCACGACAATGCCTCAGGGGTAGCCGTCGTGTTGACCCTGGCCGAGCATTTCGCCAAGCATCCGCCAGCCAACG
>CAYSIV010000168.1:11442-13436 GCA_964431175.1 uncultured Anaerolineales bacterium
TCACCGGCGCAGAAGAAACCGGCCTGCACGGCGCAGAAGCGTTTGCTTCTCAGCCAGACCGGTCAGGTTTTGTTCGCGTATTGAACTTTGATATGGTGGGCGCCGGAAACGAGTTGTGCTTTGTCACCGGCGATGGCACGCTCAGGCCATTGAAGACGGATTCCCAACTCAACGCGCTGATTCAAGAAGCGCACCCGGCAGCGCGCGGATTGTGGTATGCCCAGCGAAGCGGGGACTTTGTGGCTTTTCTACGCCACAACATTCCGGCGGCTTCTCTGCAGACCGGCGGCTCAATCGGCGCCGAACTGGCCTACCACACTGTCAACGATACGGTTGAGGTGATTGACGTCAGCGCGCTGGAGATGACGGCTCAGGCGGCGATCAAGTTGATCAACTTGATTCACTTCATCAACCCGGACAAAACCTCTGCAATGGCAACTGCCTCTTCCCACCCCTCGCTACGCTCGCTGCGCTCACCGTGATCTTCAATGCTCCACCAAGCCGAGAGTACGGCCTGCGCCACGCCCCAGCTGATGATGCGCTGGCGGTCGAAGGTGAGTTCCTCGGCGAGGATGGCGACTCGCCGGGCGAAGAGGCGACTCGGGTTGGATTGATTGAAGAGGCGGCCGACCGGGTTGCGGAGCCAAGCGCCCACTTCATAGCACGGCTCACCGACGATGCCTTTGGGGTCAATGGCGAGCCAGGGCTGGCCCATTCGGCTTCGCTCAGGGCAAGCTTCGGCGGAGAGGATGTTCCAGTGATGCAAGTCGCCGTGAAGCAACACTGGATCGGCTTGCGAACCGAGAAGTTCGCTGAAAAGCAACTCGGCGGCCCCGACGATTTTTGCGGGCAGAGGGCCGGCGCCGCCGTCGAATCGTTTACGAAGCCGCTTCATGCCCTCGGCCCAGGTGTTCGGGGTGTCAAAGTTGTGAACAGCGGGGGCAGGTATCCAAAGTTGGCGGGCAACTTGGGCGAAGATGCGGGTGGCTTGTTCGTCGTCTTCAATAGTGGCGAGCGGCGTGCCGGGCTTGAGGCGTTCGAGGAGCATGATGCCCTGATCAGGATCGCAGTCGAGGAGTTGCGCAATGCCGTGACCGCCCCACAAACGAAGCGCCGTCATCTCGTCGGTCAGCCCGCCGTCGGGCACGCCGAGTTTGATTACCACTTCGGTTCCATCGGCACGCACGGCGGGCGCGACGTAGTTATAGGAAAGCCCAAACGGTGGCAGAACTTTGAGCGACCAGCGGCGTTCGCAGTCGGCGAGAAGGCCCGGCAAGTTCTCTAGCCATGCAATACCGCGCTCGTCGTAGAGTTCGATGATGGTGCGGGGGAAGTTGTTGGGGATAGAAAGGATCGTCACGAAGTTAGGTGGTTGGGCGGAAGGTCAATCTTCCCACAGCTTCTAACCGCTCAACTACCTAACCGCTTCACCATCCATTCCTCTCAACCGCATGTCCCCCTCCCGTCGCCGCGCCCGTCGGCGTGCCAACTCCTGCTCTACGTCAGCCGCAAAAACCCGCGTCCGTTTCTTCGGGTTCGGCTCCGCCAGATCCTGCACCCTTCGCAAACGCCCCCGTTCCACTAACGACGCAACCGAATTCACCTTCGGCCACAACCCAAGCCGCTTCGCCGCCTCGCTCAACGTCAACAGTTCTGACTCATCTACGGCAAGCGGTAGCCACTGCCGCACTTCAATCTGAAATCGACCCGTTGTCATCACTTAATCTCCTTTCATCCGACACATCATCGAACCACCTGACTTGCCCGTTTGATCTCTTCCGCCGCCGCCGGATTTTCCAAAGATGAAGTATCACCCGGGTCTTGGCCCAAATAAGCCGAACGGATGATGCGGCGCATGACTTTGGCGTTGCGGGTTTTCGGCAAGTCGCGCACGAATTTATTGGGGTTAGGAGAATTTCCGATAAAATCTATTGGACTCTATTCAAAATAAGCCAGTGCACGCTTCGACAGGCTCAGCGCGCGGCCTGAGCCTG
>CAYSIV010000169.1:0-13244 GCA_964431175.1 uncultured Anaerolineales bacterium
TCATCGGCTTCTGGTTCGACCGGGGTGAGGGCGGGGTGGCGAACGCCCGCGCCGGGCGCAAAGCCTTCGTCGTTAACCGCATCGGTGACTTTGGCTTTGCTTTGGCGATGTTCCTCATTTTCTGGACGGCAAAAACGCTTACTTTTGCCGAGGTCTTCAAATTCTTTGAAGAGAACGGGACAACACTCGCTCCGGTTGCCACTGCCATCACTCTATTGATGCTGGTCGGCGTGGCCGGCAAGTCGGCCCAGATTCCGTTGTTCGTGTGGTTGCCGGACGCGATGGCCGGCCCAACACCTGTGTCAGCCCTCATCCACGCGGCCACGATGGTCACAGCGGGCATCTATCTCATCGTCCGTTCCAATGTTCTCTTCCATCTTGCGCCAACGTCGCAAATGGTGGTTGCCCTCGTCGGCGCAAGCACGGCGTTTGTGGCCGGGACAATTGCCCTCGGCCAGTTCGACATCAAGCGCGTGCTGGCGTACTCGACCATCAGCCAGCTTGGCTTTATGGTGGCGGCGGCGGGCATGGGCGCTTATGCGGCGGCCATGTTCCATTTGCTCACTCATGCCTTCTTCAAGGCTCTGCTCTTCCTCTCGTCCGGCTCGGTCATTCACGGCATGGAACACGGGCATCATGCGCTGGCCCACGATGCGGAAGCACGCGGCGGCGGCGGCCACGGCGACGACGCACAGGCATCGCGGATGCAATCCGCTCCCACTCATGCTCCCACACATGAGGAGCCAACCTTCGACGCTCAAGACATGCGCAACATGGGCGGCTTGCGGAATCACATGCGGACGACGTTCTGGGTTTACCTGATCGGCTCGCTGGCGTTGGCCGGTGTTGTTCCCTTCGCCGGGTTTTGGTCAAAGGATGAAATTTTGGCGAGCGCCTGGGAAATGAATAGCTGGAATGGCTGGCTGGTGTTTGGCCTGTTGATTGTCGCCGCATTCTTCACCGCCTTTTATATGGGCCGCCAAATCTTCATGATGTTTTACGGCGGCGAGCGCACCGAGGCGGCTAAACACGCGCATGAAAGCCCGGCAGTGATGACCGTGCCGCTGATCGTTTTGGCTGTGCTCTCGACGGTCGGCGGCGCGATGAACCTGCCGCTGGGCCAGTGGATTGAACACTCGGTTGAAGTGCATCTGCTTGATTTCAATTTCGTGGTGGCTGGCATTTCCACCGTCGTGGCCCTGGCCGGCATTGGCCTGGCTTACGTGGTTTACGGCCAGAAGCCGATGGTGACGATGACTGATCCTCTCGAAAGTCTGGGCGGCCTGTTTCGTTTCCTCAACGGCAAGTGGTTCATTGACGAACTGTACGAGCGCCTGATCACCGGCCCGATTGAAGCCCTAAGCAGTTTCACCGCCTTTGCTTTGGACTGGGACCTGTGGCACGACATCTTCCACGACAACATCATCGCCGGTGGCTTCCGCTGGCTGGCCGGGTTCACCGCCGGGTTCGTGGACAAGGGCATCGTGGATCGGTTCTTCGACGGGCTGGCCGGTTGGGTGCGCGAGACGGCGGGCGTCTGGCGCAGATTGCAAACCGGCTACGTTCGCAATTATGCGCTGGCCGTGTTGGTCGGCGTGCTGGCAATCTTGAGCTTCTTCTTGTTCGCAAGATAAAACTGAACCGCTAAGGCGCAACCCCGCAAAAAGAAGCAGGGCAGGCGGACGCAAAGAAAATCATAAAAATCTTTGCGAACTTTGCGCCTTCGCGGTGAAAAGGTTGGAGATCATTCTATGGATGTGCTGTTTGCTACTTTGACTGTTGTCACCTTCTTTCCTGTGCTCGGCGTGATCGTCCTGCTCTTCACACCCAAAGAGCAAAAAGATACCATCCGCTGGATCGCGGTAGGTACCTCGCTCATCACCTTCCTGCTGTCGCTGGCGATGCTCATCCAGTTCAACCTCAACGATCCCGGCATGCAGTTGGTGGTGCGCGCCCCCTGGATTCAGATCGGCTCGAACTGGAACATGGAGTTCCATCTGGGTATTGACGGCGCGAGCCTTCTGCTGGTTCTGCTCACCACCTTCCTTACGCCCATCGCCATCTTCTCGTCGTGGACGGCGATTGAGGAGCGGGTGAAGGAGTACATGATCTTCTTCCTCCTGCTCGAAGTGGGCATGGTCGGCGTGTTCGTCGCCCTCGATCTCTTCCTGTTCTACGTCTTCTGGGAATTCAGCCTGGTGCCGATGTATTTGCTGGTTGGCATCTGGGGCGGCTCTAACCGGATGTACGCCGCCATCAAATTCTTCCTTTACACCATGGCCGGCTCGATCCTGATGTTGCTGGCCATCCTGTGGCTGGGCATCAACGTCGGCACATTTTCCTACACCGACATGCTCGGCAAAGTTCCGGCGGCGTCGCAGAGCCTGCTCTTCCTGGCCTTCGCCGCGGCCTTCGCCATCAAAGTGCCGGTGTGGCCGCTCCACTCGTGGTTGCCCGATGCCCACGTGGAAGCGCCCACTGCCGGCTCGGTCATCCTGGCCGGCGTCCTGCTGAAGCTTGGCACCTACGGCTTCCTGCGCTTCAACCTCGGCCTCTTCCCCGAGGCCGCCCGGCAGTACGCGCCCACCATGGCCGTGCTGGCCGTCATTGGCATCATCTACGGCGCAATCGTCTCGTACCCACAAAAGGACGTGAAGAAGCTGGTCGCCTACTCGTCGGTGAGCCACCTGGGTTTTGTGATGCTCGGCCTCTTCGCCCTCAACGCCCAGGGCATCCAGGGCGCGGTTCTGCAAATGATCAACCACGGCCTCTCGACGGGCGCGTTGTTCCTCCTCGTCGGCATGATTTACGAGCGGCGGCACACCCGTGAATTGGCCCAGTTCGGCGGCTTGTGGAAGGTGATGCCGCTGTACGGCACGATAATGTTGATCGTCTCTCTGTCGTCGATGGGCTTGCCCGGACTCAACGGTTTCGTCGGCGAGTTTGCCATCTTGCTTGGCGCATGGGGCGCCGGTCAACCTGGCGGGCCGTTTGGTTCTTACATTTACGCCGGGCTGGCCTCGCTCGGCGTCATTCTGGCCGCCGTCTACATGCTGTGGATGTTCCAGAAGATGTTCCTTGGCAAAGTGGACAACCCGGCTAACGAGGGCTTGGCTGACCTCAACTGGCGCGAAATTGCGGTGATGGTTCCATTGCTGATCATGATCTTCTGGATCGGCCTCTACCCGGCCCCGTTCTTCAACCTCATGGCGCCCGCCGTGAACCAGTTGGTGCAGACGTTGGGCGGGGCGGCGGTGGCCCTGCGATGACAACTTCCGACTTCAACGCCATCCTCCCCATGTTCACCCTGGCCGGGTGGGCGTGCGCGCTTCTGCTGGTGGACCTGTGGATTCCCAAGACGCGCAAGGCGATCACCGGCTGGCTGGCCCTTCTCGGTTTGGCCGCCACGTTTGGGGTCGGGTTGATGGTGTCCGGCCTGCCCTTGCCCCTGGTCGCCTTTGGTGGCATGGTGACGTTTGACGGCTTCGCCAACCTGCTCAACCTGATTGTCTTGTTCAGCGGGGCCGCCGCAGTCCTGATGGCCCTCGACTACCTGAAGAAAAACAACATCGAGCGTGGCGAGTTCTACCCGCTCCTGCTGTTTGCCATCACCGGCATGATGATGATGGCCTCGGCCAGCGACCTGATCATCGTCTTCCTCGCCCTCGAACTGCTCTCGATCCCGCTCTACGTTCTGGCCGGGTTCGCCCGCCCCCGCGCCGATTCTGAAGAATCGGCCATGAAGTATTTCCTGCTCGGTGCGTTCGCTTCGGGCTTCTTTGTGTATGGCGTGGCCCTCACCTACGGCGCAACGCAAACCACCAACCTGCATGCCATTGTGGCCGGGGCGGCCACCGGCGGCCTCGACAACCCGCTTCTGCTGATCGGCATGGGGTTGATCCTCGTCGGCCTGTCATTCAAAGTGGCGGCTGTCCCGTTTCACATGTGGACGCCGGACGTGTACGAAGGCGCTCCTACCGTAGTGACGGCTTTCATGTCGGTCGGGGCCAAGGCTGGCGGCTTCGCCGCGCTCCTGCGAGTCTTCTTCACTGCGTTCCCGGCTCTGTCGGCAGACTGGGTTCCCGTCGTCGCCATTGTCTCGGCGCTGACAATGACGCTTGGCAACGTGGTGGCAATTGCCCAAAGCTCCATCAAACGCATGTTAGCCTACTCATCCATCGCCCACGCCGGATACATTCTCATGGCCGCTGTCGCCGGCGGGCAGGGCCGCCTCTCGGCGTTTGCGGCCAGCGCCGCGCTCTTCTACCTGATGGCTTATGCGTTGATGAACCTGGGCGCGTGGGCCGTCGTCATTGCTGTCGAGAAGCGCGAGGGTGAAGGCAACCGCATTGAAGACTTCGCCGGGCTGGGCGCGACCCGCCCCGGCCTGGCGCTGGCGATGGCCGTCTTCATGCTTTCGCTTACCGGCCTGCCGCCCACCGTTGGCTTCATCGGCAAGTTCTACGTCTTCCGGGCGGCGATTGACGCCGGTTACATGTGGCTGGCCCTCGTCGGCGTCGTCACCAGCCTGATCTCGGCCTTCTACTATTTGCGGGTGATCATGGTGATGTGGATGAGGCCGGGGGAGGGGGCGGCGACCCTGCCCCGCGCGCTGGGCTTCGTGGTCGGCGTCACTGCCATTGCCACCTTCCTGCTGGGCATCGTCCCTCGCCCGGTGATGGAAATGGCCGAACGGGCTTTGCTCTCGCTGTTCATCTAGCTTCTCTCAGCCGCCTGATGGGCGGCTGAGTGTTTTATTGGACGACTTCACACTTGCTTCTAAGCGCAATGATGCCAGGCGTTCAGTTAGAGGTGAAACATGGACGAAACCACCAAAGCTGTTATCTTGCTCCTGATTGGTTGGAGTCTAGGAATACTCAGTACACTTCTTAGTAGTTGGTTACAGACGCGTGAAGAGCGACGGAAGGCTCAAGTCGAGCGGGAGAATGAAATACGAAAGCGTCTCGTCGGTGACCTAATTCAAACATCGGAAGTGACGTTTTACATCAAGTCATCGCGTAAACGCGGTGAAAGACCAGATTTGAGCCGTGCGAATTTGGCCCATGTGGATTTGCGAAATGAGAATTTGCAAGGCATCAAGTTGTACCGAGCTAATCTAGACAACGCAGATTTGAATGGCGCAAATCTACAGGAAACTGATTTGAGCAAAGCATCGCTCAGAGACGCTAAATTATATGGAGCCAAGCTTCAGAAAGCTAGTTTGATGAGGGCAAAGCTGCATGAAGCGCGAATGAAGGAAGCAAATCTATCAGAAGCAGACTTAGAGGTTGCTGAATTGCAAAGAGCATATCTAAAGGACGCGATCTTGTACAGAACGGATTTGCATGAGGCTAACTTAGAAGGAGCCGATCTTACAAACGCCGACTTTACTGGAGCAAACTTGAAAAAGGCTAACCTGCATGGAGCCAAGATAGATGGCGCTAAGTTCACAGATGCTATTCTGACTGGTGCTGTTATGCCTGATGGAGCAGTTCATGAGTGAAGCCTCGACCCGGCTGGGTCAGCACCTCTAATCCGCCCGGCGATTTTTTCTGCACATCACCTTTGGTTCTTCAGGGGAAGCTTCTTGGCAGAATCGGGGTGCTTTTGAACCAGGGGCAGCAACTCGAAAGCCATATCGCCCGCGGTCTGCGTTGCCAACATTTGATGCTGTATAATTCGTCAACGCAAGTCGTGTAAATTCACCAGGAACGAAGACTTGTTGGCAAAACAGGAGATCAGCAATATGATGACGACGCGACAAATTGTCATTCAGGTGCCGGAGAAGGTGCTTCTCGCAGAAAAGACAGATGAAGTCTCTTTCGCCCGCGAATTGCGAATGCTGGCGGCAGTCAAGCTTTACGAACTTGGCCGGTTGTCCTCTGGCCGCGCCGCAGAACTCGCTGGCTTATCCCGGGTGGAATTTCTGCTCTCGCTGGGCCGCTATAAGGTTTTTCCGCTTCAGGCTGAGCTAAGCGATCTGGAAAACTAATATGCCTGAGGCCATCAGCAACACGTCGCCCTTGTTGTATCTTTACCGCATTGGCGCAATGGACTGGCTTCCAAAAATGTTCAGCGAGGTATGGATACCGATGGCGGTGTCTGATGAGTTGAAGGAAGGCCGGCAAAAAGGATATGATGCCCCCAACCCAGATGGTTACGATTGGCTTCAAGTTGTAAATCCTCAAGCCGCCTCTTCTGAGTGGTTGGCTCTGGATTTGGGCGCAGGTGAACTGGCGGCAATGGCGCTTGCCCTTGAAAATCCAACTCGAATTATTCTTTTGGACGATATGCTTGCTCGCCGCACGGCACAGGCGGCTGGATTATCTGTGTGGGGAACCCTCAAGATTCTCCTCGAAGCAAAAGCGCAAGGATTGACCGACAAAATTGAGCCGCTGATTGGTCGCCTTGAAGATAGCGGCATGTGGATATCTGAGGAAATTCGCCGGCGTATTTTGACGCTGGCTGGCGAGAGTGATTAACAATCTAAATCAAACTGTACCCTCCTCTGCCCTCTCTGCCGCCGCCCTCTCGACCCGGCCCGCCTAGAAATCCAACCGAAACTCGAAAGCCACAACGCCTATATCTTGACTTGCCCAGCACTTGACTCATTACCGGCAACGAGTAGACTTTAGCGAACGAGCGCTCAGTCTTCACCATCTCAATTTACCTTGCATTCAACTCATGTCAACAGATGATTCGCCGGCGCCTGTCCTTCAGGCGCACGGGCTGGCTAAATCTTTTTTGGGCTTGCAAGCCTTACAGGACGTGTCGCTGGCGATCCGACCCGGCGAGATCGTGGGCCTCATCGGGCCAAATGGCGCAGGCAAAACCACCTGCTTCAACCTGCTCACCGGCTTTCTGCTCCCAACCGCTGGCCGCATCCACTTTCAGCATCGAGACATTACTGGCCTGCCCCCGGCCCGCATCGCCCGCCTGGGCATCGCCCGCACGTTTCAGAATATTCGCCTCTTCGGTTCGCTCTCGGTGTTAGAGAATGTGCAGGTGGCGGCCCAACTCCGGGCGGCGGCCTCCCTGTGGGAGACGTTGCTCAGCGCCCCCGGCTTTCATCGCCAGGAAGCAGAGACGAAGGCCCGCACCCACGACTTGCTCGATCTGCTCGATCTCGCGCCCTACGCCGATCAATCAGCGGCCAGTCTGCCTTACGGCTATCAGCGCCGGGTCGAGATCGCCCGCGCCCTGGCCACCCGCCCGGCCATCCTGTTGCTGGATGAACCGGCGGCAGGCATGAACCCGGCGGAGAGCGACGCCCTGCATCAATTGATCCTCGACTTGCGCGCCCGTTTCAAGTTGACTATCCTGCTGGTCGAACACGACATGCGGCTGGTGATGAATTTGTGCGAGCGCATCGTGGTGCTGAACTATGGCAAGATCATCGCCCAGGGCAAGCCCGAAGAGGTGCGATCCGACCCGCAAGTGATCGCCGCTTATCTGGGTGGAGAGGGCCGGGGGCGCGATGCTTGAACTGCGCGAGGTCGAAGTCTATTACGGCGGTATCCGCGCCCTCAAAGGCGTCTCGTTGACGATTGCCGATGGCGAACTGGTGACGCTGATCGGCTCGAACGGGGCGGGCAAGTCCACGGCCCTGAAGACGATCTCCGGCTTGTTACGGCCAAAGGTCGGGGCCATTCTCTACGACGGTCAGCGCATTGACGGGACTTCGCCGCATCATATTGTCGGGTTGGGGGTGTCGCATTGCCCCGAAGGCCGCCACATCTTTGGTCAGTTGACGGTGGAAGAGAATCTGCGGCTGGGGGCGGTGCAACGGCGCGACGGAGATGGCGTGAAGGCCGACCTCGAGCGCGTCTATGGTCTCTTTCCGATTCTCAAACAACGCCGCCAACAGTCCGGGGCCACACTGTCCGGCGGCGAACAGCAAATGCTGGCCATCAGCCGGGCGCTCATGAGCCGGCCCAAGTTGTTGTTGCTCGACGAGCCGTCGCTGGGCCTGGCGCCGCTGTTAGTGGAGACGATCTTCAACACCATTCGACAATTGAAAGACGAGAAGACGACGATCCTGCTGGTGGAACAGAACGCGCGGCTGGCCCTCGACGTGGCCGACCGGGCTTACGTCATGGAAACGGGGCGCATTACCCTCGACGGCCCGGCGGCGGAACTGAAGCACAACCCGCAAGTGGAACACACCTATCTCGGAACCTGACAGTCAACATTTGGGATTTTGGAATTTGAGATTTGGTATTTTATGACTCTGGTCTATTACGCCCTCCAACAACTTATCAACGCCCTGAGCATCGGCAGTCTGTACGCATTGATGGCGGTGGGGCTGGCGATGGTGTTCGGCATTCTGCGGCTGATCAATTTCGCTCACGGCGATTTGATGATGATCGCCGCTTACTTCGCCGCCTTCGCCCTGCTCGCCAAGCTGCCTCTGCCGCTGGCGATCGGGATCATGATCGTCGGCACGATCCTCGTCGGCTTGATCATGGAGCGCGTGGCCTATCGGCCCATCCGCGGCGCGCCCGATGTGGCCGCCCTGCTCACCTCATTCGCCGTCGGACAAATTTTGCAGAATGGCACGTTGTTGATCACCCGCTTACTGCAAAAGCCCAGCCCGCTCGCTTTTCCGGTGATCGGAATCCTGAGCGGCGTGTTCGCTTTCGGCCCGATCACCGTGCCGCGCGTGAACGTCGTCAGCCTGATCGCCGGTATCATCCTGTTGGTACTGCTGTCGCTCTTCGTCACCCGTTCGAATCTTGGCCTTTCGATGCGCGCCGCCGCCGAAGACCTGCACGCGGCGCAACTCATGGGGATTGACATCAACCGGGTGATCGCCACCGCCTTCGCCATCGGATCGGGGTTGGCGGCGGTGGCGGCGTTATTGTATGCGGTGCAGGCCGGGCAGTTGACGCCCTACATGGGATTCACCCCGGTGCTCAAAGCCTTCATCGCCGCCGTCATCGGCGGCTTTGGCACCATTGTCGGGGCCGTCGTCGGCGGCTATGCGTTGGGGGCGCTGGAAGTGTTCCTCACCGCCATCCCCGGCATCGGCGACATCCTGCCGCCGGGCCTGGTCTCGCCCGCAGTGCAAACCTTCCTCAAAACCTGGTTGCCGGGGACGCTGACCAGTTATCGCGATGCCTTCGTCTTCGTCGCCCTGATCCTCATGTTGCTCTTCCGGCCCGGCGGCATTATGGGCCGCCGTGAACGGGAGGAGATGCAATAGATGTCGGAGATTAGAGAATGGAAGTTGGAGGTTGGAAGTTAGAGATGGCAACGTCGTGGCGTCGGGCCGGTGGCCCGCTGGCGGCAATCTTTATGTTGTCGGTCGTGCTGACGATCCTGCAAGCCTCGGGGCTGGCTTTCTGGCAGGGCCTGTTCGTCAACCTCGGAATCTTTTTGATCCTCGTCCTGAGTCTGAATCTCTCCAACGGGTTCACGGGTGTGTTCTCGCTGGGGCATATCGGTTTTATGGCCCTGGGCGCCTATGCCTCAGCCATCCTGACCCTGCCTCTGCGCGAGAAGCGCGACTATCTGCCGAATTTGCCGGGGTGGCTGGCCGGTGCGCATTTCGATTTTTATCTCGGCCCCTTCCCGTCCGGCTTTCTGGCCGCCACCCTCATCGCCGCCGTCTTCGTGTCCATCATTGCTCTGTTGGTCGGTTTGGTGTTGATGCGGCTGTCCGGGCATTTCGTGGCCGTGGCGACGCTCGGCTTTCTCGTCATCGTTCGCGTCGTCCTTTTCAACGCCGACAACTTCACCCGCGGCTCGCGCACCTTCTCCAACGTCACCCCGTACACGAACCTGTGGTGGGTTTGGGCCTGGGCGCTGTTGGTGTTATATGTTGTGTGGCGGATTAAACGGTCGTCGTTCGGGCGAGCGATGCTGGCCCAGCGGGAAGATCGCTGGGCGGCGCAGTCCATCGGCATTGCGGTGATGCCGCCGCGACTGTTAGCCTTCGTGATCAGCGCCTTCTTCACCGCCGTCGCCGGATCGTTATATGCTCACTTCATCACTTCCTTCTCGCCGACCGTCTTCTACTTCGACCTTACGTTCCGGGTGATCACCATGCTCGTCGTCGGCGGCATGGGCTCGGTGAGCGGGTCGGTGATCGGCGTGGTGTTAGTGGTTGGGCTGGCCGAGCTTCTGCGCCGCATCGAAGATGCGACTCTGCTCTATGGCATCAGCCAGATCATTCTGGCGACGATCTTCATCTTCATCATCATCTTCCGGCGTGAAGGCCTGCTCGGCCAACGCGAGATCGCCCTCGATCGATGGTTTGAAAGAAGGAGGTAGCTCATTGCGTACAACAAACAACATATAGCTTATAGTAAGTTGCATTGATGTTCGATATTGACAATGGAGGAGAGACCATGAAAAACAGATTGTTTGTCATCACCGTGTTCACCATTATTGCCAGCCTAATACTGGCCGCGTGCGGCGGCGGGGGCGGGGGCGCATCCGGCCCCATTAACATCGGCGGCGGCTTCGCTCTCACCGGGGCGGAGTCCTCACTCGACCTGCCGGCCGCTAACGGCGCGCAACTGGCCGCCAAAGAGATCAACGCCGCGGGCGGCGTGCTGGGCCGCCAGATCAACCTCATCGTCCACGACAGCCAATACAAGATGGACGTGACGGCTCAAGTCGCCAAACAGTTTGTCGAGCAGGACAAAGTGGTGGCGGTGATCGGCTTCACCGACACCGACTCGGTGTTGGCCGCCGGGCCGACCATCCAGGCCGCCGGGTTGCCGTTCATCACCGCCGGGGCCACGTCGCCCAAGATACCCTCTCAAGTGGGCGATAAGATGTTCCTGGCCTGCTTCGGCGACAACGTCCAGGCGGCGGCGGGCGCAGAGTATTCGTTCAAGAACTTCGGTAAGAACGCTTACCTGCTCTGGGACAAAGGCGTGGAGTACACCACCCTGCTTGGCGGTTACTTCAAGGCCAGCTTCACCGAGATGGGCGGCACGATTGTCCTCGAAGACTCCTACGAAGACGCCGCCACCGACTTCTCGGCGCAGATCGCCAAAGTGAAGGCGCTCAGCCCACAGCCTGACTTCTATTACATCTCCGCCATGCCTTACAACGTCGGCCCGGTCGTCAAGCAGTTCCGTGACGCCGGCCTCACAGGCCCCATCGTCGGCGGCGATGGCTACGACACGCCCGATATTCTCAGCGTGGCCGGCGATGCCGCCAACGGGGTGTGGTTCTCCACCCACGCCTTGATGGACGCCCAGGGCGGCACCGACGGTATCAAGAAGTTCATCGCGGCCTATAACAAGGAATACGGTCACGATCCGGAGAACGCCTTTGCCGCGCTCGGCTACGATACGATGTACTTGATGGCCGACGCCATTAAACGCGCCGGTTCCACCGACGCGGCGGCCATCACCAAAGCCATCGCCGAGACGAAGAACTATCCCGGCATCACCGGCGCTATTACCTTCGCCGACTCCCACGTGCCGCAGAAGGGGGTGACGCTGATCAAGATTGACGGCGGCAAGTTCACCCTCGGCGCGGAAGTCGTGCCCGAGAAAGTGCCGGCGCCGTAACCGCGTTTCGCCCAAGCCCCAAATCCCAACAACCAACTTCCAAACTTCGGGATTTGGAAGTTGGGATTTGGGAGTTTAGAGAGTGTTTTGAAATTCACTCCGGCGATTGAAATCGCGGCAACATAAGGCACGAAGCCCGCCTGCGCGGGCTAAATGCAGTCGGCGAAGGCCGACTTCGTGCTCTCGTAGGCGCGGTTTCCCCCACAGGGGCGCTGTGCGTAACCGCCAGCGATTTAAGAAACAGTCTCTTAGGAGATCATATGCCTGCTCGCCAGACTCGTAAGACTGATCCACTGACCGCCCTCGAAAAACGCCTCAGCGCCGACGGCGTCGAGTTCGTCCGCTTCGAGCAGAGTGACACCCATGGCATCAGCCGCTCGAAGACGATCCCTGTCCGCCATGTGCGCCGTTTCGCCGAGGGCGGCTTGAACTTTTTGCTCGGCCAACTGGGCTTTGACGCCCAGGCCAATGTTGCCTTGGGGACTGGCTATCTCGAAGACCTGGGCTTCCCGGACTCGCGCATCTTCCCCGATCTCAGCACTTATACCGTTTTGCCCTGGGCTGATAAAACGGCGCGCGTATTGTGCGAACCGCACTTTCAGGATGGCCGCCCGGCGATGGCCGCGCCCCGCGCCGTAGCCCGCAAACTTCTGGGTGAACTGGAGGGGAGGGGGTATCGGTTGTTTTCAGGTTTCGAGTACGAGTTCTATCTCGTCAACCGCGAGACGCGCCAACCGCCGTTCTCCGGCATCCAAATTTTCGCCACCCTCCGCAACAACTTCGACGAGTCGCTCGTCTATCAAATCCTGCGCGGCATGAGCGCCATCGGTGTGGACATCATCACCTCCAACGCCGAATATGGGCCAGGGCAAATGGAGATCAACTTTGCGCCAGCAGGCGGTATCGCCGCGGCCGACCAGGCCTTCACCTTCAAGAACGGCGTCAAAGAAATTGCCCAGCGCAACGGCTATATGGCCTCGTTCATGACCAAACCTTATGGCGATCAATCGGCCAACGGCTGTCATTATCATCACAGTTTGCTTGAGGCGAAGACGGGCCGCAACGCCTTCAACAGCCGCAAGGATGGCAAACTCACTGATGCCGCCCGCTGGTGGCTGGGCGGGCAGATCGCTCACGCGACAGCGTTGACGGCCCTCGCCGCGCCCACCGTGAACTGCTATAAGCGCTATAAGCTGTGGTCGTTCGCGCCCACCAATGCCACCTGGGGTAACGAGAATCGTTCAGTTGGCTTCCGCATGAAAAACCTTGGGGACGAGAGCGCCCACATCGAAAACCGCTTGCCAGGCGGCGCTTCGAATCCATATCTGGTCATGGCCGGGGTGTTGGCCGCCGGGCTGGACGGTTTGCAGAACAAGACCGAACCGCCAGCCGAGACCTCGGGCATTGCCTACGGTCTCACTGGTGTGACCGATTTGCCGACGCGACTCGAAAAGTCGCTTGATGCTCTTGAAGCCGGCTCTGCTTTGCGCGCTGCGCTCGGCGAGGAGTTCGTCAAATTGTTCGTCGCCGTCAAGCGCCACGAGATCGGCAAAGCCAAAGCCGCCATCCCCGACTACGACTCACCTGACTTCAACAACACCGTTCATGAATGGGAACGGAGTGAATACTTTGAGTTTCTATAAACCACGGATTACACAAGACTCTATCGGAAATAGCGGCCTTCGACAGGCTCAGGCCGCGGATGACAGGCTC
>CAYSIV010000170.1:0-5609 GCA_964431175.1 uncultured Anaerolineales bacterium
TCCTTTGCGCTCTTCGCGCCTTCGCGGTGAGATCGTGGTTTTTGCAGTAGAGTCATATATTAGATGAGATTCAATCACGGCGTTGTGATATTAAATTCCTCTACATTCCAAAGGTCCGAGTTCTGGGTCGGGTCCAAGAGAAAACCTGAAACGCCAGGAACGGCGACCCCGATTTTGAACTTGACGAACAAGATGAGCGAAGGCACGTCCTGAGCAAACAGCTTCATCGCTTCGTGGTGCAGTCGCTTCTTCTCCGCCGGGTCGAGGGCGTTAACGGCCTGGAAACAGGCGTCTTCAAAGGCCGGGTTAAGATAGCCGACATTATTACCCCCCTCCGGGTAGCCGGTGGCAACGCCATACTGATCGGGTTGGCCATCGCCCGCCCCCGGCCACTCGCGGCTGGTGTAGAGCGTGCAGGGCGGCTCCACGTCCGTCACCCAGGCGAACTGGCCCAAATCGTAGCGGCGGCCAAACAACACCCCGTCGGGGAAACTACCGAACAGATCAGTGCGGCTAAGTTCCTGCAATTTGATCTCGATTCCGCAGTTGTCTTTCAGTTGCGCTTTGAGCGCCTGCGCGACCGCGGCTCGCAAGGTGTTGCCGGTCGGGCCGTAGGCGTAGTTCAGCGACAAGCTCTGGCCGCCCTTGTCCACGACACCGTCGTTATTGCTGTCCTGCCAACCGGCCTCACTCAACAACGCCCGCCCTTGGGCCGGATCAAATTTGTAAATGGTAATGCCGGTCGGATCGTAAAGCGGGTGAGTCGTCGGCACATAGGCCGGCGGCACTTCGGAGCGGCCATTGAGCAAACCAGACACCAGCTCCTGACGATTGATGCAGTAGGCAAATGCCTGCCGGATCTTCACGTCCTGGAACAGGCCCTTGCCCCCCAACCCGCCGTAGCCCTCGGCCGGGCTGATATTAAAATCCAAATGCTCAAAGGTCGCGCCGGTGACAAACTGGGGCGCCAGCTTCTTCTTCAATTCCGCGTCCAACAGTTTTGGCACTTGCCCCTCAAAAATCGAATCCTGAGTGCCGGCTTTGGCGCCAAGGCCAACGTCGCACGCCCCGGCCAGCAGTTGAGCCACAAGTTGATCCGGCTCGGGCACAAAGAGGAATGTGAGTTTATCAAGATGCGGCAAACCTTCAGAGGCGCGGAAGTAGTTGGGATTCCTGGAGAGTTTGATGAACTCGCCCGCCTTCCACTCATCCAGCTTGAACGCGCCGAACGACAGCGGCTTGTGATTGGCCTTGTCGTCGGCCAGAATTTGCGAGGCGGTAAGTTCACCGTAGAGATGGCGCGGGAACGGGACCGGCAGGCGGGTGTAATAGAGTGAATCCTTGTAACCTGGCAAAAATGTCCAGCGGATTGTCTGAGTGTCCACAACCGTTGGGTCTTGCATCCGAGTCGTCAGGAAGTGATTCGCGGCCGGGTTGTCGGGGCTTTTGGAAATCTCCCAGGCAAACAGCACGTCGTCGGTGGTGAGCGGCTCGCCGTCTTCCCATTTGAGAGCCGGCAACAACTTGAAAGCGACGGTCATTTTCATCGCCTGCACCGACCCGGCTTTGCCGTTGTAGACTTGCTCATTGCCTGACGGATCAAAATACCGCACCCCGGCGCCAAGCCCGACAATGTTGCCAACCGTGTCGACCAGGGCCTCGCCATCTCTCACCGTGGCCGCCTCCACTACCGCATCGCCATCCTTCAGGCTCGGCAGTTTCTGCAAGATGACAGGCTGGTAATCAAAGGCGCGGTGATCAATTGGCCCGTCACCCAGAGCGTCCAGCACTGCCGCCCGGGCCAACACACTCTCCCGGTTTCCGCCAACCGCATATTCATAAAGCGTGTTCGGTTCGTAGGGCATGCACACCACCAACGCTTTCACCAGCGGCGCGGGCGTTGAGGCGGGAACGAGAGTCGGCGCCGGCCCGAACGTGGGCGGGACGAGTGGTACCGAGTTAGTGGCAACGCTGGTGAACGCTGGCGCGACGCCGGTGAACGCCGGCGCGACGCCCGTCATTGAAGCCACTGTGACCGCTGGCAAAACCATCTGGGTTGGCTCTGGTTGCGCTGAGGCGCAGGCGGCAAGAATGAAGCCGACGAGATATAAAAATGAAAGGCGTTTAGACATGAGTTTCCGTGAAAGCACTTTGCTTGTTCTGGGAGAAGACTTTCAACAGATATGAAGCGGAAAAGCGGATGAGGCTTCATAACCATCCGCTTTTCCGTTTTAAAAATCCGTTGAAAGCGATTAGCCAATCTACCCGGCCACTTTATCATGAAAGTCGTCGTGCAAAAAACAGGCCGCCTCCTGCGAAGCGGGCGTGGGGATCATCGGCGGCAGTTGATCGCGGCAGATCGGCATGGCCTGCGGGCAGGCCGACTGAAACGGACAGCCTTTTCCTTTATAAACGTGTTGGGCCGGCGCCTCCGCCTGCCGGTTGAGCCACTGCCGGGTGTAAGGATGCTGGGGCGCGTTCAACACGCTCCCGGTCTGGCCCATCTCCACCAGCCAACCCTGATACAAAATACCGAGGCGGTCGGCGGCGCTCACCATCGGGCCGGGCTGGCTCACCAGCCAGATAAAACTAATGCCGTCCTTGTCGCGCAAGTCGGCCATGAGCTTGAAAAAACTTTCGGCCATGCCGGGCGGCAGGGTGCGCGTCGGATCATCGCACACCATCAACACTGGATGTAAAGTCAGGGCGCGGGCCAGCGCCACCCGTTGGCGCTGGCCCGTCGAGAGGGCCGTGAGCCGCCGGTCGAGCAGTAAACTGTTCAGCCCGACCCGGCGCAAAGCTTGCTTGATGGCCGACAGTTGTTCGACCGGTGAGCCGATCCGCTGGACGCGCAGGGGTTCGGCCATCACTTCGCTCACCAGGTTTTGCGGCGGCAGGGCCGCGCGCGGGTCGCTGAACAAAAACTGGAAACGTCGTCTCAGCGGCCTCAAGGCGTTCTCGTTTTTGTGGGCCAGGTCCTGGCCCTCAAAAATAACTTTCCCGCTCGAAGGCTTGGTGAGAATGCCGATGGAACGGGCCAGGGTGGTTTTGCCCGCCCCCGCCTCTCCGGCGATGGCCAGAATCTCTCCCGCATTCACTTCAAAATTCACGTCGTGAAGCACCGCCCGCAGGTGCGACGTTGGCCGAAAGGGCAGGCCGCTTCCAAGCGGGATGTCTTTCCTGAGATGCTCGACTTTGAGCAGAGATGTCATGACTCAATACCTTTCAGGAAGGCCGCAGCCTCGGGCCTCGCGCGCTGTTCGCGGGCTGTGCCTGTGCCCGCCCACAAGGGGCGAAACTACGCTCATCTAAACAGCATTGTGTCATGACGTTGGAGATTGGGAGTTGGGATTTTGAGATTTGGGGTTTTGCTTAGGGTCGTGCGCCCAACGTCACCGGCACATCCAACTGCTGGCCGTCGCGCAAAATCGTCAGGGTCACCGTCTGCCCCACGCTGGCCTTCGTGACCAGATAGCCGAGCAGGTCGGAGAAATTTTTCACTTCTTGTCTGTCGATGGCAATAACCAGATCACCGCCCCCCAGCAATCCATCAATCTGAGTGATTTGGGTCCCGGCCCGCAGGCCGGCCGCGTCTGCCGGGCCACCCGCCACCACATTGGTCACATAAGCGCCTGAAGTGCGCGGCAAGCTCAAGGCCTCAATCTCGCGCAGAGTCAAGTCGTCCATGCTACCCAGGCCAAGATACGGGTAGACAAACTTGCCATCGGCAATCAAAGCCAGGGCCACCCGCTTGATGAGATTGGAGGGAATGGAAAAGCCGACGCCGGAATTCACGCCGGTCTGGGACTCAATGGCCTTGTTCATCCCGATCACCTCGCCGCTCAGGTTCAACAACGGCCCGCCCGAGTTGCCGGGATTGATGGCGGCGTCGGTCTGAATGATCTTCGGCGTGGAGAACGAACCGCCGCCCGGCGCAGTCACTTGAGAGTCTAGCGTGCGGCCCAAGCCGCTCACAATGCCAATCGTCATGGTGCCATCCAACCCGAACGGGTTGCCAATGGCAATCACCCGCTGGCCCACCGCCACCAGATCCGAGTCGCCCAGCGACACGGCGGTCAACTGGTCAGCGGGCACCTCCACTTTGATGACGGCCAAATCGGCGGTGGCATCCGTCCCCAGCACCTCGCCCCGAACTTTCAAGCCGCTGGAAAAATCAATCTCCAACTCCGTCGCGCCTTCCACCACATGATTGTTGGTGGCAATGTGGCCGTCGGTGTCGATGACAAATCCCGAGGCTTGCGAGAACCCATCGCTCGAAAACGCGCGAATGGAAACAACCGCCGGGTTCACCCGGTGATAGAGGTCGATATACAACTGCTGTTCGGCAATCGGGTCGACGATAATGGGCACGACCGTCGGCCCGGCGATCGGAACCAGGGTGGGCGCGGTCAGGACAGCTAATGTTGGCAAGGGTGACGGTGTGGCCGTGCCGCTCAACAGGCTGCAGGCCAGCAAGGCCGGCCCGAGTAATACAACGATCAATCGCAATTTGAGCTTCATACTGCGGTTACGACTCCTTCTTCCTAAAATCAGCTAATTTCTTGAATAACGATTTTTCTTCGTCGCTCAATTTCTTTGGTACTTGCACTAACAGGCGCACGTACAAATCGCCGCGCGTCTTCGGTTCGCGCAATGCCGGCAGGCCCTTGCCGCGCAGGCGCATCGTCTGCCCGCTTGAACTTTCGGGCGGCACGGTGAGCAACACCTCATTGCCGTCAATGGCCGACACCCGCACCTGCCCGCCCAGCACCGCCGTGTATAAATCTACAGCCACGTCGGTCTGCAAATCCGGGCCGCCCTCGCGCACCTTGAACTTGGGATGCTCGAGGAGAGTCACCACCAAATGCAGGTCGCCGGGCGCCCCGTTGAGTCCCGGACTGCCCTCACCCGCCACTCGCACCTTGGTTCCGGTCCTGGCCCCTGGCGGAATCTTCACTTCCAACCGCCGCTGGCCTTTCTCCAGGGTGCGCCTGGCGCCGTTGAGAGATTCTTCGAGGGTGATCTCCACCGGATATTCTTCCGGCGGGCGGGCTTGCGCCGAAGGGTGCCGCCCCCCGCTCCGGGGTTGCGTCGCCGCGCCCGACATCCCGAAGATCGTATTAAAGAAATCCGAGAAGCTGCCGCTGCTGCCGAACAGATCGGAAAGATCGCCACGTTCCGCGTTAACGCGCGCGCCGCCTCGGCCACCCTGCGCCGCCCACCGGCTCCAATCAAAGCCGCGCGGATCGCCGCCATATTGCTGATACTGTTGATACTGCGCGCCCAACTGATCGTACTTGACGCGTTTGGCCGGGTCGCTCAGCACTTCGTAGGCTTCGTTGATCTCTTTGAACTTCTCTTCAGCCTTATTGTCGCCGGGGTTTTTATCGGGGTGATATTGCTTGGCCAGTTTGCGAAACGCCGATTTGAGTTCGGCCTCGCTGGCTGTCTTGCTCACGCCGAGAATTTTGTAGTAGTCTCTATAATTCATAATATTTCTTTCAGGCTTCTGAAGTCCCATGAAGCACTTCGGAAATCCAACTTGATTCTAGGCTGGTGACGGAGGAGAGTCAATGAGCCTATTATCGCCATGTTATACTCCGCCCGTG
>CAYSIV010000170.1:5619-13215 GCA_964431175.1 uncultured Anaerolineales bacterium
TAGTAGAAGATGAGTCCGGGACAACGCGCGACGCCCGACAAAACTTCCGGCTGGGCGTTCTCAACGGCCTCCTCTTTTTAGTCGCCGACAAACTTATGGACCCGACGCTGGTGCTGGCCGCCTTCGTCCATCATCTCACGCCTTCGGCCATCTGGCTGGGGTTCCTGGTTCCCCTGAACGACGGCGGCTGGTTCCTGCCCCAACTGTGGGTGTCCGGCTTTCTGCAAAGTTGGCCGCTCAAAATCCGGCTCTATCAATACGTCGCCGTCATCAGAGTTACAGCCTGGGCATTGTTGGCAGCTGCCGTCTTCTTCATCAAAGACCCGGGCTGGCTGCTGCTGGCCTTCTTCGTCTTATTCGGGCTGACCACCCTGACCTCCGGGTTCAGTGGCCTTTCGTTTTTGGAAGTGGTAGGCAAAACCGTTCCGGCCCGGCGGCGCGGCGAGTTTTTTGCCTGGCGGCTAGCCGCGGGCGGGCTGGCCGGACTCGGCGGCAGTGCGCTGGTGAGCTGGCTCATCGCCGAGTCCGGGCCGCTCAGGTTTCCAGACAACTTCGGCGCGCTGTTTACTTTGGCGCTGGTCTCCGGCGCGGTCGGCCTACTTGCCTTCTCATGCATCAAAGAGCCGCCCGATCACGACCTGCGCCCGCCCGTCTCGGTGGTCTGGCAACTCAAACGCGCCGCGCAAATCCTCAAAACCGATAGCAACTTCCGCCACTTCATCTCTCTACGCTCGGCGCTGATGATTGCCGGCACGGCCACGCCGTTCTTTGCCGTGTACGTCCAACAACAACTCGGCGGCAGGCTGGAAATGATCGGCGTCTACCTGGGCGTGTTCACCGTCGTCAACTTGTTGGCCAACATTTTCTTTGGGCGATTTTCGGCGCGACTGGGGAACCGCAACACGATGAGGTTCGCCGTGTGGGCCGGAATGTTGATGACCGGCCTGGTTCTGCTCCTCGCCCTCTTGGCCGCCCCACTTCGCCTCAGTGGCTGGGTTGCCTCGCTCTAGCTGATCCCGGTGTTTGCGGTGTCGGGCATTCGCGAGTCGGGCCTTGGCGTGGCCGGGCAAAGCTTGTTGCTCGACATCGCTCCTCATGACGAGCGCACACTCTACCTCGGCTTCACCAACTCGTTTCTCGGTATCGTGCTATTCATCGGCGGACTGGGCGGCGTGGTCGTGGCCCGGTTCGGCTTCCTGACCCTGCTCCTCATCACCGCCACCGCCCATCTCTTTGCCCTCAACTCGGCGTTGCGGATGAAGGATCACTCATTCTGAGATGACGGCCGACGATATACTGCCAGCGGTCATTAGTTGCGCTTTTTCTTCCACGAACGCTTCGCGCACTAATGAACACGAATTATTCGTGTCTATTCGTGTTCATTAGTGGATTCAGAAAACCGCACGCTTCGCGTATGCCCGCCCACAGTATAGATGACACAAGGGTCGTCGTTCGTCCATTGTCTATCGTCAATGCCGGAAGTGTCGGACTCCCGTCACCACCATCGCCATGTTGGCCGCGTCGGCGGCGGCGAGGGAGTCGGCGTCGCGCACCGAGCCGCCGGGGTGAACCACGGCGGCAACCCCGGCGCGCGCGGCCATCTCAACAGAATCCGGGAACGGGAAGAAGGCATCGGAGGCCATCACCGCGCCTCTGGCTTTCTCGCCCGCGCGCTCGGCGGCCAGGCGCACACAATCCACCCGGTTCGGTTGCCCGCCGCCAATGCCAACCGTTGCTTCGCCATTCGCCAACACAATCGCATTCGACTTCACGTGCTGGCACGCCTTCCAAGCAAAACGCAGAGCGGTCCACTCGGCTTCAGTCGGCTGGCGCTTGGAAACAACTTTCCACCCGGCGCCGGCGGGGTCGCCGAGATCAAGGTCCTGGCGCAACAGGCCGCGCGTGAGGGAGCGCAGTTCATAGCGCGGCTCAATAGTTGTATCCGGCATCTCCAGCAAACGGCACGCGAAGCGCTTCCTTTTTGCCAGCCGGGTGAGCGCTTCGTCGGCGAAGCCGGGCGCGGCGATGCACTCCACGAACAGGTCGCCCAACGCCTCAGCCGTGGCCCCGTCGAAGGGGCGGTTGCCGGCAATCACGCCGCCGAAAGCGGAAACTGTGTCGCACGCAAACGCGGCCCGGTAAGCATCCACCAAATTGTCGGCCGAGGCAATGCCGCACGGCGAGAGGTGTTTGACGATGCAAATCGTCGGGCGCTCGAAGCTGACCGCGCCTCGCCACGCCGCGTCGAGGTCGAGCAAGTTGTTGTATGAAAGCTCCTTGCCTTGCAGGATTTTGCCGCCGAGCGGGCCGGCGCCGGGCTCATAAGAATACAACGTGGCCGATTGATGCGGATTCTCGCCATAGCGAAGCGTTTGTACCGGGTAAGCCGCCACTTGCAGGGGCAACCCCCGGGGGTCGCCCAGATAACCGGCTATTGCCGAATCATAGCGAGCCGTGAGGACAAAGCCTTTGACGGCGAGTCGCTTGCGCGTCTCATCGATCACCCCGCCGCTCCCTAGTTCCGCCAGCACCAAGTCGTAGTCGGCCGGGTCGCACACCAGCGTGACGCGCTGATGATTCTTGGCCGCGGCCCGAATGAGAGCCACCCCGCCGATGTCAATATTCTCAATCGCTTCGTCGAGCGCCACGTCCGGTTTGGCGATCGTCTGCTCAAACGGATAGAGGTTGACAGCGACGAGATCGACATAGTCAGCCTGGAGGCGAGCCAGGTCGGCCCGATCCGAGTCGATGGCGCGAGCCAGAATGCCGCCGTGAAGGGCCGGGTGCAGAGTCTTCACCCGCCCGCCCAGAATTTCGGGCGAGCCAGTGTACTCGGCCACTTCGGTGACCGGAATTTGCTTTTCGCGCAACAGCCTGGCCGTGCCGCCCGAGGCAATGAGTGTCCAGCCCAGGCTGTGCAAGCCACGCCCAAACTCGACCAGGCCGGTTTTATCGTGAACAGAAAGAATGGCTTTTGGCATAAATCATTTCCCCGGTTGAAAAGGGTTATAAGATGAAACGTCTTGTCGCTTGTCGCAAAACATGAGCGGTGCGGCCTTTCATAATTCCCAGCGATCCCCTGCCTCCCCCACTTTGAATCCCTTGCCTTCCAACCGGGCGCGCTCCGGGCCATGACGGTGAAGTGGGTTGCTGTGGTTCAAATGGATAAAGCGAACGTCGGCGGTGATGTTTTTCAGGCGGGCGACGGTGTCGGTCACCAACGGGTGGCCGATTCGCGCCAGGTCGCGTCCGGGAAGTTCATCGGCGCTGAAGAAGGTGCCGTCGAGCAGGGCAACCTCCACGGTTGAGATCGTTTCGGGCAGAGAGCGATTCCACTGATCCCAGCCGTCAATGTCGGGTAAGTAGAGCAGTTGGCGAGTCGGGCCGCGGACGACGAAACCGATGGTGTCGCTCCACTCGTCACGGTGAGGGACGAGAAACGGGAGCACGACCAGAGTCGGCGTGAGAGGAGTCCATTCGTCCGGCGCCAGTTCGCGAGGCGCGATGTTCTTCTGCTCCACCAATTGCCGCCACGGAGCGTGAGCGTTCAAGAAGTTAATCAGCCGTTGCGTGCCGTAGAGCGGCATCTCACGGGCGGCCATCGCTTCGTAGCCGAGATGGATGAGGCCGGTGTAGTGGCCGATGTGAGCGTGGGTGATTAGAATCCCGCTGAGGAGTGAAGTGGCGGCCAATCCTGGCATCGAATCAAACGAGTGTAACTGCTCGCGAAAGTCGGGCGTGGCCTCAATCAAGAACCGGGCATCCGCTTCGGTGTCGAGCAAGCCAAGCGCGCTCGCCCATTTGCGCCGAGTCGGGTCGGCCCAGGCGGCCCGGCAATTCTGGCAATCACAACCTGCTTGTGGCAAGCCCGCGTCCTGAGCGTTGCCGAGAAGAACGGCTTGGATCATCCACTTCGCTTCCGCAAAAGAGCGCTCTTCATAAAATGGGATCCTGTTGAGAGCGTTTGAATAGTGTGCACGCAAAGGTTGTCAGGGAATAAGATGCTCGCCAACCGCGTCCTCGCGGTTGGGCCGAGCAGGCTGACATGTCTTGCGTGCACACTTTGAAAAGGCGCATAAGGTTTGGCCATGAGAGTTGGGGTATTATAGCGGCCTCATGCGCCGTTCTCCACTACTCTTCATCTTCGTTACAGTCTTCGTTGATCTGCTTGGCTATGGCATGATCGTGCCGCTGTTGCCATTCTACGTGCAAGAGCAGGCCGGTGGAGCTATCATCGCCGGCGCCCTGGGTTCGCTGTATGCGCTCATGCAATTGGCAAGCGGCCCGGCCCTCGGCGCGCTCTCCGACCGGCATGGACGGCGGCCGGTATTGCTGGTATGTTTGTTGGGCACAGCTTTCGCCTACCTGTTGTTGGGCCTGGCGAATTCGCTGACCCTGATCTTTCTGGCCATTATTCTGGATGGCATCACCGGCGGCAACCTCACCACCGCCTATGCCTACATCGCCGATATCACCGCGCCCGAAAGTCGAGCGCGAGGAGTGGGTCTGGTAGGCGCGGCTTTTGGTCTGGGGCTGATGATCGGCCCAGCTTTTGGCGGTTTGTTGAGCGCTTATGGTTTAGGCGTGCCGGCTTTCATTGCCTGTGCCATTGCGCTGGCAAACGCAGCCTTTGGATTTTTTATCTTACCGGAGTCGCTGCCGCCGGAACGCCGCACTGCCGCGCCCACCGGGCGGGCGCTCAACTCCCTCGCCCAATTGATTGACCTGTTTCAAATCATACCCATTCGCGGCTTGCTGATCACCCTCTTCACCCTAAATCTGGCCTTCTCCGGTTTGCAAACCAACTTACCACTCTACAGTCAGGCGCGTTTTGGCTGGGATGGCGCCCGTAATGGAATTTTCTTTGCCTATGTTGGAATGTGCGCGGTGTTCGTGCAGGGCGTGCTGTTTGGCCGGATTCAGCCGCGCCTGGGCGAACGGCGGCTGGCGGTGAGTGGGTTGGTGTTGATGACGACCGGTCTGGCGGGTCTGGCGGTGATGCCCGCCTCGCAAGATTGGTTGTTGTACCCGGCGGTGGGAATGGTGGCATTAGGCAGTGGCATCAGCATCCCCTCACTAACAAGTTTGGTTTCTGGGCGAGTGACGGCGAGCCAGCAGGGACGCCTGATGGGTGGCCTGCAAGCGTTGCTCAGCCTGACCATGATTATTGGCCCGACATTGGCGGGGCTGGCGTTTGATCGCATAGGTACCGGCGCGCCGTACTGGCTGGGAAGCGCGCTGGCGGCGGTCGCGGCGATGCTGGCTTACCGCGCGTTGCAACTCACAGCGCCTCGGCCTGAACTTACACCCGCGCCTGAATGAGCTTTACCGCTTGCTGGACTCCGTCTTCTGCCCGAATGGCCTGCCCCAAAACCTGAGCCCGCGCCCGCATGGTCTCGTCCTGAGTTGCCTGTTGAAGCGCCTGAGTCAGTTTCTCAACATTCAGATCGCGCTGGGGAATGGGGCGCGGGCCAACACCTAACTCGGCAAGGCGCTTCCCCCAGAAGAATTGATCCACTGCCAGCGGTGTGATCAATGCCGGAACTCCGGCTCGCAAACCGGCGGCTATCGTCCCCGCGCCGCCGTGATGCATGACGGCGGACATTTGAGGAAACAGCCACGAGTGCGGCACGTCTCGAATCACGAACCTCCGCGACTGAGGCGGCGCACGCACATCGAAATCGTCAGGCAGAGCCAGCACGGCCCGCAAGTCGCAGGCGGCCAGGGCGCGGTCGATGACGGCCAACGCCCGAGCGGGGTCTTGCACTCCCATGCTCCCAAAACCAACGTACACCGGGCGCGGGCCAGCGTCCAGGAATCGCCTCAGCTCGGCAGGCGCCTGCCAATCAGGCGGATCATCCAGAAACCAGTAGCCCGCGATGACGTGCATAGGCGGCCAATCCGTTGGGCGCGGTATCACTTGCGAGCTAAAGCCATAGAGGATTGGCGCACCGGCAAGATCATGATACGGGCCGAGGAAGGGCGCAGATCGCACATACAGTGTCTCGCGCCGCCAATGATTGATCACGGTTCGCCACGGATGCCATAGGGCTTGCTCAATAACGAAATAGGTCAGCCGGTTATAGAGCGAGCCGAGGGTGATGGCGGAGGGCAGTAAGGCGCTGGGGAAGGCCCGGGTGCGGCTAAACGGTTGCAGAAAGGCCCACAGGCACGGAACGCCGAGAGCTTCGGCAATGGGCGCGCCCCAAACCGTAGGAAGCCCGATCACAATTGCGCCGGAATTCTGGCAGGCTTGCCAGGCCGTTGCCAGCAAACGCTCATAGACAGGCCGCGCCGCGCGCATGAAGTCCAAGGCGGCGCGCAGACTGCGAAGCAAGTTGCCGTCGAATGTCAGCGCCATTTGCCCATTTGGCCGGATCATCACCTGGCTCAGGTTGCCTTCGAGCCTGGCAAACTCCAGGCCGTGGCCTTCGACCACAGCCCGAAATTCAAGGTGAGTTGCCACCCGCACTTCATAACCGGCGGCTTGCAGTCCACGGCCTAGCGCCACGTACGGTTGCACATCCCCGCGCGTGCCGCTGGCAAGCATGGTGATCATCTTAGACATGGCGACACTGTCTGGCGCTACCGGCTATTCTTCTTTCGCCACGCTCGAATATGTTCGATATGTTCGGTTTCGTGAGCAAAGCTGTCGTCGGCGATCCACTTCCACATCGGCTCGCCTTTGAGCCAGGGATATTTTGACTCAACCATTTCTTTATCAGTGAGCGACTCGACCTGGCGGAGGGTTTGTTTGCGCACGCCGTGAAAGTCGGCCAGCACCCGGTCGAGCGGGCGGGCCTTGTATTCGGCGTACCATTTGGCGTTGACCTCATCAGTCGAACCGGTGAGGCCCTGAAGGTTCGCCGGGCGCTTGCCCTGCCGGGTGAAGGCCAGCAACGTCACCAATTCGGACTCCCAAACGGTGAGGTGCGCCATCAAATCCTTGATCGTCCACTCCCCCATCACCTTTGCTTCGGCCAGTTCGTCATCCGTCAATCCGGCAATGGCTTGCAGAAATTTCTCGCGTTCGTCTTTGAGGGCTGTGAGGAGTTCGGCTTTGTTCATGGGCCGTTATTCTACCAAAACTTCAAAGGGAATAAAGCTCATCAAAATCAACCGTCGCCCCCTTCGTGCTCGCCCTCTTCTTTCTGGCCCGTCGCGTGGCACTCCACACAGTTCTCCAGGCGTGGGCCGGAGATGCCTTCCTCGACGTGCTTGTCAATCATCTCAGCCTGTTCGTGGCATGGGTAGCAAGTAAATTCGCTCAAGGTCGTCACATGGCAAGTGGCGCAGGCCAGCGCGCCCTGCTCACCGTGATCGAGCGGGAAGGTGTGGGGCTGGCTGAACTGCGCGGGCGACCAGGCGGCAGGGGTGTGGCAGGCGGCGCAGTCAGTGCCGAGCAGGCCAATGTGCATTTCCGGCTCGGCGTGGCAGGCGGCGCAATCGGTCGGCGTGCCCTTGAACTGCTTGTTGGTGTGGCAGGCCGCGCATGTCGTAGTCGCATGCCCGCCTTCCAGCGGAAAGGCGCTGTGGTCAAAATTGGCCAGGCTGCCTGTGCCGTCGTGGCAACCCAGACAATCGTTGCCGAACGAT
>CAYSIV010000171.1:0-13199 GCA_964431175.1 uncultured Anaerolineales bacterium
AGCACGTCGAGGTCGTCACCGGCTACTTCACCCGAGCGAAGGCTGACGAACCAGTTGATGATGAACAACAAAACCGACAGGGCGATGGTAAACGCGCCAATGGTCGAGATCAGGTTGAGTATGTCCCAGCCCTGACCCGAAGCGTAAGTATAAATGCGGCGCGGCATGCCGAGGATGCCGACAACATGCATCCCAAAAAACGCCAGATTAAAGCCGAGAGTGTGCATCCAGAAATGCCACTTGCCTAGTGTCTCGTTCAACTTGCGACCGGTGATCTTGGGGGCCCAGTAATACAAGCCGGAGAAAATGCCGAAGACAGAGCCGCCGAAGAGCACGTAGTGCAAATGGCCGACGACGTAGTAAGTGTCATGCACTTGCCAGTTGACGGGCACAATGGCCAGCGACACGCCGGTGATACCGCCAATGACAAACATGGCGATGAAACCAATGGCAAACAGCATCGACGTCGTCAGCCGGAGCGCCCCACCCCACATTGTGCCGATCCAGTTGAAAATTTTGATTCCGGTTGGCACGGCAATGACCATACTGGCCGCAGAAAAGAAAGTGTCCACCTGAAGCGGCGACCCCACCTGGAACATGTGGTGGGCCCAGACCGAGAAGCCGAGGACCATAATGAACACCGACGACCAGGCGATGAACTGATAGCCGAACAACGGCTTGCGCGAGAATACCGGCAAAACTTCGGAAATGATGCCCATGGCCGGCAGAACCATGATGTACACCGCCGGGTGAGAATAGAACCAGAACAGGTTTTGCCAGATCAAGGGGTCGCCGCCACCCGGAACCGAGAAGTAGACCGTGCCGAAGTTGCGATCCAGGAAAAGGAGCATCAAAGCCACGGTGATCATCGGCGTGGAGAACAGCACCATCACCGAGGTAATGACCATTGACCAGGCGAACATCGGCAATTCAGTCATCTTCATGCCGGGGCAACGCATGGTGATGATCGTCACCAGGAAATTGATGGCGCCGAGGGTGGACGAGGTGCCGACCAGGAGCAAACCAAGAATCCAGAAGTCAATAGACGTGCCCTGCGAATAGGCGCTGGTCGAGAGCGGCGCATAACTTGTCCAGCCCGCGCTAGGCGCCCCGCCGAGCAAGAAAGACGAATTCAGCACAATGCCGCCAGCCACCAGAAGCCAGAACGACAACATGTTGAGCTTGGGGAAGGCCATGTCGCGCGCACCGATGAGGAGTGGCACAAAATAGTTGCCGAATCCGGCCAATACCGGAATGACGAACAAGAAAACCATCGTCGTGCCGTGCATGGTGAAGACCTGGTTGTACTGGTCGGCCGTGATGAACTTGAGATTCGACCAGGCCAGTTGGGTGCGAACAGTGAGCGCTTCCAGCCCCCCAACAATAAAGAAAAAGAAGGTCGTGTACAGATAGAGGATACCGATCTTCTTGTGGTCAACAGTGGCGATCCAGCTCATTAGCCCGGACGCCGGGCGCGAACCGGGCATGGTGGGTGATGCAGTTGCCATAGATATGTTCTCCAATGCCATTAGGCCTGACAGGTCTTTGAAGCCTGTCGGTCTGGCAAATTATTTTAGTGCGCTCAAATAGGCCACAACGTCGCTCACTTCCTGATCGCTCATGGTGGGTTGACCAGTAGCAGGATTGATGGCGGAAAAGTCGGGCATGGCCGTGCCGGGTTTGAAGGACGGCGCGTTGCTAACCCACTTTATGAGGTTATTGTCGGTGCGGGCCATGATGCCGCCAGCGATGAAATCACGGCTGGACAGGTGGGTGAGGTTGGGGCCAACACGCCCAGCCGCCGCCGTGCCGTTGATGGTATGGCAGGGAGAGCAACGGGTGAGGAAGATTTCCTGACCGCGCACGGCCGCATCATCTTCGGGCACGAGCGCGGCCTGTTGTTGCCCGGCGGCCCAGGTCTGGAACTCGCCAGCCGACACACTGATGATTTGAAACCGCATTTGGGCGTGTTCCTCGCCGCACATTTGGGTGCATTGCGCGCCGTATTCACCGGGCTTGGTGACCGTAAAATGCATCCGGTTGGTGTGGCCGGGGATCGCGTCCATCTTGCCAAACAACTGCGGCGCCCAGAAGCCATGTTGAACATCCACCGAGCGTAGTTCCATTTCAACGGGCTGGTTGACCGGCACGATCATTTGGTTGGCGGTGATGATGCCCAGTTCGGGATATTGAAACTCCCACCACCACTGGTGACCAATGGCCACCACCTTGAGCGACTCACCTTTCACCGGGGCGCGAATCACGGCCATGGAGCGCAAGGTGAAACCTAACAGCACCACTAAAATCAGGGCCGGGATCGACGTCCACAGAATTTCAAGTTTGGTGTTGCCGTACGTTTGAACCGCTTCGCTGGCCGGGCGGTTGCGAAAGCGAAGCACGGCAACGATCAGCAGGACTTCGACAAAAATAAACACGACGGTCGCAACCCAGAAGACGACCCAGAAGAGCTTGGCCGACTCGGCGGCGTAGTCTGAAGCCGGATCAAGAATGGACGGGGTGTTGAAGGAAACGGGGCAAGTCGTGCAAGGCTCTCCTTCCTGAGCCAGTGCCGGAAACGCGGCCAGAATGGTGAACAGAGCAATTGCAGTAATGATGAGGGGGCGGCGTATATTCACAGTCCCAACTTCTCCTCCGCTGGTGAGCACAGCGAGTAAATGTGATTAGTTACTCACCTTACGCAACGTCACACCCGCGAAGGCGGGTGTCCAGCCTTGCCACTCCTAGATTCCCGCCTACGCGGGAATGACACCAGAGCGGTTTGCGTAAGAATGAGTTAGTTACAAAAATGAGACGATGAGATTATATGCTATCGATCTATTTGCGTCAAATTGCACATGCTTTGGATTGATACAAAATCAGCGGATGGTGAGTGTCATAGCATCGCGCGTCTGCTCTACAACAACCCCGGTTGCTCGGCGTCGTTCTCCTTCACCTTCCTGGCTTGTTTGAAGGTAATGGAGGTATTGGGTATGTTCACGGTTTTGCCGTTGAGCAAGTCGGCGATGGTGAGGAGTTGCAATTTCGGATGGTCGGTGTTCCAGCCAGGCGAGTGGTAGAACCCGGCGCTGGCGGCCTCTGTTTGCATGTCGCGGCTGGGCGTTTCGAGAGTGATGAAGACGCCGAGGGCGGCCTCTTCGCGTTCGACCGTGCCGTGCAAGTCGCGCACGTCGCCGCTTTTCACTTTGCCGCTCTTCACTTGAACGAGGACACGTTTGGCTTTGCCGCTCGCGTCGTCAATGAAGGTGATGACGCCGTCAATGCCGCGGTCAGCGCCCTTTTTGCCCGTCGTCGTTCGTCCTTCGTCTTTCGTCGTCCCTAGCGGTCTGGCTTTGACCAGCGACAGCGCCCACCACTGGAATTGATAGCGGTCGTCGTGAGCCAGTTGTTGGGCCGAGGGCAAGTCTTCCGGCTCACCCTTCACGTCGTAGTCCTTCTTCTCCTCAAGCCCGAACGAGTCTTTGAGGCGGTACTTTTGCAGAGCAATCGAGAGATGGGTAACGTCAATGCCGAGCCACCGGCGGCCCAGCTTTTGCGCGGCGGCAATCGTCGTGCCGCAACCGCAGAACGGGTCAAGCACCACATCGCCTGGATGACTGCTGGCGTTGATGATGCGCTCTAACAGCGCGAGAGGTTTTTGGGTGGGATAGCCGAGACGTTCTTGGGCTTGCGAGTTTATTGGTGGAATGTCTACCCAAATATCACTGACAGGTTTACCTCTTTGCTCATCAAGGTATCGCTTCAATTGCGGTACAACACCAGGTTTTGTCTGAATGATAAGGCCAGCCTTATAGGCCTCTTCCATTCGCTCTTTCGTCCAACGCCATACTTTTGTTACTCCCAAGAATTCATATGTCAGGTTTGGCCGATCAGGATTTGGGTTTATCAGGTTATCAAGCCGGTAAAGACGCCCATCTGAGTCACGATAGCGATATTTGTCGGCGGTTTTCTCTTCCAGGTCGCTTTCGTCATACGGCAGAAACATTGCATCAGCATTCCAGACAGCATCATCAGTTTTCTGATAGCAAATTATCACATCATGATTATTAGGCAGATGGCGACTTGTATGCGCTTTTGCCGCAGTACGTTGCCAGATTATTTCATTCCGAAAGTTCTGTGCTCCAAAAATCGTATCCAGAACCATTTTGAGGTAGTGGCTCGCCGTCGGATCGCAGTGCAAATACAAACTGCCGGTGGGTTTTAGCACGCGGTGCAGTTCGGCCAGCCGGGCGGCCATCATCACCAAATAGGCCATCATCTGGTTGGGGCCAATAAACTGGTGCATGGCGCTAATCATGGCCGAGACGTTGGCGTCGCCCAGAGTCACCAGATCGTGATAGGTCTGCTCGGTCTTGGTGTTCCAGTGCCAGGTATCTTCAAAGGCCGTAATCTGAGCGTCGGCCTCGTGCCCGCTCTCGTCCTTGAACAGCACGTTGTAACTGCGGTTGGAGTTAAATGGCGGGTCAAGGTAGATCAAATCCACCGACTCGTTCTCGATGTACTCGCGCAGAATATCCAGGTTGTCGCCATAGAAGAGGGTGTTGCGTTTGAGGTGCATGAGGCTATTGTACTCGGAGTTGAGTTGAGGGCAACAGTGTGGTGAAAGCGGCCATCTAATCCGCCCATTACCTTTGGTTCTAAGTTGCCCGGCTTCCGCTGGGAAACCTCCCCCCAGAACCAGAGGCGGTGTGAAGAACAAAGCCGCCCGGCGGATTAGATGGCCGCCCCTCAGAATAAAACCGCCCCAACTCATCGTCGGGGCAGTTTGGAATTTGGTCTTTGGGATTTTGGATTTCGCGCTTCGCGCTATTTCATCCCTTCCATCAACTTCATCAACGACTCTTTCGAAGGCCGCAGTTTCGCGGCGGGCAGGTGGGCAAGCGGCGTTTCCGGCAAGCGCTCGTGTTCGCGCAAGTCGGCGCGCGACTGGTCAATGTAGATCAGGCCGGTGATAAATTGTTGCTTGTGCTTGGCCTCTTCCAGCAAGCGCAGGGCGGCCATGCGGTCGGTGGCGTCGTGCGAACGATCCAGCTTCTTGAGCACAATCCGGGAGCCGTCATGCAGTTCCACTTCTTTGGCTTCGCCGGGCGCGTAGTCCACCGTAATCTCTTCAAAGTAAGGAATGAAAGTCGCATCAATGATGCGCTCGTTGTGGGCCTTGCCCCAGGCGTATGATTTGGTTGAGTCGTCCCGATCATTAAATGTCACACACGGGCTGATGATGTCGAGAATGGCTGTGCCTTTGAACGAAAGGGCGGCCTTGAGCAAAGTCGTCACCTGCTTCGGGTCGCCGGCAAACGAGCGGGCCACAAAACCGCAGTCGGCCACAATTGCTTCCAGGCACAAATCAATGGGCGGCAACTCGTTCAGGCCGGCGTGCCTCAGTTCCTGGCCCATGTCGGCGGTGGCCGAGAACTGGCCCTTGGTGAGGCCGTACACACCGTTATTCTCGATGATGTAGACCATCGGCGTATTGCGGCGAATGGCGTGCTTGAACTGGCCGAAGCCGATACTGCCGGTGTCGCCGTCGCCGCTCACCCCGATGCCGGTGAGTTCGCGATTGGCGACCATAGCTCCGGTGGCTACCGACGGCATGCGCCCGTGCAGAGAGTTGAAACCGTGCGAGCGGTTGAGAAAGTAGGCCGGGCTTTTGCTGGAGCACCCGATGCCACTGAACTTGGCGACATACTCAGACCGGATTCCCAGATCGAAGCAAGCGTCAATGATGCGAGCCGAGATCGAGTCGTGCCCACAGCCGTTGCACAGAGTCGACTCCAGACCTTTGTAGGCGGCCTTCTCCAGGCCGAGTTTGTTTACTTTAGCGTTGCCTTTGGGGGCGCTTACAGTTGTCATCTTAAGCCTCCATCTTTTCCAGAGCATCGACAATCCAGCGCGCGGTGAGCGGCAGGCCGTCGTTGTGGTTAAGGGGGATCACTTTGGCCGCCAGTTCGGGCGTGTCGAGGCGCACCAACTGCGTCATCTGAGCATCGGTATTCAATTCCACCAGGTAGACGCGGTCGTGGGCGCGCACAAACGACTCAACCGACTCTGAGAGCGGCAGGGCGCGCAGGCGCAGATACGAAGTCTTCACCCCTTTGGCCGCCAGGCGGCTTCGGGCTTCAACAATGGCCGGGTCGGTGGAGCCGTAGCCGATGAGGCCGATCCCGGCGCCCTCAACCCGATCCTCAACTGGCGCGGGGACGATCTTGCGAGCCGTCTCAAACTTGCGGCCCAGCCGCTCCATGTTCTTCTCCCAGTCTTCGGGGCGTTCGCTGTAAAGGGCCAATTCGTTGTGGCCGGTGCCACGGGTGAAGTAGGCGGCTAGCGGATGATCGGTGCCCGGCAGAGTCCGCCACCCAATCCCGTCACCATCCACGTCACGATACCGTCCCCACTTGCCGCCGAGTCGCTCCAGGTCCTCTTTGGTCAATACCTTGCCGCGATCCATTTCGCCTTCAGGATATTCAAACGGCTCGCTCATCCACTGGTTCATGCCAATGTCGAGGTCGCTGAGGATGAAGATCGGCGTTTGCAAACGTTCGGCCAGGTCGAAAGCGCGCCAGCCGAATTCAAAGCACTCCTTCACTGAACCGGGCAAGAGAATCACCTGTTTGCTGTCGCCATGGCCCAGCCAGTAAGTGGAGAGGATGTCGCCCTGCGAGACGCGAGTGGGCAGGCCGGTGCTGGGGCCCATGCGTTGAACATCCCAGATCACGGCCGGGATTTCGGCAAAGTAGCCGTAGCCCGCAAACTCACCCATGAGCGAGATGCCGGGGCCGGAGGTGGAGGTCATCGAGCGCGCGCCCGCCCACCCGGCGCCGAGCACCATGCCCAGCGCGGCCAGTTCGTCTTCGGCCTGAATGATGCTGTAGGCCGGTTTCTTGTTTTCGGGATCGGTGCGCAAGTTGGGCAAATAAAAGTTGAGGGCATCGGCCAGGCTGGTGGCCGGGGTGATGGGATACCAGGCGACGAATGACACTCCGCCATAAACTGCGCCAAGGGCGCCGGCGGTGTTGCCGTCAATCATCATGAGTCCCGTGGTGTTGTCCATGCGCTCGACCCGGAAGCGATCGGCTTTGACAAGAGTCTCTTTGGCCCAGTCGATGGCGGCGTTGATCGTCTTGATGTTTGGATCAATCGCTTTGGCTTTACCCTTGAACTGCCAGTTGAGGGCAGACTTAACCTCATCTAAATCAATGCCCAGCAAATGAACCAGAACGCCGACATAGGCCATGTTTTCGGCGTAGCCTCTCAGCTTGCCTTCGAGGCCGGAAGCGTTAGCCAGCTTGGCCGCCGGAATTTTGTAGAAAGTTACGTCGTCGCGACTCGGCGTGTAGCCGAGCGCGTCGGAGTACACACACATGCCGCCCGACTCCAGCTTTTGCACGTCGTCAATCACCGTGGCCTTGTTCATCGCTACCAGAACTTCGGCGCGCGCGCGGCGGGCAATGAAGCCCTCTTTGCTGACTCGAATGGTGTACCAGGTGGGCAGGCCTTGAATGTTGGACGGGAACAGGTTCTTGCCGCTCACCGGAATGCCCATCTTGAACAACGCCCGCAGGAGGGTGGCATTGGCGGTCTGGCTGCCAGAGCCGTTCTTGGTGGCGATGGTGATCGAAAAATCGTTCGCCACCGATTCGCCCGCGCTTGTCGCCGGGCCAGGTTGCAATTCAACACTCATCTTCAATACTCCTTAGTAATGTGCATGTTGCGCTTTGCGAACGAAGCTCAAACACGCAACACGCTATTTTAGGCAGTGGCCGCTGCCCCGTTTCGCTCTTCGGGCACAACGCGATGACGAAGCAAATTGGTGTGCTCGTTCAACAGTGCCTGACCCGAGTTGGCGTCACCGTCAATAATTGAGTCGACGATGCGCTGATGAAACTCCCACACCTCACGCAGATATTGATAATCCGAGAACAGGTTCAACTCGACAGCTTCGTAAGCTTCCCAGTATGCCTCCAGCAGGCCTTTGACAAACGGATTGTTGAGGCGGCTGAAAATCAGCAGATGCAGGTTCTTGTGCTCGAGGTGCGGAATCTGAATCGTCGCCCCATTCAACTTCGTCCAGGCCGACTGCATCAAACTTGCCAATTCGCGCTTGTCGTCGTCGGTCAGCAGTGACACCGCTTCGTGCCAGAAGCTGGACTCAATGTGGTTGCGCAGGGCGCTGAAGCTCTGGAAATAGTTGGGGTCAGTGGCCAGGGCAAACAACAGGCTGAGGCGAACGGCAGGCAAGAAATCGTATGACTCCAGCCTCATGCCGGTTCGTGGGCGCACGTCCACCAGGCCCAAACTACGGGCCACTTCCATCTGCTCCCGCAGTTTGCCAACGCTAATATTGAGCGTGCCGCTCAATTCCCCCAGCGCCGGGATGCGGTCTCCTGGTTGGTAACCGCTGTTGACAATGTGGCGGAGAAAATCGGAATCTAGTTCACTGAGTTTCATCTGATTTATCGAATAAATCGAATTGTTCAAATTTTAGTCAAATTAGCCGGTCTGTCAATCGGATGATTGGCGAATTGGGGAAAGAGGGAGCTTTCCGTGCAGTGTAACGCTCGCGGCGGAAGCGGAGAGTCTACTCGAAACAATCAGCGTTTCTGCGCCAATCGGGTCAGCGAAACCAGCGCTTTGTCCTACTTCAACGTCAACGCATATTGCGTCAGTTTCGGAATGAGGCTGGAGGCCTCAAACGACTGCCAGGACGAGCCGCCAGAGACATTGAAAATCGTCGCCCCAATCACGTAGGAGTCTTGCCGAAGCAGACTGTCATACCACGCCAACTGATCCACATAAAATTGTGCCGGATCAGTCACGCCCAAGTCTGAACCCCAGTAATCCCAAAAACCCATCCAGCCTTGCGCGTTGCTGTAGCCGGGTCGTTGACCGGCCCCTGCTCCGCCGTCAATGCCGGCTTCGGAGATCACTAGCGGGATGTTCAGCCCGCGCGGCAACAAAATATCGCGATACAAAAATCGATAACGCCCGGCCAGCGGCCCGCGATCCAAATAGGCTGGCACCGCCGGGTGGCCGTAACTCTCCGGCAAGCCTTGCGCCCACCACAGGTACATCGTCGGCGCGCCGTACTCGTGCGTAGTCAGAATTGCGCCGCACCGAATCCCGGCCTCAATCGCCGGAATGAACGCCTCAAACTGCCACGGCTCCGGTGTGCCGGTGGAAAACGCGCCGATGGCCGCTTTGAGCCCGTGCTTTTGCATCTCACAGGCGCGCGCCGCCTCAAACTGCGCGTACCACTCATAGTTCGGGTAGGTCACCTCGTTCCAACCTTCCCAGTAATCCACGTAAGGCGCGGCCTGATACTTGGGCAACCACGTGTTCACGAAATCAATCGCTCGCTGAGCCGCGTCGCCACTGCCAATGTTCGGTTGCTCAACCACGTAACGCCCAATCGTCACCGTGTTCGGCGAAAGCTGTTTTACGTCTTTGAGAAAGCCAATGTCGTCCACGCCCTTCATCACTGCCGGGTGAACAGCGGCCACGTAATCAAGGGCACCGCCTGAATTGAGCGTAACATGAAACCCCAACTTGGTGGGGCCAGACGCAGGTGCTTTTGCGGGAAACGCAAACACCGACCACGTTGGACTCGGCCCGATGATGGGACCCGAGTTGCCGACGGAAACTACTGCCGTCGTTGGAGTTGCCGGGGGAGCCGTCACTGTTGGGGCAACGGTGGAGGTAGAAACTCCCGGCGCAGAAGTAGCGCCAAGGGTGGCCGTAGAAGCCAACCTGAATGTCGGCGTTGCCGTCGGCAAAACGGCCGCTGGGCTGGTAGCCGCAATAACAATGCCGGCGCCGGGAACGATCAGGGTTTGTCCTGCATAAATCGCATCGGTGGCCAAACCATTAGCCGCCTTGATTGCGTCCACGGTAACGCCAAAAAGGAGCGAGAGTCGATAGAGCGTGTCGCCTGATTGCACAACGTAAGTGGCCGGGTTGGTTGGAGAGGCGGCGGCCACCGGGATTGAAGTAGTCGTATCAGTTGGCAGAGCGGGAACCGCCGTATCGGTCACGCCAATAGTTGGCGCAGTCAGGGTTTCGGTCGGCGGCACAAACAGAGTCGGCTGAACCGTTGGCAGGGATGTTGACGTGGGCAGTGCTTCCTCAGCCGGCGTTACCGCCGCAATCCGAGTCAACTCTTCCGGCAGGGTGATGACGACCGGGCCGGGCGAATCAGAGACGACGACAATGGCCCAGACAATCATACCCAGCAAAATCGTCCCCAGGGTGATGACGACGACGATCAGTGTGCGATTAAGTTTCGACATGGCCATTATTGTACTCGAAACAAAACGAGCCGCCTCTCGCTTAAGAGGCGGCTCGCATTGAACTTCCCGAAGGTTCAAAACCTTCGGGAAGTTTGCTTATGGTGCCATCACCGTCAACGTCATCACCATCTTGTTCGGGTGGAATCCGCAACGGATCGTGATCGTGCCTGGGTTGTTGAACGTGCGCCTATACTCCTGACCAGGGCTGAATGCGCCGGAGTCGAAGCCGGCAATGTCAGTATTGTTGGGGTTCGACTGATACACCTCGTGCTGGCTATCCCGAATCTCGAAGATGACTGTTGTGCCAGCCGGGATAGTGAGTTCGCTTGGCACAATTTCGAAATTACGAAAGACCACTGTCACCGGGCCGGGTGTAGCGGTTGGGCCGGCAGTGGCTGTGGGCGAGGGTGTGATGCCCGGTTCGGGTGTTGCCGTCGGCGGGGCAGGCGTAGGCAGGGTTGCAAGATCGGCTTCGTTTAGCGCGCCAACCGCGGCCATGTCTTGAGCCGT
The DNA here is from genome assembly GCA_964431175.1 of uncultured Anaerolineales bacterium. Classification (GTDB taxonomy): domain Bacteria; phylum Chloroflexota; class Anaerolineae; order Anaerolineales; family VGOW01; genus VGOW01. The sequence continues at coordinate 10,815 of CAYSIV010000171.1, forward strand.
GAAGTACAACGTGAACGCGCCGCCTTCATCTTTCGTCGCCTCAATCGCGCCGTTGCCATTCGCATCAAGGCCGGTAAGAATCTGCCCGGCGAGGCCCGGGATGTCAACGGTGTGCGCCACGCGATCGGCGTCGTTCTTGGATTCATGCGCCGCCAGCCCTAATTCGAGCAGGCGCTTCGACCAGTCACGGGCGTTGCCGGCCAGCAGGACCAGCCGTTCGGCTTGAGTCTTAGCGTTGGCAGAGGCATTCGCCGAGGCCAGCACGGCGTTGGCCTGGGCTTCGATCTGATCGGCGTAGTTGAGAATGCCGAAGCCGTCACCCGGATCGTCCACAAAAGTATCGCCATCGAAATCAATATAATCCGGGCTACCCTTGCCGCTGATAATGGCGTACATGTGCTCAATGTGGCGGTTCATCGAGTCGCGGTCGCCAGCCTGAGCCGCGCGGCCGATCTCGGCGGTGTGGTGCGTCAATTCTTCGGCCTGATCCAGCAAGCCGAGCGCGTAGCCGCGATGATTCGGCGCATCACCCGAAACAGCCAGCAGAGAGCGGGCCGGGCCAAGCACGTCGTCGGCGACGCGGCCCCCAAACACGATCTGGTCAGAGGGGTTGGCCGGTGTTGCCCCGGCGGCTTCCACGGTGACGATGAAGCCGGAGTATTTGGCAACCAGATTCTCGCCGTGTTGATCAATATAAATGAACTGGGCGTTGTTGCTGCTGTCAACCGTGAACGCGCCGAGCGGCAGGGCCGTGGTGTTAGCGCCGCCGGTGAGCCAGGCGAAGAACGTGCCGTTGATGCCGGTGGGCATGCTGGAAAGCGCCAACTGGAACGAGTCGTTGCGCGCCACCGCATCGCGGAACGTGCCGGCGCCATTGACACTAAGAATTTGCACATCAAACGGAATGGGCGTGGGTTGCGGCGTCTCGGTTGGAATTGTGACCGAGGTCGGCAAGGCGGCTACCGCGCCAGCCTCCACCACGTGGATCACCCCGGCCATCCCGCTCACGCCGGGTGACCCGTGATACTCGCAATAGTATTGATAGTCGCCAATTGTGTCGAACGTGATCTCATTGGTGGAACCTTGCTGGAAACCGAAGGACGGGAAGTCGTTGTGATCGAACGTCACGGTATGCGCGTCGGGATCAAAGTTCTGGAAGACGACTGTGGTGCCGGCCGGGATGGTTAATTCCTGGGGCACGAATGCGTAATTCGCCAGCGGGAGCGTGACTTTGCCATTTTCAGTGGTGGCGCCCGCCACTGGGGTGGGAACCGCCACTTCTTCGCGCGGGACAACATACCAAACGTAATACGTGCCAAAGCCGAACAGCCCTACCAGCCAGTACAAGCCCAGGGTGATCCGCATTAGATTCTTCCACCACTTGATACGCAGGGCCGGAGGCAATAACTGATTCATTCTCAGTAGGATGTAGATGCCGCACAGAATGGTGATGAGGCCGAGCAGGCCATGAATGAAAGAGACCCATGTGTAAGTCTGCAGGAGCTTGGCCGGGATGCCCGGAATTACCTGCCGGCCAAACGCGCCGCCCATGATGAAGACGACCAAAATGATGTTGAAGAGCACCCAGGTCGTCTGGTTGTACTGGTGCGCCGGGATGTTGCCCTGCCGGGCGAAACCGTAGCCCACCGTCAGACCGAGGAGCAAAATGATCTCGGCCACCAGATTGATGTCGGCGAACAAGCTAGCCCGCGTGCCGAAAAAACCGGGCGAGCCGCCAACTTTGTTGGCAATGGCGATAGCAAAGAAGATGCTAGCTCCGATCAGCAAAACGCCGACGGCGGCGGCTACTATCATTTTAGTTGAGGCGCCTGGAGATGCAGATTTCGACTGGTTAGACATGAATTTCCTCCTTACAAATCATAAGTCGTGACGAAATTCGAGTATTTATGTCTGGATTTTAGAATGATAGGCAATAAATAGCAAACGGTATAACGTTTTAGCGTGTCGCCAGCAGGTTGTGCAATCTGCTTACAAAACTCTAAGGGAATTGGTCTTGACAGGCCATTTTGGAGCGATATAATCCACAACACTTATGAAACATATAATAATGTTGGTTTGCATGTGTATGGAGCGGGGGCGCTAACCCACCTTCGTTCCGGACCATAATCGAAATTCATTAGGCCAAATAGCGAAGAGTGGGCGCATCCCCGGAAAAGCAGTCATTTCCGACGGAGCTTATGCGTTCCACTCTTTTTTTTCGCTATTTGGCCTTTTTTGCTTAACAGGACGATAGACGAATGACGAAAGAAGTAACCATTCGTCATTCGTCATTCGCAATTCGGGCTCTTCCGGCTTTAACGGGAAAGCGCCCCCTGTCATTCTGAGCGAAGCGAAGAATCTCGGCGCAACCAGCCAGAGACCCTT
>CAYSIV010000172.1:0-7265 GCA_964431175.1 uncultured Anaerolineales bacterium
GGCCTGAGCCTGTCAGCCGCGGCCTGAGCCTGTCAGCCGCGGCCTGAGCCTGTCGAAGGCCGCTATTTCCGATAGAGTCTATTTATGTAGCAATGGTCTATTGCACGGGTAGGACGCCGCAGGCGTTGTTTCGGTTCCCGCTATCAGCGCGATAACTTACAGGGAGCCGGGATTCTGAGCATGCTTCAGCTTTTCTTCTACTTTTTCATTGCCTGGGTTCTGCGAGAGACTTACGGTCACTACGATGGTTCGTTTGTGCTCCTCCTGACGGCCGGCTACAGTCTCACCCTCCTTGGAATGGCATTACCAAAACAAATATTTGCCTGCCTCAACAAAACGTTGCTCTGGAAGAGTCTCTTTTCTGCCGCCGTCTTGTATTTTTGCGCCGCCATCTGGATAAAGCCGGGCATTGTCTACCCGGCTTCCGCGGAACTACTTTCTCTGTTGAAACAACTTCTAGGAGTGAGCTTTGGGGTGGCCGCCGTCTATGTGCTTCTGGCTATGTTCTCTGGTCAGGCGCTTCGCCCGTGGATGCGAATTGTGTTCTGGGCAGCGGCGATTCTTATGATCGCTGTTCGGGTCCGGACTCTGTTGGTTTCGCCCAACCCTTACATTGACGTCTTCGGGCTGACCACGCGCGCCAGCGATTACCTGCTCTCCGGCCTCAACCCTTACACGCAACCTTACGCCGATCTTTACGGTGGCGGTTACGGCTACGCGCCCGGCCTGAACTATTGGCCGGCTTACTATTTCTGGTCAGCGCCGTTTCGCTTATTGGGCGACATTCGTCTGGGCAATATCGTCGCCGACGCAGTCACCTCAATTCTGCTGTTGAAGCTCATGGCCAAGTTTCGCCTGGACGAGTCTCTGCGGCGCCTGGTTGTATTGTCGTGGCTATCATTTCCGGTCTCGCTGTTTGTGCTGGAGCAGGCGTGGATCGAGCCGGTCATGGTCATGCTGACGGCGGGTCTCATCTGGTGCGGTTGGACGAAGCGGTGGGTGGTGGCCGGGATTCTTTTGGGTGCGCTCTCCGGCATGAAGCAACATATGCTTCTACTGTCAGTGCTGACTTTGTTGCATTTCTATCGACATTGCGCCCGGCGGGAGTTTTACAAGGTGCTGGGATGGTCTGGCGTTACTTTTGCCGTGATAGTCGCCCCGTTCCTGCTGGCGAGTCCGCAGGCATTTATCCAGCAAACCATCGTCACTTACCTGCAGAGAGAGATTCGAGTCGACTCGCTCTCTCTAATAGCTTACCTGGCGAATGAGCACAACTTGTTCATTGCCAACTGGCCGCTGATCACTGTCTATCTGGTTGCCTTCTTCATCAGCGCACTGGTGATATTCAAAGCCAACCCTGCGACCTGGCATCATTGGTCAATCGCCCTGTTCATCAGTTACGGCGTTTTGTCTTTGTTCGGCAAGCAGGCGTTTTGTAATTACTATTACCTGCTGGCCTTCATGGCCCTGGTGGCTCTGCTGGCGATGGCGGAGAAGACTATTTCATCGCCTGCACTTTTGCCTTGAGCGCCGAGAGTTTTTGCCGCAAGCCCCGTAAGGCTTCCTGCGTCGTCTCCACCCGCTCGCGTTCGGCGCGCACATAGCGGATATAGGGGGCAACGCCGTCCCTCACCCGGGCAATAGATTGATCGGCTTCGCTCTTGAACTGGGTTGTCAGGGCGCCGAGCAATTTGAGGCGCAAGACTTCCATCTTTCCGCGGAACTGCTCTTTCACTTTCCCGCGTTTGTACGGGATCACAAAGATGCCGAGAATCGCCAGCGTGCCGGCGGCCAGGATTCCGGTAATGTCCACTGCCGACGAGGCTACCACCAGCACGACGAGCGCCCCGAGACCCACCGCCCCGGCCTCCAACATCGCCACCTGGGCAACGGTCGTTTCCACCTCGGCGGCCAGTTCGCGCGCTTCCTTCTCCCGATCATAAGTGTTGACGATGGTCTGGGCGGTGGCGCCGGCCGAGTCAATCAACGTCCGCCGCCGCGAGTCCAGCGTCGAGGCGCCCTCGCCCACCAGATGCTCGGTGTAACGGGCTTGCCGTCTCTGCAAGTAAGCCATCACCTGTTGCCACTGATGCAAATCTTTGTCCACCAGCCAGTCAATCAGCTTATGCACGCGCTCCTCAATTTGTTGAGGCACATCGGCCAGCACTTGCTGTTCAAACTTCGCCCGCACCCGGTCGCCGCGAGTCAGCTCGGCCACGTTCAGCAGTCGCAGAGTTTTGTCAAAGAAATCCAGGCCGCGCGCTTGCAGGCGGTGCAGGATGTTTTCGACCTCGGCCAGTCGCGGCGCAAGTTCTGCTTCCAACTCTTGCTCGTAAGCGGCAATCACCGTCTCCAACGCGCCGACGGTTTCTTTGTCCTCCTTCAGTGCTTCTTCCTGCTCGGCCGCCTCGGTTCGGATTTGTTCGACGAGGTGCTCGGCCACGCCCAGCGGGCTGGCAAACTTGAGTTGCAGGCGGGCGGCATCGTCGAGGGTTGAATAGATATACTGCTCCAGCGCCTCAATCTTGCTGGCGGCCAGCAGGCGTTGAACTTCCGCCGGGTCGGTGGAGGCCTTTGCTTGTTGGGCCAGCCGGGCCGAAACCGGGAAGAACTCCGGCCTGAAGCCGAGCACATCTTCGGCGTGTTTGAGAACGAAGGCGCGCACTTCGTCCAGGGCCGCCTCATTTTCCAGAATGTCCACTTTGTTGAGGGCGATGATCACCTTCTTGCCCCAGTCACGAATGCGCTCCATAAACTGGCGCTCGCTCTCGGTCATAGGTCGGTCAGCCGAAGTGACAAACAACACCAGGTCACTGCGCGGCACAAATTCGTCTGTCAGGCGCTCGTGCTGGCGGATGACGGCATTGGTGCCGGGCGTGTCGACGATATTGAGTTCCTGGAGAAGGGGCAGAGGGTGGGTGAAGGCGGCGGACCCTTCATCCATCACTTGCTCGTCGATCTGTTCGCCCCATTTCACCAGGGTCACGCGGGACGTCGTCGGCAGTACGCCCTCGGCCAGCACCTTCTCGCCTAGCAAGGCGTTCAGGAGCGCGCTCTTGCCGGCGTTAAATTCACCAACCACCACCAGCAGGAAGAGTTCGTCGAGTTGCAGGATGGCTTTTTGCAGGGTATCGAGCGTCTCGCGCGGCGCGTCAAGTTCGGCCAGCGCCAGCCGCGTCTCGGCCAGCGCCGTTTTTTCGTCGCGCAGAAGTTGGGCCTGGGCCTCAGTCAGCATTGAGTGAAGCATATAGGTTTCCTCAATTGGGTGAGATGTGGGTTAGATGTTACATCGGATGTGAAGAAGATGCCAGTTTTCACCCCTTTCTCAATCCTGTGTAAAATAGAGCCATGCCACTCTTGGTCGGCCAGACTTTTGCTTCGCGTTACCGCATTGACGACAAAATCGGCCAGGGCGGCACGGCCGTAGTCTATCGCGGTTACGATCCGCTGATGGATCGCGCCGTGGCGATCAAGGTTTTTCCGTCCGACCTGGTGGGGAGTGAAGAGGCGGCCCGCCAGTTTGCCACCGAACTGCGGGTGATCGGCCAACTCGAACATCCCCACATCCTGCCCATTTACGATTGCGGCCATCATGGCAATATTCCCTTCATTGTTATGCGCTATGCCGACCGCGGCTCGCTGGCCGGCGAGATGGAACAGGGGCGGCTCTCTCTGAGTCGCGTCGTCGATCTGGCTGATCAGATTGCGCGCGGCCTGCACTATGCTCACCAACGGGGAATGCTTCACCGCGACATCAAACCGCAAAACATTCTGGTGGAGGCCAGCGGTGATGTGTACATTGGCGACTTCAGTCTGGCCGTCCTGCTCACCTCAGCCCAAGTGTTTGACGCCCAGACCACGACCGGCACCGCTTATTACATGTCGCCGGAGCAGTGCCAAGGGTTGCCGGTGGATGTGCGCTCGGACGTTTACTCGCTGGGGGCGATGTTGTACGAAATGTGCACCGGCCACCGCCCGCACGAAGGCCCCAACTGGGCCGAGGTGGTGGTGAAGGTGCTGAGCGAAGCCCCGCAACTCCCGCGCACCCTCAATCCCGATTTGCCCGAACCCGCGCAGGATGTGATCCTGAAAGCGATAGCCCGCAACCCTGAAGAACGGTACGCCACTGCAATCGAGCTTTCCAATGCGCTCCGCGACTCCGTCCAAAGCCGCCTCTAAACCCGCCCAACTTTTCATCACCTGTATCCTCGACGCTTTGTATCCCGAAATTGGCGAAGCGGCGGTGGCGGTGCTGGAACGAATCGGCGTAAGAGTGGAATTCCCGATGGCCCAAACGTGTTGTGGCCAGCCCGGTTACAACGCCGGGTATCGCCCTGATGCGCGCCGGGTCGCCTTACACTTCCTCGATGTGTTTGCCAACACTGACGGCCCCATCGTCACGCCCTCCGGCTCGTGCGCGGCGATGATCAAACACGGCTACCCCGACTTGTTCGCCGACGACCCGGTGAACCTGCCTCGGGCCAAAGCCGTTGCCGCCCGCACCTTTGAGTTTTCGCAATATCTTGTTCACGAACTTGGCCTGGCCGATGTGGGCGCGGCCTACGACGGCCCGCTCACTTACCACCCTTCTTGCCATCTCTTGCGCGGTTTGCGCGAGCGCGAAGCGCCGTTGACTCTGCTCCAGCATGTTCGCGGCGCAACCCTGGTTGAGCTTCCCGGCGCGGAAGAATGTTGCGGGTTTGGCGGGCTGTTCTCGGTGAAACTGGCTGAAGTTTCCGGTGAGATGCTGGCCCGCAAGATGAACAACCTTCGGGCCAGCAACGCGCCGCTGGCGGTCACTTGCGACGCCGGTTGCCTCACCCATCTCAACGGCGGCTTGCATCGAACTGGAAGCATTCAGCGCGTCATTCACCTGGCCGAAATTTTGGCGAAGACTTAAAACCACGGATTACACGGATTAGGAAATCAAATCTGTGTAATCCGTGAAATCTATGGTTGCTAAAATGCCTGCTACTTTCAAGCAACGCATCAATACCGCCCTCGCCGACTCGAACCTGCAAGCCGCCCTCGACGGCAACTTCGAGCGCTCGGAAATTCAGCGCACGAATGCGCTGGCCTCTTTGCCCAACGCCGACCTGGTGCGCGATCAGGCCCGGGCGATTCGGATCGAAGCCCTGAGCCATCTCGACACCTATTTGCTTCAGCTTGAAGCGGCGGTGCAGGCTAGGGGCGGCGTCGTTCACTGGGCCGCCACCGCCGCCGACGCCAACCGTCTCGTGCTGGAGATCGCCCAAAGTAGGGGCGACGTAACGTCGCCCCTACTAATCGCCAAATCCAAGTCAATGGTCAGCGAAGAGATTGGATTGAACGCGGCGCTGGAGAAGGCCGGACTGCGCGTGGTGGAAACCGATCTCGGAGAATATATTTTGCAGTTACGGGAGGATCACCCGTCGCACATCGTGGCTCCGGCTATCCACTTGCGCCGCTCGGACGTGGCCGCCTTGTTTGAAAAACATCTCCGCCTGCCGCCTGCCGACGACATCCCGGCCATGACCGCCGCCGCGCGCCAGGCTCTGCGCGGAGTCTTCGTCACCGCCGACATCGGCGTCTCTGGCGTAAACTTCGGGGTGGCCGAAAGCGGCACACTGTGCATTGTCACCAATGAAGGCAACGGGCGGCTGTGCACCACCTTGCCCAAAGTTCACATCGCCCTGATGGGCATTGAGCGCGTGGTGCCGACACTGGCCGATCTCGAAATCATGTTGCGCGTGCTGGCCCGCTCGGCCACCGGCCAGAAGATTACGGGCTATACCAATCTCATTACCGGCCCGCGCCGCCCGGATGAGCCTGACGGCCCGGATGAGCTTCACCTCGTGCTCGTAGACAACGGTCGCTCGCGGGTGCTGGCCGGCGAGCTGGCCGAGTCGCTCTTGTGCATTCGTTGCGGCGCGTGCCTCAACATTTGCCCGGTCTATCGCGAAATTGGCGGGCACGCTTACGGCTCGGTCTATCCGGGGCCAATCGGAGCTATCATCGCCCCCGCGCTCGGCGGCCTGGCTGAGTTCGGAGAGTTGGCCGGGGCTTCCAGCCTGTGCGGCGCGTGCCAGGAAGTGTGCCCCGTTCGCATTGACATCCCGACGATGCTGTTGAAAGTGCGATCGGCGCAGATTGAAGAGACGGGCGGCGATGCCGCGTGGCTTGGCCCGGCCATGAAGCTTTGGTCTTTGGGGATGCGATCACTGCCGGGCTATCGTCTCTCGCTCTGGCTAAGCCGGTTGGGGACGCGGCTGCTGGCGCGGGGCGGCTGGGTGCAAAGACTGCCCGGCCCGCCCGGCGGCTGGACTCAATCGCGCGATTTTCCGGCCCTGGCCAGAGAGAGCTTCCGGGAAAGAGTCGCAAAACGAAAAGAGAAGAGAGAAGAGCGAGATGCGTGACTCGATTCTTTCCAACATCCGCCAATCTTTGAACAAGGCGAAGGGTTTGCCTGCTCTCCCCCCTTCTCCCTTGCTCCCTGTCTCCCCTGAAGTTGATCGTGAAATTTTGATTGATCAGTTTGCCGCTGAATGGCAAAAGCTGGGCGGGCGCTTTGAGCGAGTGAAGTCAAATGAAGCGGTGGCGCGAACGATCGTGTTGCTGAAAGAGTCTGGGGCCAGACGAATTCTGGCGTGGGAGGCCGACTCGCTCCCCCAGCCGTTGGCCGGGTTGCCCGAAGCACTGAGGCGTGAAGAGTTTGTGTTGGTGGATCAGTTGATTTCGGGCGAAGATGGGTTGAGGCAGAAACAGGTTGAGGCGATAGAGGCGGCTGACGCTGGAATCACGGGCGCGCTGGCGGCCATCGCTCAAGTAGGCGGCGTCGTGGTCAAGTCCGGGGCCGGTCGGGGCCGGCTGGCGTCGCTCATCGTGCCGCTTCACCTCGTCTTCGTCACGCCGGATCAGTTCTATTCAACATTAGGCGACTGGTGGCCGGGCTTTGATCGCCAGGCCAGCAACACGGTTGTCATCGCCGGGCCGAGCCGCACGTCTGACATTGAGCGAGTGCTGACGCTGGGCGTGCATGGCCCGAAACAAGTCGTCGTAATTTGCCTCACCTGATGAATCGCGGCCAGCGCTGAATATTGGACTCTCTTCAAAATAAGCCAGTGCGCGCTTCGACCCCCCGCCCCACTCCACGCCAACGTAGACGCCGAGCAGGATAAGGCCGGCATCGCCAATGCCAACCGACGTCGTCCGCCAGCGAATGCCGACGACGACGCCCAGGGCGACGACGCCAAAAACAATCCCCCACAGCGGATCATCGCTATCAC